>NZ_JBIWGK010000002.1:0-369676 GCF_044763565.1 Streptomyces sp. NPDC096013 | reverse complement strand
GGTAGTGCCCGGGCGACGGACGGAATCCCAGGCGGGGCCTGCTCCGCGACCGGTGATCCGGGCGACGCCCGACCGGCGCCCGGCCGGTCGAGCCCGGTCGGATCACGGGGAACCGGGGCGGTGCCCGATCGACGGCCGGTGACCCCGGACCCGCTCGGCCCGCGGCACCCGGGCCGCCCGGTCGGCGCCGTAGCCGACCACCTCACCGGCGGAGCCGCTCAGCACGCTGCGTCAGCCCCGCCCACCCCACCTCATCCCACTCCGCTCCGTCACCGCACCACGCCCACCCCGCCCACTCCGTCACCGCACCGCGCCCGCCCCGCTCGTCTCCTCCCCCGACAACGCCCACGCCCCGTACGCCGCTCCCGCCGTGTCGAAGGACAGGGCGACATGGGACGCGGCGCAGTTCACGTCGCGCCAGAACCGCTGGACCGGGTCCGACGAGGACTGCCCGGACGTGCCGCCGGCGCGGAAGACGCGGTCGACGGCGGAGACGAGGAGTTCCACCGCGAGGGCGAGGTCCCGGGCGCCCCGGACCGCCGCCTCGCCCTCCGGTGGGCACTCGGTGCCGTCGGCGACCGCCGCCGTCCGCAGGATCAGGAGTTCGGCGGCGTCCACCTCGGCCGCCGAGCGGGCCAGGGAGACCTGTGTCGAGGGCTTCTCGCTCACGGCCTGTCCCCGGCGGTCGACGCGTGCGCCGGCCCGGGTGATCCAGGCCCGCAGCGCGCCCCGGGCCGCACCGACGAGCGGGGCGGCGAACGGCAGCGCGTTCACGGCGTGCATCGGCACGATGTGGCAGCGCGCGTCCGAGGCGGGTGCGCGGCCGGCGTGCACCACCGAGCGGGCCAGGGTGCGGTGTTCGGGCACGAAGGCGTCCGCGAGGACCAGGGTGTGACTGCCGGTCCCGCGCATCCCCACCGTGAACCAGCTGTCCTCGATGGCGAAGTCGGCCCGCGGCACGGCGAAGAACCGCACCTCGGGGCGCATGTCGGGACCCTGCGGGCCCTCCGCGGGTATCGCCGCGCAGGCCAGCGCCCAGTCGGCGAAGTGCACCCCGCTGATGTACTTCCACTCCCCGCTCAGCAACCAGCCCCCGGCCACGGGCTCCGCCTTGCCGGACGGCATGAGCGCACCGGCCAGCAGGGCGTCCGGCCCGTCCGCCCAGATCTCCGCCTGCCCCTCCTCGGGGAGGAACGCCGCGTACCGCCCGGCGTAGGCGGCCAGTGAAGCCGCCCACCCCGCCGAGGTGCAGCCCTCGCCCACCAGGCCGACCGCGGCGGTCAGTTCGGCGAAACCGCCGGCCTCGCCGCCATGGGCCACCGGTACGAAGTGGCGCGCGAAACCGGCGTCCAGCACCGCCCGGACCACCTCGGGCGAGAGCCGCCGCGCGGTCTCCGCCTCCTCCGTGTGCCGGGCCGCGACCTCCGCGACCATCGGCGCCCGGGACACGATCGTCGACTTGTCGCCTTGCGGCATTCTGCCCACCACCTCCGTCGGGAACGGCGAGAGTGTCCCCGGCCGCGCCCGCCCCCGACCGCACCCCGCCCCGAGACCACCCGACCGGACCGGAAAAGAGCCACCCGGAGCGGAAAACAGGCACCCGGAACGCCAAAGGGGGCGCCCGGATCACCCCGGGCGCCCCCTCGGTCGTACGACCGACGTCACTGACCTCTCTGCGACGACCTCTCTGCGACTTCTCTACGGCCCTCAGATCCGGACTTCGACCGTGCGCGCCAGCCGGTCGTGCAGGCCCCGCCCGTCCCGGTCCCAGATCAGCGCCGGGATCACGATGCAGAGGAGGGCGGTGCGGAGCAGGGTGCGGAGGAAGTGGGGGCGGCCGGTGTCGAGGGCGAGGACGCGGAGGCCGAAGAGGCGCTTGCCCGGGGTGAAGCCGATCGTGCCGACCGTGAGGACGCTCAGGACGAAGAAGACGAGGAGGGCCCAGTTGCCGGTCGCGCCCGGCTTGTAGCCGTGGGTGAGCAGGCCGTATGCGATCAGCAGGCACAGGCCCCAGTCGACGACGAGGGCGCCGAGGCGGCGGCCGGGGCGGGCGATCGAACCGGGGCCCTGCTCGGGCAGACCGAGCTGTTCACCGCGGTAACCGAAGTCGACACCTGCTCGCTCCGCGGCTTCGCGGGGCCCGGAGAGCCATGAGCCGATTGCATCCCTGTTGTCCACCCGTCCACGGTACTGCCCCCGTTCTGCCATGCGGACAGGAGGGGCCACGGGGGCCGGGACCGGTTAACTTGGGCGAAACAAATGGGTCACGCCAGAGAAATCCCCCGTCCCTAAGGTCGGGTCCAGCGTGTGCCACCGCACTGGCCGCACGAACGAACTACCACCCCGGCACGGACGGTCGGGAGTAGGAGGAGTGGATGTTCCAGAACGCCGACGAGGCCAAGAAGTTCATCGCGGACGAGGACGTCAAGTTCGTCGACGTCCGATTCTGCGATCTGCCGGGTGTGATGCAGCACTTCACACTGCCGGCCGCGGCCTTCGACCCGGACGAGGAACTCGCCTTCGACGGCTCCTCGATCCGTGGCTTCCAGGCCATCCACGAATCCGACATGGCGCTCCGCGCCGACCTGTCGACCGCGCGCGTGGACCCCTTCCGCCGCGACAAGACGGTCAACATCAACTTCTTCATCCACGACCCGATCACGGGCGAGCAGTACTCCCGTGACCCGCGCAACGTGGCGAAGAAGGCCGAGGCGTACCTCGCCTCCACCGGCATCGCCGACACCGCGTACTTCGGTCCCGAGGCCGAGTTCTACGTGTTCGACAGCGTGCGCTTCGAGACCAAGGCGAACGAGTCCTTCTACCACATCGACTCCGAGGCCGGCGCCTGGAACACCGGTGCGGTCGAGGACAACCGCGGTTACAAGGTCCGCTACAAGGGCGGCTACTTCCCGACCCCGCCGGTCGACCACTTCGCCGACCTGCGCGCGGAGATCTCCCTGGAGCTGGAGGCGTCCGGCCTCCAGGTCGAGCGCCAGCACCACGAGGTGGGCACCGCCGGCCAGGCCGAGATCAACTACAAGTTCAACACGCTGCTCGCCGCGGCCGACGACCTCCAGCTCTTCAAGTACATCGTGAAGAACGTGGCCTGGCGCAACGGCAAGACCGCGACCTTCATGCCGAAGCCGATCTTCGGCGACAACGGCTCGGGCATGCACGTCCACCAGTCCCTGTGGACCGGCGGCCAGCCCCTCTTCTACGACGAGGCCGGCTACGCGGGTCTGTCGGACACCGCCCGCTACTACATCGGCGGCATCCTCAAGCACGCCCCGTCGCTGCTCGCGTTCACCAACCCGACGGTGAACTCGTACCACCGCCTGGTGCCGGGCTTCGAGGCGCCGGTCAACCTGGTGTACTCGCAGCGCAACCGCTCCGCCGCGATGCGCATCCCGATCACGGGCTCCAACCCGAAGGCCAAGCGCGTCGAGTTCCGCGCGCCCGACTCCTCCGGCAACCCGTACCTCGCCTTCTCGGCGCTGCTCCTGGCGGGCCTGGACGGCATCAAGAACAAGATCGAGCCGGCCGAGCCGATCGACAAGGACCTCTACGAGCTGGCCCCCGAGGAGCACGCGGGCGTCGCCCAGGTCCCGACCTCCCTCCCGGCCGTCCTCGACCGCCTCGAGGCCGACCACGAGTTCCTCCTCGCCGGCGACGTCTTCACGTCCGACCTGATCGAGACGTGGATCGACTACAAGCGCACGAACGAGATCGCGCCGCTCCAGCTGCGTCCGCACCCGCACGAGTTCGAGCTGTACTTCGACGTGTGATCGAACCGATCGTCGGGTGCCCCCGTCTCTCTTCGGAGAGGCGGGGGCACCGTCGTACACGGACTGTTTTCGGAATGCTGGATTCGGGAGGGGTAACGGGGATGGGGCACCGGCAAGACGACGAGGAGCGGGAGTTCGACCTCAGGTGGGCGGACGGGGCCGAGTTCAAGGAGCCTTCCGCGCGGGCCCGGATGCTGGCGGCCCGGTGGAAGGAGAATCCGCCGGAGGCGATGCCGTTCCGGGGTGAGCCCGAGGGGGTGGGGCCTCGGCGGTCCTCGTGGATATCGACGGCGGTCGTGCTGGGGAGTGTGGCCGCGGTGATCGTGTTGTTGGGGTACGCCAACTTCCGGGCGCCGTAGTAGAGCTGGGCGGGGCGTGGAGGTGCGGCGGTGGCATCCATACTGACACGGCTGCTGCGGGAGGCCGGGCTTCCCGACTCACCCGCGTCCCTCCTCCCCGTCCCCGTCTCCGTCCTCATCCGATTCTCACCCGCCCCGACGAGCCTTTGCCCCGCCTAGGGTCGATCGGGACCGCTTCATGGGAAAGGGCGGGTGCACACTGGGCGGTGGGACGAGTGCCTGACTGCGGGGTGATGGCAGATGCAGAGCCGCTTCCGGAGCGACCGGCGGCTGACCGTGCGTATGGGTCTGACGCTGTTCCTGCTCGGGCTGTTGTACGTGGCGTTCGTGGCCGCGTTGATCGTGTTGCTGAAGTCCTGGGTGCTGGTCGTGGTGCTGGCGGGCGGGCTGCTCGTCGCGCAGTACTGGTTCTCCGACCGGATCGCGGTGTACGCGATGCACGGGCGGATCGTGGAGCGGGAGGAGTATCCCGAGCTGCACGGTGTGATCGACCGGCTGTGTGCCGTGGCCGACATGCCGAAGCCTGTCGTCGCCGTGTCGGACATCGACATGCCGAACGCCTTCGCCACCGGGCGGAACGCCGATCACGCCGTCGTCTGCGTGACCACCGGGCTGCTGCGGCGGCTGGAGCCGGCCGAGCTGGAGGGTGTGCTCGCGCACGAGCTGTCGCATGTGGCGCACAAGGACGTCGCGGTGATCACGGTGGCGTCGTTCCTCGGGGTGCTCGCCGGGCTGATGGTCCGGTTCGCGTTCTACTCGCAGATCTTCCGGGGGCGCAAGGACCAGAACACGCTGGCCGTGTTCGCGGGGATCATGGGGATCTCGGCGGCCGTGTACGCGATCAGCTTCCTGCTGATCAGGGCGCTGTCCCGGTACCGGGAGCTGGCGGCGGACCGGGCCGCGGCCCTGCTCACCGGCAAGCCCTCGGCGCTGGCCTCCGCGCTCACCAAGGTCGACGGCGACATCGCCCGGATTCCGACGAAGGACCTGCGGACCGCGCAGGCCTTCAACGCCTTCTACTTCAGCCCGGCGACCGGCACCGAGCCCGGCATCTCACGGTTCTTCTCGACCCACCCGAGCCTGGAGCAGCGGCTCGACCAACTGGGGCGGATCTCCGCCGAGTTGGGTGAGGCGGCGGTGCCCGGCATCGGGAAGGCGGACTGAGGATGGGGCTGCTGGACATCCTGCTCGGCCGTACGAAAGCGGTCGCTCCCGATCTCGACCAGCTGTTCGCGCTGCCCTCGGCGGCGGTGACGCTGGAGGCGGCGGCCGGGTTCCGGGCGACCGGGCGGGGTGCGGTGTGCTTCGCGACGGTGGAGGGCGGGGCGTTCGAGCAGACGCACCGTGAGGTGCAGGCGCTGCTGGACGCGGACACCGAACGCACGGGCCCGCCGGTGGAGTTGACCCAGGATGCCTACGGCTACTCGTGGCTGGTGTCGCGGCGCTCACCGGATCAGCTGTCGGCCCTCGTCAACGATCTGCACGCGGTGAACAGCGCGATGGAGGCCAACGGCTTCGGGCCCCAACTCCTGTGCTCGCTGGCCGGGTTCGAGGACGGCGGGGCCGACGGCGGCCGGCGGCTGGCGCTGGTCTATCTGTACAAGCGCGGGACCTTCTTCCCGTTCGCGCCGCTGGCCGGTGACGGTCAGCGGCGCGACAGCGCACTGGAACTCCAGGTCAAGTCGATGCTCGGCAACGACCTGCGGATCGAGCAGGACCTGAGCCGGTGGTTCCCGGTGTGGGGCGCCCCCGGGCTGTGACGGGCGCCCCGGTCTGCTACTTGCTCTTCTCCCGCGCCTGGCGGCGCGATTCCAGGGGGCGCTCGCGCTGGTAGCGGCGCTCCCACTTGGCCTGCTTGTCACGGCGGTCGCGGTACGCGCGGTAGCTCGACGGGGTGCTCCCCGAGGAGGAACCGCCGCCCGACGAGGACGACGTGGACGAGGTCGACGAGGTGGACGACGTCGAGTCCCTGCCGTACTGGACGTAGAGGAAGAGCACGGCGACGGCGGCGAGCCACCAGACGTGGTTTCCGAATCCCAGGACGACCAGGACGACGGTCCCGGAGATGACGATGGTGCCCATCACGGGCCTCCGTGGGCGTGGGTGTGGTGTCCGAGCGGTGTGGACTGCGTCCCGACAGGGCGCTGGGGTGGGCGCCGACCGTCGGTGGGTTGGGTGCGTCCGAGACTAGCGCCGACTCCGCAGGGTGACGCCGGTCCTGCGTGAAGCAGTGGTGACCTGCTCCGCAATGCGTCTCCAGCGTAGGGAGTCGGTCACTCGGTGTGCATCTTCTTTTTCGTGCGGGGTCCTCAGATGCCCGGCGACGCCGTGACCACGCCTGCCGCCACGGCCGCGCCGAGGGCCGCGTGGTCGGCGGTCGTCTGGGTGGCGTAGGTCAGGGCGAAGTCCGCGACGGCGCGTTCGAAGGTGTCCGTGCCGCCCAGGTACGCGGCGATCCCGATGCGGTCGCCGGAGCGCGCGTGGGCGCGGGCCAGGGCGGTGCCGCAGAGGCGGGCGTACGCGGTGAGGGCCGCCGGGCCCATGCCGACCACGTCCGCTGAGCCCTTCATGTCGCGCAGCTGGCGCCAGTAGAAGGCCCGGCCCTGCGGGCCCGTCATCCAGCCCAGGAAGATGTCGCTGGCCGCCTGGAGGAGGCGCTGGCCCGCCACGACCCGGTGGCCGGGGTGGACGTAGGGGCCGCTGGGGAGGTGCTCTTCCAGTACGGACTTCCGCGCCTCCTTGATCTGGAGGAACAGCGGGTCGTCCTGGTCGCGGCCGGCGAGCAGCACGATGAAGCAGCGGGTGCCCACACTGCCGACGCCGACGACCTTGCGGGCCGCGTCGACGAAGCGGTAGCGGTCCAGGAGGAGGCGGCGTTCCTCGGAGAGCGTGGAGCGGTAGTCGCTGAAGATCTTGCGCAGGGAGGCCGTGTCGGCGGCGCCGGCGGGTTCGAGGAGGGGTGGGTCGTGGACGATACGGCGTCGTCCGTCGACGGTCTCGGTCAGCTTGCCCAGGGCGTGCAGGCTGGTACGGCGGCGGGCGCGGGTGAGGCTGGACTCCACCCGGCGCCGGTGGCGGGCCGAACGCACCAGGGGCAGCAGGCTGTCGGCGTCGATCCGCTCGTACCAGACGGCGAGTTCGCCCTTGCGGGCCAGCTCGCGAAGAGCGGTACGGTACGCGGCTGCCGCCTCCAGCGCGGCGCGGTGGGCCTTCGTGTCGCTGTGGCCGTTCTCGCGGGCGGCGACCGCCACGCTCGCGGCGAGGCGCTTCACGTCCCATTCGAACGGGCCCGGGAACGTCTCGTCGAAGTCGTTCAGGTCGAAGAGGAGGGTGCGTTCCGGGGAGGCGTACAGGCCGAAGTTGAGGAGGTGGGCGTCGCCGCAGAGCTGGACCGTGAGGCCGGTGTGCGGCCGGGACGCCAGGTCCGCCGCCATCACGGCGGCCGAGCCGCGCAGGAACGCGAAGGGGGAGGCGGCCATGCGGCCGTACCGGATCGGGAGGAGTTCCGGGAGCCTGTCCCGGCCCTGCCGTTCGAGTACGGCGACGGGGTCCGGGCGGTCCACGGCGGGGGTCCAGTCGGCGTGGGCCGAGCGGGGAACGCGTTTGCGCGCGGCGCGGCCCCGCTCCGCTCGGTCCGCCGGGGTGGTCATGTGCCGTGTCTTTGCATGCCGCCGCCTTCTGGGATGGCACCGCCTGTTGCTTCGCAGTGAATCCAGGTCGGCGTGGGGGTGCATTCCGGGGACGTCGATCGGGTGAACGTTTACTGTCGGTCGAGAAGTGGACGTCTTCCAGGCGAGGTCGAAATGGCGCACACCCCCCGTCACATCCCCACCCCCGAACGCCGAGCGCGCCTCGCCCTACGCCACCGCCTCACCCCGCGCACCCACGCCACCACCCCCGAGGAGGTCGCCGCCTCCCTCGTCGCCCTGCACGGCAGTGATCCCGCGACGGTCTACCTCGCCGTGGGCGCCCGTCTCGCCGACGCCTCCGTCACCGTCACGGAGACCGCCCGCGCCCTGTACGAGGACCGCACCCTGATCCGTGCGCACGGCATGCGGCACACGGTGTTCGTGTACCCGGCCGAGCTGACCGCCGTGGTCCACGCCTCCACCGGACTCGCCGTCGCCGCCCGTGAACGGGCCAACCTGGTCAAGGACATGGCGAAGGCGGGGGCGCCGGACGCGATCTGGCTGAAGGCCGTCGAGGAGGCCACCCTGTCCGCGCTGACCCGGCGCGGACAGGCGACGGCGACCGAACTCGCCCTGGACGAACCGAGGTTGAAGGAACAGTTCGCCTACGCGGCCGGGAAGTCCTACGAGGGCGTGCACACCGTCTCGACACGGCTGCTCAGGGTGCTGGGCGTGGAGGGCAAGGTTGTGCGGGGCCGCCCGCTCGGCGGCTGGACGTCGAGCCAGTTCCGCTGGGCCGTGGCGCCCGCCCACCCCGAACTGGACACCGCCGAGGCCCAGGCCGCCCTCCTCGACCGCTGGCTCACGACATGCGGCCCCGCCACGGAGGCCGACCTCAAGTGGTGGACGGGCTGGCGTGTGACGGAGGTCCGCCGGGCCCTGGCGGCGATCGGCGCGGAACCGGTGACCCTGGACGAGGGCACGGGCTACGTCACCGCCGGCGACCTCGCCCCCGTGGCCGGTCCCGGCGAACCCTGGGCCGCCCTCCTCCCGGCACTCGACCCGACGGCGATGGGCTGGCAGCAACGGGACTGGTACCTCGCCCCGGAGCTGCGCCCCGCGCTGTTCGACCGGAGCGGCAATGTCGGTCCGACCGTGTGGTGGGACGGCCGGGTGGTGGGGGGCTGGGCCCAGCGCCCCGACGGTGAGATCACCTGGCGCGTCCTCGACCGGGAGGGGGTCGGACGGGAGGCGGAGGCCGCGATCGGGGCGGCGGCGGAACGGCTGCGGAGGTGGGTGGGCGAGACCCGGGTGACACCGCGGTTCCGGACGCCGGTGGAGCGGGAGTTGTCGGCGTAGTCCACACACCGGCCGGCCGGCCTGTCTGCCTGCCAGGAGAGTTCTCGGCGTAGCTCACACGCCGGTCGCCCTGCCCGAAGAGTTGTCGGCGTAGCTCACACGCCGGCCGCCCCCGGAGAGTTGTCGGCGTGGTTCACACACCGGCCGCCCTGCCCGGAGAATTGTTGGCGTGGTTCAAACACCGGCCGCCCCGCCCCGGAGACGCCGGCACCAACGCCGGGCGCCCCGAAAGCACGGGGCACCCGGCGCCATGGTTCAGCGCGAGTACCGCATCAGGGCCCGCACCATGTGACACGTCGTGTCCGACGGCGCGTGAACACCGATCAGCTCAGCGGTACTTCGGATCGTCTCGTTCCGTGCCTGGTTCGGAACGAACACCCCCGAGTCGAGCAGGGCGATGGCCAACCGCATCGCCTTGAGACGCCGGTTGTGCGTGACGTACCACTCCCGCGGACGTCCCGGCGGCAACGGACGCTTCTCCACAGGCACATACGGCAGATCGAGCTGGACGGGACGCTTCGCGGTGGACTGGGTGGGCAACGGCTTCTGCTTCAGTGCGGCAGCGGGCACGGGCATCCTCCTGTCGCGATCAGGGCACCGCCGGACCCCCCGGCGACACCCTCGAACACTTCTTCCATTCTACTGCCCGGCACTGACAATCGCCCCTGGCCACAAGGCCTTCAGGGGGTGCTGTGACGCAGGTGGAAGACGGGTTCTGACGTACCGTGAGTGGCATGGAGATCTGGATCAACCCGGCCTGTTCCAAGTGCCGCAGCGCCGTGAGTCTGCTCGACGCCGAGGGGGCGGAGTACACCGTCCGCCGCTATCTGGAGGACGTGCCGAGCGAGGACGAGATCAGGGCCGTACTGGAGCGGCTCGGCCTCGAACCGTGGGACATCACGCGCACCCAGGAGGCCGCGGCGAAGGAGCTGGGCCTCAAGGAGTGGGCGCGGGACGCGAGTTCACGGGACCGGTGGGTGGCCGCGCTCGCCGCGCACCCGAAGCTGATCCAGCGCCCGATCATCACTGCGGACGACGGCACGGCGGTGGTCGCCCGCAGTGACGAGGCGGTACGGGACGCCCTGTCCCGCTGACACGCGTCAGCCCGGCCGCCCCCCCAGCCCCCTTGTGACGCAGGTCACTTATGCGACTCCTGTGTCCAATGAGTTACATCGTTCGACCCGCCGTACATAGCGACGTACGCTCCCCTACCCCACAGGAGTCGCGCATGTCGCGCAGGAGAACGGCCAGTACGAAAAAGAAGCTGGCGCTGCTGGTCACCGCCGCCGCGGTCGCCGGCGGCGGGGCCTTCGCCCTGGCCACCACCTCGAACGCGTCGCAGTCGAACGGACAGAACGCTCGGACGCTGTCGGCCGCCAACTCGACGGTCTGTCAGGGGCTCGCCACCGCGCTGGGCAACAACCAGAAGTTCATCGACGGCCAGCGCGCGGCTCCCGACGCCCAGTCGAGCGCGCGGATCGCCAACCGCGAGGCCGTCATCGCACAGATCAAGGTGCAGCAGAAGGCGTCGGGCTGTGCGGTGGGGGAGTCGGCTCAGGACTCCCAGGCCGCGCAGCCGGCGCAGCCCGCTCCCGCGGGCTCCCCCGCCACCTCGGTCGCGACCCCGCCGGCGGCGGGCAACAACGCCGGCAACAACGCCGGCGGCAACGCCGCCGCGGGCAGCCAGGTCTGCAACGGCTCGACCGTCACGCTCTCCGGCGAGGCCGGTGCGCCTGCCGCGTCCAGCAACCAGTTCCCGGCCGGCACGACGCTGAAGGTCACCAACCTGGACAACAACAAGTCCACGACGGTGAAGGTCACTTCGGTCTCCGGGAGCTGTGTCCTGCTGAACAACGCGGCCTTCGAACAGGTCCGCGAGCCCGGCAAGTTCCTCATCCGCCGTGCTCTGATCCAGAAAGTGGGGTGATGCTCAGGGTCCGAGAAAACCGGTGAGGTGACGGCCCAGTCGCTCCGGCGCGGCATGCGGCAGCGCGTGATGGGAGACGTCCGGGAGGATGTCCGTCTCGACGCGAGGCAGCAGACCGCCCGCCCGGGCCGCCACCAGGTGCGTGTCATGGGTCCTGCTGCTTCCGGCCAGAAGCAGCAGGACCGACGCGTTCAGCCCGCGCAGCGCCTGGGGCGTCGGGCGCGGTCCGGTCACCGGCCGCGCGGACGGGAACCCCGCGCCCGCCTCCTGGAGGCGCAGCCAGTCGGGGTCGAACGCCGCTCCCCCGGTCTCCCACGCCAGGAACGCGCGGACGCGGCGCGGAGTGGGCCGTAGCAGCATCGGCAGTGCGTGCAGCAGGTACGCCGTCTCGAACCCGGCGAAGCACTGGGTCGGGTCGAGGAGGAACAGACGGCGTACGCGGGCGGGGGCGCGCAGTGCGTAGTGCAGCGCGATCCAGCCGCCGTACGAGTGCCCGCCGAGGTCCACGACCGGCGCCCCCAGCCCGTCGAGCACCGCGTCCAGCCAGGTCACCAGGTCGGCCACGGTGCGCGGGCGGCGGCCGGCCGCGGGGACGCTGCGGCCCGGGGCGCCGATCAGGTCGGGGGCGTGGAGGCGGTGGGTGCGGGCGAGTCGGGAGGCCTGGGCGTACCAGGATGCCGAGGTCGCTCCCCCGCCGCCGGGGAGCAGCACGAGCGGGCGGCCGTCGGCGGGCCCGCACACGTTGACGTACGTCTGCCCGAACGGGGTGGGGACGACGACCGCCTCCCGCTCGGCGGGCCACTTCGCCATGACCTTGTCATACGCGGACTCGAAACGGTCCCTGTCGTACCGGCCGCGGTTTCCCATGGTCACCCACTCCCCCTATCATCTCGCTGAACGAGATACTCGGCGAGCGAGATGATAGTCGGAGGCGGCCGTGCCGAACCAGAAGGCGGACCCCGGGCCGGAGATGGAGATCGTCCATCTCCTGCGTGCCGTGGCGGTCGAACTCGGCCTGCACAGCGCCCGGTTCGCGAACCAGAACGGTATGCACCCCACGGACGTACGCGCCTTGATCGCCCTCATGGACGCGGCGCGGGCCGGTACCGAGATGACGACCGGGCGGCTCGGCGGCGCGCTCGGGCTCAACTCGGCGGGGACCACCGCCCTGGTCGACCGGCTGGAGCGGGCCGGGCAGGTGCGGCGGGTGCGGAGCGAGGGGGACCGGCGCAAGGTCGTCGTCGAGGTGGACCAGCGGGCCGTCGCTCTCGGGCAGGCCTTCTTCGGTCCGCTCATCGACAGGGCCGTAGGGCTGCTCCAGGGCTGCGACGAAAGGGAGTTGGCCGCGATCCGGGGGTTCCTGGCCGGGGTGCGCGAGGCCGCCGCCGAGGGCTAACCCCATCGCATACGAGCCGGTCGGCCGCGCGCGTCTGCGAGTGCGAACAGCGGGTTCACAGCGGTCTCCCGGGTGTGCCGCGCGCGGGTCGCGTGAAGCGCGCCACAGCACCACCAGGTAACACGGGGTTCACAGTCGGGCAATGATCGGGAAACCGCCTGTTGACAGGCTGCGCGGCATGAATCGTGGCGCCCCAGTGCCGCTGCGCCGCAGCACCGCGAGTGCGACCGAAAGACCCACCCCGAAGGATGTGGCCCGTGACCTTCAAGGCTGAGTACATCTGGATCGACGGCACCCAGCCGACGGCCAAGCTCCGTTCGAAGACGAAGATTCTGGCCGATGACGCCAAGGGTGCCGAGCTGCCGATCTGGGGCTTCGACGGGTCGTCCACGAACCAGGCCGAGGGGCACTCCTCGGACCGCGTGCTCAAGCCGGTCGCCAGCTTCCCGGACCCGATCCGCGGCGGCGACGACATCCTCGTCATGTGCGAGGTCCTCGACATCGACATGACGCCGCACGAGTCCAACACCCGTGCCGCGCTGGCCGAGGTCGTCGAGAAGTTCGGTTCGCAGGAGCCCATCTTCGGCATCGAGCAGGAGTACACCTTCTTCGACGGCTCGCGCCCGCTGGGCTTCCCCGAGGGCGGCTTCCCGGCCCCCCAGGGCGGCTACTACTGCGGTGTCGGCGCCGACGAGATCTTCGGCCGCGAGATCGTCGAGGCCCACCTGGAGAACTGCCTCAAGGCCGGTCTCGCGATCTCCGGCATCAACGCCGAGGTCATGCCCGGCCAGTGGGAGTTCCAGGTCGGCCCGGTCTCCCCGCTGGAGGTCTCCGACCACCTGTGGATCGCCCGCTGGCTGCTCTACCGCACCGCCGAGGACTTCGGCGTCTCCGCGACCCTCGACCCCAAGCCGGTCAAGGGCGACTGGAACGGCGCGGGCGCGCACACCAACTTCTCCACCAAGGCCATGCGCGAGGGCTACGACGCGATCATCACCGCGTGCGAGTCCCTCGGCGAGGGCTCCAAGCCCCTCGACCACGTCAAGAACTACGGCGCCGGCATCGACGACCGTCTGACCGGCCTGCACGAGACCGCCCCGTGGAACGAGTACTCCTACGGCGTCTCCAACCGCGGTGCCTCGGTCCGTATCCCGTGGCAGGTCGAGAAGGACGGCAAGGGCTACATCGAGGACCGCCGTCCGAACGCCAACGTCGACCCGTACGTCGTGACGCGCCTCATCGTCGACACGTGCTGCTCCGCACTGGAGAAGGCCGGCCAGGTCTGATCCACCCCGCACTCGCGAGAGGGGCGCCCACCGTGACGGTGGGCGCCCCTCGGCGTTGCGGCGGGGACTGCCGGCTCGAACACCGCCGGGCGTCCTATTCACGTCACGGATTCACGTCAAGGAAGCGTCCAAGCTGTGAGAGGAGGCTCCTGTCGCGGGGCTGTGTCTGCTTCAATGGGCTCATGGCCGGCTACCAGAAACGCAGCGCGACGGGTCGCGATGACCTTGAGCCGTTCTGGCCTTCCCGTCAGCACCATGACTTCGACCGGGTGTGTTGTCGCGCGATGAACGCGCCGGCCCTCTAAAGCCGAAACACCCTCGGCCTCCGGCCTGCGCGACTCGACGTACGTCCCCTCGACGAACTTCTCGCGCGAAAGAGCTGACCTCTCATGGCGATCATCCGTTCTCTGTCCTCCGCCACGCTCGACACCCCCGCCCCGACCGCTCCGAACGCGCCACGGCATCATCTGCGCGCCGTGGACCGGGACGAGGTGATCGACGTCGCGGAGTTCCTGCCCCCGGGGGCCACCTGGCTGCCCGCGCCGCCGCACACGCTGCCCACGCTTCCGGGGCAGCCGCCGATGGTCGGGTACCTCGTCCTCATCCCGGCCGACAGCCCGCACCTCGTCCGGAGCGCCCCGGCCGCCCCGGCTCTCCCGGCCGAGGCCGAGCCCCTCGTCCGGATCGACACCGTGCAGCGCACCGCGCAGCTGAACGGCGAGGAACTCGACCTGACGTACCTGGAGTTCGAGCTCCTCGCCCATCTCGTCGCGCACCCCAACCGGGTGCACACCCGCGACCAGCTGGTCACCACGGTGTGGGGCTACGGGCATGTGGGCGACGGCCGTACCGTCGACGTCCACATCGCGCGGCTGCGCCGCAAGCTGGGCGTCGAGCACCGCAAGGCGATCCAGACCGTGCGCCGGGTGGGGTACAAGTACACGCCGCCGACCGCGCGCTGACCGTCTGCTGAGGGCAGATCGGCGTTCCCTTCCGGGGGCCCCGCGGGCAGAGTCGTCGGTATGAGACTTCTGGTGCTGGGCGGTACGGAGTTCGCGGGGCGGGCCGTCGTGGAGGCGGCCCTCGGGCGGGGCTGGGAGGTGACCGTCCTCAACCGGGGCCGCCATGCCGTGGCTTTCCGGGGGACACCTCCCGGACCCCCGAGCCCGGCCGGGGTGCGGACACTGCGGGGCGACCGCACCGCGCCCGGTGGGCTGGACGCGCTGGCCTCCGGCGAGTGGGACGCGGTCGTCGACACCTGGTCGGCGGCGCCGCGGGCCGTCGACGACGCGGCGCGGCTGCTCGCCGACCGGGTGGGCCGGTACGTGTACGTGTCGAGCTGCTCGGTCTACGCGTGGGCTCCGCCCCCGGGGTACGACGAGGACGCACCCGTCGTCGAGGGCGCCTCTCCCGACGCCGACAAGACCGACTACGCACGGGACAAGCGGGGCGGGGAGCTGGCCGCGCTCGGGGCGTTCGGTGCGGAGCGGTCGGTGTTCGCGCGGGCCGGGCTGATCCTCGGGCCGTACGAGAACATCGGGCGGTTGCCGTGGTGGCTGGGGCGGATCGCCCGGGGCGGGCCCGTACTGGCGCCGGGGCCGCGGGAGTTGGCACTCCAGTACGTGGACGTGCGGGACCTCGCGGAGTGGCTGCTCGGTTCCGTGGAGCGGGAGTTGAGCGGGGCGTACAACCTGATCTCGCCCCAGGGGCACGCGACGACGGGGTCGTTGCTGGACGCGTGTGTGCGGGTTGCCGGTGGGCCCGGGGTCGAACTGCGCTGGACCCCGGCGGAGGCCGTGCTGGGGGCGGGGATCGAGCCGTGGACTCAGTTGCCGGTGTGGGTGCCGGCGGGGAGTGACGGGTACGACGCGCTGCACAGTGCGGATGTGTCCCGGGCGGTGGCCACGGGGCTGAGCTGCCGGCCCGTCGAGGAGACGGTGGCCGATACGTGGCGGTGGCTGCGGGAGATCGGGGGTTCCGCGCCTCAGCGTCCGGACCGGCCGGCCGTGGGGCTCGACCCCGCTGTGGAGGCGAAGGTGCTCGGGTTGCCGTTCGTGGCGTAGCCGGTGTTGCCGGCGACACCCCCGGCAGGGTGGCCCGGCCCCGTGACCTCGTCGCCGTGCTCCGTGAGACTGGGGGGCATGGACACGAACAGCGACGGTGGGCGGGCCCGGGCCGTTCTCAGGGCAGGAGTGCGGGGCCTCGGGCTCGCCCTCCTCTCCCTCTACGGTTCTCTCGTCCTCCTCGTCCTCACCCTCGTCTCGCTCGTGCTGATCCCGGCGGGCGTCGGGCTGTTCACCACCCCCTGGGTGCTGACCGGTGTGCGGGCGCACGCGGACCGGCGGCGGCTGCTCGCCGCGCGGTGGTACGGGGTGCGGATTCCGCCGGCGTACCGGCCGGTCCCGGCGGGGACGAAGCCCTGGGCGCGGACTCTTCGCCTGCTCGGTGACCCCGCGACCTGGCGGGATCTCCGGTGGCTGCCCGTCGACATGATCGCCGGGTTCGTCACCGCGCTGGTGCCCGCGGCCCTGGTGTTCTATCCGCTGGAGGGCTTCGCGTTGGCGTTCGGGCTGTGGCGGGTGTTCACGGACGGGACGTATGTGGGGTGGTGGTACGGGTTCGTGCCGGTGAGCGGGCAGGGCACCGCGCTGCTCGCGGGGCTGCTGGGCGTCGCGCTGCTGGTCGCCGCCTTCTTCCTCACGCCCGCCCTGCTGCGCGTCCACTTCCTGCTGACCCGTGCGGTGCTCGCCCCGGGACAGGGCGAACTCCGCGAGCGGGTAAGGGTGTTGACCGAGACGCGGCGGGACGCGGTGGATTCCTCGGCCGCCGAACTGCGCCGTATCGAACGGGATCTGCACGACGGCGCGCAGGCGAGGCTGGTCGCGATGGGCATGGATCTGGGCACGATCGAGGCGCTGTTGGAGAAGAACCCGGCGAAGGCGAGGGAGTTGCTGGTCCGGGCCCGGCAGTCCTCCGCCGACGCGCTGGACGAGCTGCGTGATCTGGTGCGCGGGATTCATCCTCCGGTGCTGGCGGAGCGCGGACTCGGCGACGCCGTAAGGGCGTTGGCGCTGCGGATGCCGGTGGCCACGGAGGTGTCGACGGGTCTGGGGAGGGGCCGGGCCGAGGCCCCGGTGGAGTCGGCCGCGTACTTCGCGGTCAGCGAGGTGCTCACCAACGCCGTCAAGCACGCCGGTGCCGACCGGATCTGGGTCGACCTGGACCACGCGGACGGCATGCTGCGGATCTCCGTCACGGACAACGGCGCGGGCGGAGCCGTGGTCGGGGCGGGGTCGGGACTCTCCGGGGTCGAGCGGCGACTGGGTACATTCGACGGCGTCCTGGCCGTCAGCAGCCCCGCGGGCGGTCCCACCATGGTGACCATGGAGATTCCGTGCGCGTTGTCCTAGCCGAAGACCTGTTCCTGCTGCGGGACGGGCTGGTGCGGCTGTTGGAGGCCTACGACTTCGAGATCGCCGCGGCGGTGGAGACCGGGCCCGAACTCACCAGGGCGCTGGCCGAGTTGGCGCCCGACGTGGCCGTGGTCGACGTACGGCTGCCGCCCACGCACACCGACGAGGGGCTTCAGTGCGCGCTGCGGGCGCGGCGGGAGCGGCCGGGGCTGCCGGTGCTGGTGCTGTCGCAGCACGTGGAGCAGTTGTACGCGCGGGAGTTGCTCGCGGACGGGACCGGCGGGGTGGGCTATCTGCTGAAGGACCGGGTGTTCGACGCGGAGCAGTTCGTGGACGCCGTGCGAAGGGTGGCGGGGGGTGGGACGGTGATGGACCCGCAGGTGATCCAGCAGTTGCTGGCGCGGCGGGCGGCCGACGACCGGCCGCTGGGGCGGTTGACGCCGCGGGAGGTCGAGGTGCTGGAACTGATGGCGCAGGGGCGGTCGAACGCGGCGATCGCCGGGCAACTCGTTGTCACGGAGCGGGCGATCGGGAAGCACACGTCCAATATTTTCGCCAAACTGGGACTAGAAGTATCGGACGACGACAATCGCCGCGTGCTGGCGGTATTGGCCTATTTGGATCAGGGACGCTGAGCACTACCTGTGAGTCGATCACAACTGCTGGTGTTTAAAGGGCAGTTGGGAGGGGACTTACCCAGGAATCTCTCATCAGTTTCTGAGACCGCTGAACACTCCTGAGACCTCCTGCGTATCAAAGGGCGCCGCTTCACTCCTGTCGGGCGCCTCGCTGCCCCGCAAGGAAGTCAGAGGAGTTCCATGGGACGCAATGATCGTAAACGCCGTACGCCGCTGGCCACCAAGGCCATTGCCGCATCGGCTGCCCTAGTGCTCGGTGGGGGCGGGCTGCTCTGGGCGCAGATGAACGCTTCGGCGCACGAGTCCAACTCGTCGGGCCAGAACCAGACGAAGGCCGCCGCGGCATCCGTCGCGACGATCGCCTGCCCGGACGTCGGCCAGCAGCTGACGAACGTGCCGCAGAACGCTCGTCAGGGGGTCGCCACCGAACTGGCGAACCTGGACAAGCAGATCACCGAGGCCTACGCCCGGCTCGCCTCGACGCGCCAGGCGCAGGCGAACGACGCGAGCTTCGTCCAGAACGCGATCGTCGGCCCTCTCAAGGAGAAGCGGGCCGCGACGATCGACCGCATCCGCATCGACATCCAGCGAGTGGGCGGCAGTGTCAACGCGGCGGCACTGAAGCAGCTCGCCGCCTGTACGACACAGACCGCCAACAACACCACCGCCGGTGGCCAGAACAACGGCGGAGGCAACAACAACGGCGGGCAGAACAACAACAACGGCGGCCAGAACAACGGCAACACGGCCGCCCCGAGTGCGAGTGCCAGCGCATCCGCGCCCGCCGCCAACAACGGTGGTCAGGCCGGCAACGGCCCGACGGCCGCGGACTTCGTGGACATCACCAAGGTGGCCCCAAACGTCCAGGCCAAGCCCCAGAAGCAGGCTCAGGCCTCCACGGGCTCCTTCACCACCAGGTGCGGTGTCAACGCCAACAAGAACCACAACACCGACAACGTCATCGTGGCGCCCGGTGTGACCAACGGCGCGCACCACGAGCACGACTACGTCGGCAACCAGAAGGTCAACGCGTTCTCCACGAACGACTCGCTGCTGGCCGCCCCCTCCAGCTGCCAGAACCAGAGTGACCTCTCTGCCTACTACTGGCCGGTCGTGCGTGTGCAGGACGGCTCGCAGGAGTTCGACGCGAACGCGCTCGGCGGTGGCAAGGAAGGCAACGTCGGCAAGATCCTGACCCCGCAGTCGGCGCAGATCAAGTACGTCGGTTCGCCGGCCAGCAAGGTCGTCGCGATGCCGCAGTTCCTGCGCATCATCACCGGTGACGCCAAGACCCTCACCAACGGTCTGGCCAACGCCAACGCGCACTGGAGCTGCACCGGCTTCGAGAACAAGGTCCAGCTGACGGAGCAGTACCCGATCTGCCCGCAGGGCAGCAACGTGGTCCGCACCTTCGCCTTCCAGAGCTGCTGGGACGGCGTGAACATCGACAGCGCCAACCACCGTACGCACGTGGCCTTCGCGGACCCGGCGAGCGGTGTCTGCGGGAACGGCTTCAAGGCCATCCCCCAGCTGACGATGCGCCTGGTCTACAAGATCACCCCGCCCACCATCCAGAACGGCGTGGTCAAGAACGCCTACGCGGTGGACGGCTTCCCGGAGCAGCTGCACAAGGCGTCGACCGACCACGACGACTTCATCAGCGTCACCAAGAACAACCTGGCGGCGAAGATCGCCAACTGCGTCAACACGGGCAAGAAGTGCTAGTGAGCACGGGCTAGTACGAGAGCGGGCGGTGGGATTCTCCCACCGCCCGCTTTCGTGTGTCCCCGCGAGGAGTTCAGCTCACGAGGAGTTCAGCTGGTGTGCTTCGAGTGGTCGGTGCCGATCTCCTCGTCGCCGCCGAGCGTGGCCTGGAGCCGCTTGACGATCTTGTCGGTGCCCACGGCGACCCACTTGCGGCCGACGAGGTAGAAACCGCCGTAGTCCTTGGCGTCGTTGATCCACTCGCGCTGGCCGCGGTCGGTGGCGAAGGTCGCGAGGACGAACTTGCCGTAGCTCATCTTGCAGATGGCCTGGCGGAGTTCGTCGGCGTCGGTCTGGATGTCGGGCGTGCACTTCACCTTGGCCGCCAGGCTCTCCAGGCTGCCGGTGGCCGCCGTCGGTACGGTCGCGGCCTTGGTGTCGGCGCCGCAGCCCACCAGCGCCAGCGCCGCCGTGGCGCCGGCCACCGCGAGCATCGGTCGGGTCAGCCTCATCTGTCGTTCCTCCGGTCGTCCGGTCGGCAGCATGCCGCAGTCGGCCCCGGCGAGGGACCTTCTCCTTCGATACGGCCCTGACGCGCTCCGCGCTCAAATCCTTGGTCACCGGCTGTACGCGTGTGCGAAGGTGGCGCCCGTGAACCAAGACTGGGAAGACCGTACGACAGCCGCCTGGGCGACCTTCGACGACTATCCGGAGGAGCAAGCCGCCGAGTTCCGGGCGGTGATCGACGCGCTCGTCGCCGAACTCCCCGACGGCAGCCCGCTGGGGCTGTTCGAGCGGGCCTGCGCCTGGGACTCGACCGGCCACTCGGACAAGGCCGCTCCGCTGTACCGGGAGGCGCTGGCGCTCGGCCTGGACGGCTACAAGGGCCGACGGGCGAAGATCCAACTCGCCAGTTCGCTGCGGAACATCGGGCAGGCGGAGGAGGGCGTCAAACTGCTCACACCCGAACTCGACTGCCCTTCCGACGAGTTGGACGACGCGGTCCGCGCGTGCCTCGCCCTGTGCCTGTCCAGCCTCGGCCGCGACCGCGAGGGCCTCTCCCTCGTACTGGGCGCCCTCGCACCCCATCTGCCGCGCTACCAGCGGTCGATGGCGAACTACGCACGCGCGCTGACCGAGCCCGACGCCTGAGTCGTCCGGGTGGCGGTGACCAACTCACCCTTCGCTCGTTTTGCTGAACGTGCAGTCACAGGATGTCGCCAAGCGCCCCGCAGCTTCACCCACCGACCCGGTCGTCGATGTCGAACAGGCCGAGGCCGCGCTCGTCGAGCACTATCCGCGGCTCGTCCGGCTCGCCTATCTGGTGCTCCCCCCGAGCCTCGGCCGCAACCGGCGCGTCCTGACCGCGCACGCCCTCACCCAACGCGCCCTGCCCCGGGGCCGCGCGTCCGCGTCCGTGATTCCGGCCCAGTCGACCGGGCGCGACGAGGACCCGGGCTACGCCTTCGTCCGCCTCCAGGTCGTCCGTACGGCCCTGGAAGCGGGCCTCCCGCTGTCGTTCCGGGCGCTGCCCAAGCGCTCCCAACTCCCGCCGCTGCTCCCCCAGGTGCGGGGTCTGCGGCTCTTCCCGCGCTCGGGCGGCGCCGACGAACTCGCCCTGGACCAGCGGCTGTCGGCCCTCTCCGGTCCGGCCCGCGCGGCGTATGTCCTGCGCGGTCTGGAGCAGCTGCCCGACGGCGACGTCCGCAGGGTGCTCGCGGCGGCCGGGGTCGACACGGTGGACGCGGCGCTGCGCGAGGCCGACGAGACGCCCGCGCGGTACGACCTCCTCGACTCCCCCGAGTTCGACCCCTGTTCGCTGCACGCCCGGCCCACCGACCTGATGCGCCGCCGCCAGCACGGCAAGGCCGCCCTCGCCGCCGCCGCGGCCGTCGCCGTGTGCGGTGCGCTGCTCGCGATGCCCGGCGGCGGCTGGGGCCCGGACGGCGCCGCCGCACCCGCGTACGCGGAGAACCCGGCGGCCGAAGCCGCCCTGAATCCAAGCAAGTTGACGCGGATCGCGCCCACCGCGTGGGAGTCCTCCGCACGCGAGGACTTCTCCGTCTGGCCGGCCCGCGGCGACCTCACCGGCAACACCGCGCTGCTGCGCCGCGCCCTCGCCGTCTGGGCCCGCCCCGGCGAGTCCGTCCAGGTCTCGGCCACCCCCGGCACCCCCTCCGGCGGCCCGGCCGGACCACCCCAGCTCCTGTACGCGGGCACGGTCGACAACGCGCGCGTGGTGATCCTCTACGACGGTCTGCGCATCGCCCGCTACGCCGAGCCGAAGGACGGCACCAAGGGCGCCGCGCTGGACTTCGCGCGGGTCGACGGCGCGACCGGGGCCGGGGCGGACGCGGTGGTCCTGGACCGGGCCGACGGCAACGTCCGCTATCTGACCGCCCCTTGGGTGAGGAAGGCGGCCGAGCGGGACCTTCAGAAGCCGAATGCCGGCGCGCTGCCGATGACCATCAGCGACGGGATCACCTCACCGATGGCCAGCCCCGCGACGGCGACCGGCGCGTGCACGTCGTGGAACGTGCTCCAGCTGACCGACGACACCGGGACCCGGCTGGTGAGCGACCTCGGCGAACTGGTCCCGGCGCACCTCACCGCGGGCCGCCCCGGCTCGGTCCACGAGGTGTCGGGCTCGGCGGCGCAGCACGCCTGGGCGCCGTACGCCTGCTCCCTCGGCGCGATGCGCTCGCTGGGCGTGCGGTCGGTGAACTCCTGGCAGTACGCCGAGCAGCCGCTGCCCGACGCGAGCGGCGCGGCGGAGTGGGTGTGCACGCGGGCGGAGACCTGGCGGGGCGGCGGCGAGCGGGTGCTGGCGCAGTTCCGGACCCCGGGCGGGACATACGGCGCGGTCGCCGCGAAGGCGCAGGACGTGCCGGCCTGTGGGGCGCGCGACCCGCATGTGCTGGCCGGGGTGCTGTGGAAGTCGGCGGCGGGCGGCTGGTATCTGCTGGCCGCGGGCAGCAAGGGCACGGAGGCGGTCAGCGCGACGGGCGGGGTCACCGGCTCGGCGCAGGGCGGCCTGCTCGCCGTGAAGACCGAGCAGGGTGTCCGGGCCGAGCTGAAGGGGACCCTGGACGACGGCAGCACGATCAGCGGCCTCCGCTAACCGCCCCCTACCCCCCACCGCCCCTCCTAGCTGACATTCGCGTCAACAAGTCCCCGCGCAAGGCTTCCCCAGGGACTTACCCGTCAGTACATTGACGCCATGTCTAACACGCCGCTCAAGGCCCGAAAGGTGTCCTTCTCGTGGGACGGCACCCCGCTGCACTGGGTGCCCGGCGACCCCTTCACCACGCACACGATCAACGTGCTGCACCTGCTGCTGCCCGCCGGTGAGCGGTGGTTCGTGCACGTCTACAAGCAGGTGCTGCCCCTCATCCGGGACGACCGGCTGCGCGAGGACGTGATCGGGTTCATCGGCCAGGAGGCGATGCACTCCCAGGCCCACGACGAGGTCCTCCCCCACCTCAGGGAACTGGGCCTGGACCCGACGCCGTACACCGCGCAGGTCGACTGGTTCTTCGAGAAGCTGCTCGGCGACCGCACCCTGCCGCCGGGCAGGGCCCGCAGGTGGTGGCTGCTGGAGCGGGTCGCGATCATCGCGGCGATCGAGCACTACACCGCGTTCCTCGGCAACTGGGTCCTGAACGCGGAGGAGTTGGACCGGCGCGGCGCCGATCCGACCATGCTGGACCTGCTGCGCTGGCACGGCGCCGAGGAGGTCGAGCACCGCTCCGTCGCCTTCGACCTCTTCATGCACGTCGACGGCGGCTACCGGCGCCGTGCCCGCACCTGGGCTACCGCGTTCGCCGCCCTGATGTTCCTGTGGCAGCGCGGCTCCCGCTTCTTCATGGCGAACGACCCGACCCTCGTCGACGCCCGCGCGAGCTTCAAGGACTTCTACGTCGCCGGGAAGCGCGGCACCCTGCCCGCCACCGGGGACATGCTCAGGTCCATACCCCGCTACCTGAGCCGCGCCTACCACCCCTCCCAGGAGGGCAGCACCGAGCAGGCCGTCGCCTACCTCGCGTCCTCGCCCGCGGCGGTGGCCGCCGAGAAGAGGGCGGAGTAGTGCCGAAGCCGCTCACCGTCGCCGTCCTGGCCGGCGCCACCCTGCTGACCCGCCGTGCGCTACGGCGCCGGGTGCGGGCCTCGCCGCTGTGGCCGCTGCCCGCGCTCGACCCGCCGGTCTCCGGCCGGCCGCGCACCCGGGCGCTGAGGCTCCGGGTCGCCGCACGGGAGACGGTCGCCGAAGGCGTCGTACAACTGCGCCTGGAAGGGACGGACCTGCCGCGCTGGGAGCCCGGGGCGCACATCGATCTGGTGCTGCCCTCGGGGCTGGTGCGGCAGTACTCGCTGTGCGGGGACCCGGCGGACACCTCGTCGTACACGGTCGCCGCGCGGCTGGTCGCGGACGGCCGGGGCGGGTCGCGCGAGGTGCACGAACAGGTGTGGGAGGGAACGGAGGTGGAGGTCCGGGGGCCGCGCAATCGGTTCCCGCTGATCGAGGCGCCGTCGTACGTCTTCGTCGTCGGCGGCATCGGGATCACCCCGGTGCTGCCGATGCTGCGGGCGCTGCCCGAGGGCGCCGACTGGCGGCTGCTCTACGCGGGCCGCACGGTCAACTCCATGCCGTTCCTGGAGGAGTTGGCGGAGTTCGGCGCGGGCCGGGTCACCGTAGTGAGCGGGCGGCGGCCCGAACTGGACGCGCTGCTCGCGGAGTTGCCCGAGGGGGCCGTCGTCTACTGCTGCGGGCCCGAGGGGCTGATGGCGGCCGCGGCGGAGCGCGTCCCGGACGTACGGCTCGAACGGTTCGCGCCCCGGGCCCAGTTGGGCGACGGCACCGGCGGCGACACGGCCTTCGAGGTCGAACTCCGGCGCAGCGGGCGGACGTTGACCGTGGCCGCCGACTCCACGGTGCTGGCCGCCGTCCGGGCGGAACTGCCCGACACCCTCTACTCCTGCGAGCAGGGGTTCTGCGGAACCTGCCAACAGCGCGTCGTGGAAGGGGACGTGGAGCACCGGGACGAGCTGCTGACGGACACCGAGCGTGAGGACTCAATGCTGATCTGTGTATCCCGGGCCCGCGGTGGACGAATCGTGTTGGATATGTGAACGACCTTGGGTGGACCGGGCCGTTGGGCTCCGGTTCCGATCGGTAAGGTGTTCGCATGAGTACCGGGGTTCGCCGCAGGATGGGAGTCGAGGAACGGCGGCAGCAGTTGATCGGCGTCGCTCTCGATCTCTTCAGCCATCGCTCGCCCGACGAGGTCTCCATCGACGAGATAGCCGCGGCCGCGGGCATTTCCCGGCCGCTGGTCTACCACTACTTTCCCGGCAAACTCAGCTTGTACGAGGCCGCGTTGCAGCGCGCCTCGGACGATCTGGCCGGGCGGTTCGTGGTCGCCGAGGAGGGCTCGCTCGGATCACGGCTGCTGCGGGTGATGGGCCGGTTCTTCGACTTCGTGGACGACCACGGGCCGGGATTCGCGGCGCTGATGCGCGGCGGTCCCGCGGTGGGTTCGTCCACCACCAACGCGCTCGTCGACGGGGTGCGGCACGCCGCGTATCTCCAGATCCTGTCCCATATGAAGGTCCAGGACCCGCCCGCGCGGCTGGAGTTGATGATCCGGTCGTGGATCTCGCTCGTCGAGTCGACGGCCCTGATCTGGCTGGACGGCCGGCGCATCCCGCGCGCCGAGCTGGAACGCCAGCTCGTGCACGACTTCGGCGCGTTGGCGGCGGTGAGCGCGGCCTACGACGAGGAACTCAGCGGACTGCTGCGCGAGTCGCTCAAGCACGAGCCGGGCGACGGGCCGTTCAGCGACCTCGTCGTCCGGCTGATCGCGCTCGCGTCCTAGGGCCTGTCCGGCGGGCTCTAGCGCTCGAACTTCCGGTACGACGCGTCCAGTTCGCGTACCTCGGCCGAGGCGTGCAGCACGGAGCCGTCCTCGTCGATGTACTCGCGGAGCAGCTCCAGGACCTTCTCGGTCAGCTTCGCCTTGGTCTCCTCGGTGCGCCCGGCGAGCAGGCCGAGGGTGACGTGCACGACGGTGTGACCCAGCTCGTCGAGACCCTCGTACCCGAAGGCCGTGTACTCGCTCGGGCGGAACTGCGTCTTGCACGCCTCCGGCTTCGCCGCGGCGATCTCGACCACCGCCTGGTGCAGCGCACGGGCGAAACCGTCCTGGTCGAAGGAGATCGTGTGGGAGTGGTCGACGGTGATCTGCGGCATCAGGCGCTCCTGTTTCTCAGCCAACAACGGGCTCACCCTAGCCGCCCGCGGGCTCACCCCAGCCGTAGCGCCAGCATCGCGATGTCGTCGTCCCGGTCGACGCCGAAGCAGTCGAGCAGGGTGTCGCACAGCGCGTCCAGGCCGGGCAGGGCGCCGGAGGCCGCCGCACGGAGCTGGTCCATCGAGGCGGAGAGGTCGGTGCCGCGGGTCTCGATGAGGCCGTCGGTGATCATCAGGAGCCGGTCGGAGGGTTCGAGGAACAGCTCCGTGGGCGGCGGATGGGACAGGCCCACGCCGAGCAGCGGGCCCGACGCCTTGGCGTAGTCCGCGCTGCCGCTGTCCCGGATGATCAGCGGCGGGATGTGCCCGGCGTTGGAGATGAGGGTGCGCCCGGTGTCCGGGTCGACGACGACCAGGCAGACGGTGGCCGTGGTCTCCGGGTGGTAGTGCTGGAGCATCCGGTCCAGCCGCTCGGCGAGGACGCTCGGATCGCTCTCGTCGACGCAGTAGGCGCGCAGGGCGTGCCGTATCTCGACCATCACGGTGGCCGCCTCCAGCGAGTGCCCGACGACGTCGCCGACGGCGAAGAGCACGCGCGAGCCGACCTTCAGGACGGCGTAGAAGTCGCCGCCGATCTCGGTGTCCTGGGACGCGGGCACGTACCGCACCACGACGTCCGCGCCGTCGAGTTCGGGCAGCCGGTCGGGCCTGGGCAGGAAGCTGCGCTGGAGGGTGAGGGCCACATGCCGCTCAACCTGGTACATGAGGAGCGGCTCGGCGGCGAGCGCGGTGGCCTGGGCGAGCTGCGCGATCAGCGCGCCGGCCTCGGGGCCGACCCGGCGCAGCCCGCGGGTGGGGGCGGCGAGACAGACCGGGGCCCGGCCCTCCTGGGTGAGGACGAGCGCCAGCCGGGCGTCGTGCTCGACGCCGGGCCGGAAGAACCCGGTGGGCCACAGCGGCGCGGGCACGGTGGTGATCTGCACCCCGGACTGCCCCTGGGAGAGCCGCCGCAGCAGCCGGGCCACGGCCCGGTCGGCGTCCTCGCCCGGCAGCGCCACGGCGGTGCGGTCCCGGGGCAGGCCGCGGTAGAGCTGGTCGTCCCGGTCGAGGACGAAGACGGCGGCCGGGGTGCCGGTGAGCCGTGCGGTGCCGTCGGCGGCGACGTCGACGAGCTCCTGGAGGGAGCGCGCCGCCTGGATGGTGACGATCATCTCGGACAGCAGGGTCAGCCGCTTGACGAGCGCCTGGTCGTCGGCCCGCAGCCGGGCCGCGCGGACCGCGGACCGGACCGCCGCCTCGATCTCCTCGGGCTCCGCGGGCACGGTGAGGAAGGCCTCGTCGCCCGCGTCGAGCGCCTGGCAGCGGTTGCTCGGCGGTGCGGCGAGCGCGGAGACGTGCACGACCGGCAGGCCCGCCATCCGCGGCCGCTCCTTGAGCAGCCCGCACAGTTCGAAGCCGCTCATGTCCGGCAGGTGCACGTCGATCAGCGCCACGTCCGGGAGGTTCCCCTTGCGCAGCCGCACGTCGAGTTCGGCGAGCGCCTCGGTGCCGCTGCCGACCGCGAGGACCCGATGCCCGGCACGGCTCAGCACGCTCTCGACCGCGAACCGGCTCGCCGGCTCGTCGTCGACGAGCAGCACGGTCGCGTGCGTCAGTTTGCCGTTGACGTCCATTTCTCAGACCTGGCCCTTTGACACACCGGTGGGACAGGCCGCTGACCACAGCCTGCCCCACTACGGTAATGCGCTTTCAGGGTGTCCGGGTAAATACGGCCACAGTGCGACCCGGAACGGTGAAGGTACCCGTCCCCTTCGCGTAGGAAGCGGCCTTCACGGTGGCGTCGGCGCCCCTCGCCTGCACCGGGTGCAGCCGGTAACCGGAACCGGCCAGCGCCCCGATCCGCTGGTCCTGTCCGGTCGGCGTCGCGTTGAACACCACGACGAGATCGCCGAGTTCCATGGTGATCACGCCGGGCGTCTCGTCCTTCCCGGACAGCGGGAAGGACATCTCCGACTGCACCCGCGCGGCCGTGCCGAGCGAGAAGACGGGCTCGCTCGTACGGATCCTCAGCAGCTCCTGGTACGCGGCCGAGGCCCCGTCGATCTGCCCGCAGCCCACCTTCACCGACGTCAGCAGACCTTTCGCGTACGGCCACTTCGACGCGTTGTCGGCCGCCGTCGGCAGGCCCCGCCCGAAGCCGTTGCCGTCCGCGCAGTTCCAGTGGATCGCGTTGAACCAGTCGCCGCTGTCGAACGAGTTGCGGTCCAGGGACTTGGAGCGCAGCAGGTCGGTCCCGGCCTGCGAGAGCGCCGGCCCCTGCGAGAGCGTGGCCGTGGCCATCGCGAGGACCTGCATCCGGGCCCGGTCGGCGGCGCTCGTCGTCGCGGGCAGCTTGTAGGTGAGGGCGTCGAACAGCGACTCGTTGTCGTGCGCGTCGACGTAGGCGAGGGCGTCGCCGGGCGCGTCCGCGTAGCCGGCGGGTGCGCCGTTGTAGTCGATCCCGGCGCCGGTGACGTCCTTCCCGTCGGTGTCGGTGAAGTGGTAGGTCGCGAGGTTGCCGCTCAGGCCGACCTTGATGAGGTCCTGGTAGTGCAGGAGGCGGGCCTTCTGCTCGGCCGAAGTACCGTTCGCCTTGGACGAGTTGGGGTCGGTGTAGAGCCCGGAGGCGAAGCCCTGGACGCCCGGGTCGTCGTCGAAGGGGCTGCCGCCGCGCACCGCGTCACGGGCCCGGTCGGAGAAGGTCGCGATGCCCGTGCCGGCCATGTTCTTCTGCGTGGCCTGCACGAATCGGGCGTCGTCGGCGACCTCGCCGAAGTTCCAGCCCTCGCCGTACATGATGATCTTCTTGCCGTCGACGCCGTCCTTCGCGAGGGTCAGCGCGTCCAGCGCCTTGCGCACGGCGAGGATGTTGGCCTTCGGCTGGTGTCCCATGAGGTCGAAGCGGAAACCGTCGACCTTGTACTCCTTGGCCCAGGTGACCACGGAGTCGACGACCAGCTTGCCCATCATGGCGTTCTCGGTCGCCGTGTTGGCACAGCAGGTGGAGTTCGCGACGCTGCCGTCGGCCAGCAGCCGCTGGTAGTAGCCCGGCACGATCCTGTCGAGCACCGAGGTGTCCGCCTGACCCGCGGCCGCCGTGTGGTTGTAGACGACGTCCATGACGACCCGAAGACCGTCCTCGTTCAGCGACTTGACCATCCTGCGGAACTCGACGGTGCGCCCGGTGCCGTCCGGGTCGGTCGCGTACGACCCCTCCGGGACCGTGAAGTGATACGGGTCGTACCCCCAGTTGTAGGCGTCCTTGGCGGCGACGGCCGCCACGCACGCCTGCTGCTGCTCCGAGTCGGCGGCGTAGGAGGCGAGGTCGCAGTCGGTGGTGGACTGCTCGGACTTCTTCTCCGGGATGGTCGCGATGTCGAAGGCGGGCAGCAGATGCACGTACGACGTCCCGGACCGGGCCAGCTCCCGCAGATGCCTGGAGCCGTCGCTGTTCCTGTCCGTGAAGGCGAGGTAGGTCCCGCGGTCCTTGGCAGGGACCGTGGTGTCCGCGACGGAGAAGTCGCGGATGTGCAGCTCCTGGATCTCCGCGTCCTTGAGCGGCACCGCCTTCGGCTTCCTCAGGCCCGACCAGCCGCTCGGGGCGAGGGACTTGTCGGCGAGGTCGACGACGAGGCTGCGCTTCGAGTCGGTGGTGAGGGCGACCGAGTAGGGGTCGGTGACCTCGTTGGTGACGACCTTCCGGACGGTCGGCGCCCACACCTTCACGACGTACCGGTACGGCTTGTTCTTCCAGGAGGCCGGACCGGTGACGGACCAGACGCCGGTGGTGGCGTTCCGGCTCATCTTCTTCAGCGAGCCGTCGAGGTCGAGGGACACGCTCTGCGCGGTCGGCGCCCACACGGCCAGCGTGGGGCGGCCGTTGCGGAAGGTCGGCCCGAGGTCGGCCTTGGTCGCGGCCCCGTACACGTCGTCGAGCACTCCGGCGAGCTGTACGCCGGTGGCGGCCAACACGGCTCCGTTGACGGCCCGTTGGGAGGCGATGAGCTGCCCGTCCAGGGCCTCCTTCACCCGCCCCCGGTCACGCGGGTCGACGGACCAGGCCGCATAGTCCTTCAGATAGGGGAACGTGGACTTCTGGGCGTCGGTGAGCGTGGTCCTCGACAGTCGCAGCCAGCGCTCGTCGTCGCTCGTCAGCGTGCCGTCCTTCGCGGCGATCGACCCGTCGCGGGAGTACACGAGCTGGGTGGAGGCGGCGGCGTCGGAGCCGTTCCAGGCGACCGTGTTCCGGTCGATCCAGACCGCCTTGGAGGTGGTCAGGTCGAGGGCCGCCGCACTCCCGGCGGGCTGCGGCAGGAGGTACTTCTCCTGGCCGTTCAGCAGCCACACCTCGTTGCCGTCGGTCTTGAGGTCGAGCGACTGATCGGCGGAGAGGTCCTTCTCGTCGCCCTTGTGCAGAATGTAACTGAGGCTGGTGGCACCGGAGTTCAGCGGCACCTCGAAGACGGCGCCGTACGCGTCGGTCCGCACCGGCTCCAGCGGGCTCGACCAGTCCGTGGGGTGCGCGGCCCCCGTCCAGACGTGGAGACCCCAGCCGGAGTAGTCGCCGTCCGCGCGGTGGTAGTGGATGACGGCCTTGGTGGTGTCCTGCGCCGGATAGTCGGGCCGCTGGGTCTGTACGGCCTCCTTGCCCTGCTCGATCCACACCTCGCCGGTCCGCGTGACGTCGATCGAACGGTCGGCGGAGACGTCCTTGTCGCCGTCCCTGTCGATCACCAGGAAGCCGACGTTCGTCGCCCCGGGCTTCAACTTGACGTAGGCGAAGGCGCCGTAGGCGTCCCGGCCGACGAAGGGATGACTCGCGGGCCAGGTCGTCGCCTCGCCGTCGGCGAGGTCGCCCCACGCGTACAGGCCCCAGTCGGCGTAGTCGCCGTCCGTGCGCTTGTAGTGGACGATCGCGTAGTCGCGCGAGGAGGCGGTGGGGACCGCTTCGGCGGGCGGGGTGCCGGTGGTGGAGACGGCCGTCGCGCTCGCGGTGCGTCCGGTCGAGTCGACCACAACCGCCTTGTAGCGCAGGGCTGTTCCGGCCGGTACGTCCTTGCCGATCGTCTGCGTGACCTTGTACGGGGCGTGGTCGGCCGAACCCAGGGTCCGCCATGCGCCGTTGCCGGTCTGGGCGGCGAAGACGACCCGGTCGAGCTGACCGCCGGTGACGTCGGCGCTCAGCTCGACGGTGCCGGTGGCACCCGCGTCCGGGGCCCTGAGGGTGATCTCCGGCTTGGTGACGGGTTCGGCGAGGGCACCGGCCGCCTGGAGGACGATCGCGGCGCCGGCGGGGACGGCGACGGTCACCTTGTTGTCGGCGCCGCTCGTCGTGGTGGCCGAAGTGCCGTAGATCCCGCGGTACTTCATGTCCGGCGAACCGGTCGCGAAGGTCACCGTCCTCGCCGTGTCGGCGTTGTTGAGGGCGACGACGTACTCGTTCCTGTCCGATCCGGTGCCCGTCCGTGTGAAGGCGTAGACGCCGGCGCCGTCGGCCGCGTAGCGCTCGGTCTGGACGCCGTCGGTGAGGGCCGGGTTGGCCTTGCGGAGCTTCGAGAGAGCCGCGATCTGCCGGTACAGCGGGGCAGTCGGGTCGTACGCGTCACTCGCGGCCGTGCGGTCGGTGCCGATCTCGTCGTCGTCGAGATAGTCGGCGATCTTCGACCCGAACATCGGCTGGCGGGCGTCCTTGTCGCCGCCGGAGCCGGTGAAGCCCTGTTCGTCGCCGTAGTAGACGACGGGGTTGCCGCGGCTGAGGAACATCAGCTCGTTGGCGAGCCGGTCCTTGGCGAGGAGCTGGGCGTCGGTGGCCTTCGGGTTGTCCTGGCCGAGGAAGTAGCCGATGCGGCCCATGTCGTGGTTGCCGAGGAAGGTGACCTGCTCGTACGCGTTGGCCTTGTCGGTCGTGTACTTGTAGTCGTCGCCGAAGACGCTTCCGAGCTTCTGCGCGCTGCCGCCCTGGGAGGCGTAGACGCGGGCCGCGTCCTGGAAGGGGAAGTCGAGCGTGGCGTCCAGGCGGCCCTGGGTGACGTACGGCGAGGTGATGGACGTGTCGGCGGAGTAGACCTCGCCGAACATGAAGAAGTTCTTCCGGCCGTGCCGGGCCGCGTAGGTGTCGAGGGCGGTGGCCCACTGGGTCCAGAAGTCCATGTCGACGTGTTTCACGGTGTCGATGCGGAAGCCGTCGACGTCGAAGTCACGGACCCACTTCTCGTAGATCTTCTCCATGCCGCTGACGACCTCGGGGCGTTCGGTCCACAGGTCGTCCAGGCCGGAGAAGTCGCCGTAGGTGGCATTCTCGCCGACGTACGTCGAGTCGCCACGGTTGTGGTACATCGTCGGGTCGTTGAGCCAGGACGGGACCTTCACGTTCGCCTTGCCGGCGGGGACGGTCGGGGTCTTCGGGAAGGAGGACGTCGTGACCTCGGGGAACGTCTTCCCGCCGTCCGCGTAGTCGGCGTCGTCGAAGGGCCGCCCGTCCTTGGTGAGGTACGGGAAGGCGCCCTTGGAGAGGTAGTCGTAGGACTTGCCCTCGTAGTCGACGACGTCGGCGGTGTGGTTGGTGATGACGTCGAAGAAGACCTTCATGCCCTTGGCGTGGGCCTTGGCGATGAGGGTCGCCAGGTCCTTGTTGGTGCCGAAGTGCGGGTCGACCTGGGTGAAGTCCGTGATCCAGTAGCCGTGGTAGCCGGCGGAAGCTCCGGCGCCGGTCCCCTGCACGGGCTGGTTCCTGAAGATCGGGGCCATCCAGATGGCGGTGGTGCCGAGGCCCTTGATGTAGTCGAGCTTGTTCGTCAGGCCCTTGAGGTCGCCGCCCTGGTAGAAGCCCTTGTCGGTGGGGTCGTAGCCGGTGCTGAGGCGTGAACCGGTCAGCCCGCCTCGGTCGTTGGAGGTGTCGCCGTTCGCGAACCGGTCCGGCATCACGAAGTAGAACTGCTCGCGCGTGTCGTCGTGCCGGGCGGGCGTCGCGGCCAGCCTGGCGTCCGACGGGGGCGCGGGCGGGGCGGCCGCGTGGGCGGCGAGGGGCTGGAGGAACACCGCCGTGAGGACGGCCGCGGCGAGAACCGCGATCCATCCCGGGTACAGGGTGCGGCGTGCCGTGAGCGGGTCGGGCGAAGTCGGCTGCGGTTCGGCGACGCCCCGAAGGGGCGCGGGGAACTGCGCGACCAGCCACGACGGCGCCAAGGACGACGGACGACGTCTCCCTGCACTTCCCGCGGAGCGCCTAGGCGCCGGCCATCTCGGTATCACAGGCGTGAACTCCTTGCGATTACGGCTCAGTTCGGGTCCGACCCCGGCGAGACCGTATCGCCGACGCAAGGGTTGCAGCAAGAGTCATGAAAGGCATGGAAAGAACTTCCAGCAAACGGCGCCGGGAAAAGTCTTCCGCCTCTTCCGCGAACAAAACCGCCGTGGCACGCATCGAACCTTGTGTACGGCACAGAAGGACGGGTGCGGGCCGCAGACCACGGTCCGCGGAGCAGGAGTGGGGATCATGACCGTGAACGAAATCCGGAACACCACCGACCGGGCCGCCACCGCCGAGCACCGGCGGCGCGCCGGCCGCAGGATCGGGCGCGCGGTCGTCGGGCTGGGCGCCGCCGTCGGCCTCGGGCTCGTGGGCTGGGCGGGGACCGCGAACGCCGCGACCTCCGGCGCCACCGCGAAGGCGACGCCGACCTGCTCGGCCGCCGCGCTGAAGGCGACCTACGGTCAGCAGCTCGGCGGGGGGATGAACCACGAGGGTGTCGTCATACGGCTGCGCAACCTCAGCGGGAAGACCTGCGCGCTGCGCGGCTACCCGGGCCTGGGCCTGGAGAACTCCGCGCACAGGAAGCTGACGACGCACACCACGTGGGGCAACACCTGGTACGCGCACAACCCCGGCAAGAAGACCCTCATCCTCAAGGACGGCGAGAGCGCCGAGGCCGTCGTCGCCTGGACCCACGCCAACACCGGCACCTCGGGCGCGACGCACGCCGCGTTCCTGGAGATCACCCCGCCCGCCTCCACTCAGCACAAGACGCTGGCCTTCCCGCAGTGGGTCGACCACGGCGACCTCTCCGTGACGGCCCTGGCGAAGCACATCACCGTCACCCCCTGATCCCACGGGCCGGACGGCGGCGGTGCGTCCCCCCGCCCCGCCGCCGTCCAACGCGGCGATCAGCAGCTCGACTTGCCCGCGTAGATCGCCAGCGCCGTGTTGGAGCCCAGGGTCGCCGTGAACTGGCCGCCGGAGTTCACGGTCACCGAGGTGTTGTTCTGCACGTTGCAGTACGTGCCCGCGGCGAGCGACGTCTGGTAGGTCTGCGTCAGCGAGTACGTCTCGTGGTTGATGGCGACATAGCCCTTGCTGCCGCGGCCGAACGCGATCGCGTCGTTGCCGTCGTCCCACCAGTTGGTGAGGGACTGGCCGCTGGTCGCGTTGCGGAAGGCGACCATGGACTTGATCTCGGGCCAGGCGTGCTGGCACTTCCAGCCGTCCTGCCAACAGGCCGTCACCGCGCCGTTGTTGGGCGGTCCGGCGTCCGCGTCCGACCACTCGTAGCCGGAGTTGATGTCCGGGGCGCCATAGGGGTAGGCGAGCATGAAGACGTTGGCCAGCGTGTAGTTGGCGCCGTCCTTGTAGTTGAGGGTCGAGCCGTTGCGCTCGGTGTCGTGGTTGTCCACGAAGACCGCCGCGACCGAGCTGTTCATGTACCCCCAGCCCTCACCGTAGTTCTTCAGGTAGGCGAGGTTCTCGTTGTTGAAGACCCGCTTGAGGTCGTAGGCGTAGCGGAACTCCTGGACGTCGCCGTTGCCGGTGTACTCGGTGGGCTGGACCGCCTCGCCGGCGCCGTAGATGACCTCCTGCTTCCAGTACGCGGAGGGGTTCGTCAGGCGGGACTTGATGTTCGCGAGGTCGGTCGCCGGGATGTGCTTGGCCGCGTCGATGCGGAAGCCGTCGGCGCCGTAGCCGAGGAGGCTGTTCATGTAGCCGGCGATCGTGGCGCGGACGTACTCCTCGCCGGTGTCCAGGTCGGCCAGCCCGACCAGTTCGCAGTTCTGGACGTTGGCGCGGTTGGTGTAGTCGCTGACCGTCGCCGTGCAGTCGTCCATGTCGTACGAGGAGTACAGGCCGGGGTAGTTGTACTTCGTGTACGACGAGCCGCCGGTGCCGGTGCCGCTGCCCGCCGACATGTGGTTGATGACCGTGTCGACGACGACCTTCACGCCCGCCGCGTGACACGTGCTGATCATGTTCTTGAAGGCGGTCGCGTCGCCGAGCCGCCCGGCGATTTTGTAGCTCACCGGCTGGTACGACGTCCACCACTGCGAGCCCTGTATGTGCTCGGCGGGCGGGGAGACCTGGACGTAGCCGTAACCGGCCGGGCCGAGGGTGTTGGTGCACTCCTTGGCGACCGAGGCGAAGTTCCACTCGAAGAGGACGGCGGTGACGTCCTTGGAGCCGGGCGGGGAGGCGTGCGCGGTGCCGGGCACCAGGAGGGCCGTCGCGGCGGCGAGGGCGAAGGCGCCCGCAAGTGATCTGCTGTTGGCCATGTGGGGATTCCTTCTCCGTTGAAGGTCCTTGAAGATTCTTGCTGAAAGACAGTGGAAACCTTGCGGTCGCCCAGATGTTAAGGGCCCGCCGCCCAAAAGGGCAGCGGGCCGTGTGAAGTTGCTGCAAGAACTTCCCGTGGCGCAACGGCAGTTACGGGGTGGTGGTCCACCACACCGTCGTGTCGGCGGGCAGCTTCGCCTCGCCGTCCGTCTCGGTCACCTCACCGCTGGCGAGCAGGAGACGGCCGTACGCCGGGGTCGTCACCGACTCCCCGCTCGTGTTCGCGACACACACGAACTCCCCGCGCCGGAAGGCGAGTACGCCCTGCGGGGCCCGCAGCCACTCCACCGAGTCGCCCGCGCCGAGGTCCGGCTGGGTGCGGCGGGCGGCGAGCGCGGCCCGGTACAGCTCCAGCGTCGAACCGGCCGCCCCGGTCTGCGCCTCGATGCTCAGCTCGCCCCAGCCGTCCGGCTGCGGCAGCCAGCTCCCGCCGCTGCCGAAGCCGTACGACGATCCGTCACGCGTCCACGGGATCGGCACCCGGCACCCGTCCCGGAAGCCGTCCTGGCCGGCGCCCCTGAAGTAGGCGGGGTCCTGGCGGACTTCGTCCGGGAGGTCGACGACGTCGGGCAGGCCGAGCTCCTCGCCCTGGTAGATGTACGCCGAGCCGGGCAGCGCCAGCATCAGCAGGGTCGCGGCGCGGGCCCGGCGCAGGCCCAGCTCGCGGTCCCCCGCGGTGCGGATCTGGGTGCCGAGGCCGGGCGGGTTGGCGAACCGGGTGGCGTGCCGGGTGACGTCGTGGTTGGAGAGGACCCAGGTGGCGGGGGCGCCGACCGGGCGCATGGCCTCCAGGGTGCGGTCGACGACCGTACGCAGTTCCTCGGCGTCCCACTCGGTCGACAGGTACTGGAAGTTGAAGGCCTGGTGGAGTTCGTCCGGGCGGACGTAGTTGGCCGTCCGCTCCACCGTGGGCGTCCATGCCTCCGCCACGAAGATGCGCTCGCCCGCGTACTCGTCCAGGACGGTGCGCCACTGGCGGTAGACGTCGTGGACGCCGTCCTGGTCGAAGAACGGCATGACATCGTTGCCCAGCAGCTTGAGCTGATCGTGCGAGCCGAGGTCGGGCAGGCCCGCCGCCTTCACCAGGCCGTGGGCCACGTCGATGCGGAAGCCGTCGACGCCGATGTCCAGCCAGAAGCGGAGGATCGAGCGGAACTCGTCGCCCACCGCCGGGTGTTCCCAGTTGAAGTCGGGCTGCTCGGGGGCGAAGAGGTGCAGGTACCACTCCCCCGCCGAGCCATCCGGTTCGGTGACGCGGGTCCAGGCCGGGCCGCCGAAGATGGACTCCCAGTCGTTGGGCGGGAGTTCGCCGTGCTCGCCCTTGCCGGGGCGGAAGTGGTAGCGCTCCCGCAGCGGTGAGCCGGGGCCCTCCCTCAACGCCCGCTTGAACCAGTCGTGTTGGTCCGAGGAGTGGTTGGGGACGAGGTCGACGATGATACGCAGGCCGAGTCCGTGGGCGTCGCGGATCAGCGCGTCGGCGTCGAGCAGGTTGCCGAACATCGGGTCCACGGCGCGGTAGTCGGCGACGTCGTAGCCGGCGTCCGCCTGCGGGGAGGCGTAGAACGGGCTGAGCCAGACGGCGTCGATGCCGAGGTCGCGCAGGTACGGGAGCCGGGCGCGTACGCCTTCCAGGTCGCCCATGCCGTCGCCGTTGCTGTCGGCGAAGCTGCGGGGGTAGACCTGGTAGATCACGGCGTCTCTCCACCAGTCGCCGCGCTTGGCTTTGGCGGGGGACTGTGCCGGGGCGATGACGGAGTGCTGCTGGGTCATGGCGTCCTTGGTGCGTGACGGGGTTCTGGGCGGGGGTGGTTGGAGACGAGGCGGCCGTGGTGTCAGCGGGGTCGGATGGACACCACGGCCGCCTCGGGTATTGGGGGTTTGGGGGCTCCGCCCCCAAAGGGGCGCGGGGAACTGCGCGGCCAGCCACGACAGCGCGGCAGACAACGACGAACCCGGCAGTCAGCCCTTCGTGCCACCTGCCGTGAGCCCGGTGACGAGGTTCTTCTGTACGAGATAGAAGAACGCCGCGACCGGTATCGCGATCAGTACCGCGGTCGCGGCCATCAGGTTCCGCTGCGCGTCGTGCTCGCTGACGAAGGTCTGCAATCCGACCGCGAAGGTGTACTTCGTGTCGGACAGCATGAAGGTCGAGGCGAACGCGACCTCGCCGAAGGCCGTGAGGAAGCTGTAGAACGCGGCGACCGCGAGGCCCGGCTTGGCGAGCGGCAGGATCAGGCGCGCGAACGTGCCGAAGGGGTTGAGCCCGTCGACGCGTCCCGCCTCGTCGATCTCGAACGGGATCGTGTCGAAGTAGCCCTTGAGCAGCCAGGCGCAATACGGCACCGCCGTCGAGCAGTAGACGAGGATGAGACCAAGGTAGCTGTCGATGAGCTGGAGATCGGCCAGAATCTGGTACATCGGCACGATGAGTACCGCTATCGGGAACATCTGGGTAACCAGCAGCACCCACATGAACTTCCGGTACCCGGGGAACCGCATGCGCGAGACGGCGTATCCGGTGGTCGCGGCGATCGTGACGCCGATGACCGTGGTGCCCAGCGAGACGATCAGCGAACTCTTCAGCCAGTCGAAGAACTCGGTGTGCTGGAGCACGAACGAGTAGTTGCCGAACGTCATCTTCTTCCAGATGCCGGCCGGGTGGAGGTAGTCGTCCGAGTCCGGGCCGAGGGAGAGGAAGACCAGCCAGGCGATCGGGAAGAGCGCGATCAGGCTCGCGACGATCAGGACGCCGTGCGAGGCGAGGGTGCCGGAGCGGCTCAACTCGCCCCGTCGGCGGGTCCGTTGCGGTGGTGTCGTGGTGCTCATGGGGACTCCTGCCTCAGATCGCGAGCTGTTGGTCATTGCGGTTCAGCCAGCGGCGGTAGAAGGAGGTGAAGACGACCAGGATGGCCAGCAGCAGGATGCCGTAGGCGGCCGACTGGGCGAATTCGCGCGGCTGTTGGCCGAAGCCGAGGAAGTACGACCAGGTGACGAGGATCTGGGCGTCGGGTGCGGTGTTGCCGAACAGCAGGAAGATCACGGCGAATTGGTTGAAGGTCCAGATCACGCCGAGGAGGACGACGGTGGAGCTGACCGACCGCAGGCCCGGCAGGGTGACGTAGCGGAAGCGCTGCCAGGGGCTCGCGCCGTCCATCTCGGCGGCCTCGTAGAGCGAGGTGTCGATGGACTGGAGGCCGCCGAGCAGGGAGACCATCATGAACGGCACCCCGCACCAGGTGTTGACCATGATGGCGGCGAACCGCTGCCAGAACGTGCTCTCCAGCCAGTCGGGCTGGGGCAGATGCAGGCTGTGCAGCGCGGAGTTGATGATGCCGCCGTCGGCGAGCATGAAGCGCCAGCCGAAGACCGTCACGAAGGTGGGGACGGCCCAGGGCAGGATCAGGATCAGCCGGTAGAACGTGCGGGCGCGCAGCTTCTGGTTGAGCAGCAGGGCGAGCGCGAGGCCCACCGTGTAGTGGAGGGCCACGCAGAGCGCGGTCCAGACGATCGTCCAGATGAAGTGCGACCAGAAGCGGTCGTACGACGTCGGGCCGAACAGGATGTCCTTGTAGTTGTCGAGCCCGATGAACTTGTAGGTGGCGTCGATGTGGTTGACGCCGATCGTGCGCGCGGTGTTCAGGCTGTTGGCGTCGGTGAGCGTCAGGTAGAGGCCGTACACCAGGGGGTAGAGCACGAGGACGCCGAGCACGACGACCACGGGGATGATCATCGCGTACGCGTACCAGTGCTTCTGGTAGCCGTTCCTGAGGCGCCTGCCCGGTCCGGGACGGGGTGCGCGGTCACCGTGGCGCTTGCCGGTCGCGCGGTCGATGGCGACTGTCATGGTTCGTTCGACACCTTCTGGAAGTTCAAGCGGGCACGGCGGGTTCGAGGGCTGCGGCAACGCGGGCCGATGGCCGTCGGACCCGTCCCCCGGGCTGTCGCACGGGGGTTCCCCCGCTCGGGCGGAGCCCGGAGCGGGGGAGGAACCGACGGCCGTGCGGGGCTACTTGCTGAAGTCCGGGACCAGCTTGGCGATCGCCAGCTCGGCGTTGCTCAGACCCTTGTCGAGGGACTCCTTGCCACCGGCGACCTTGGGCAGTTCGGTGTCCAACGGGCCCCACAGGGAGCTGTATTCGGCGAGCGCCGGACGCGGCTGGGCGGCGCCGAGGACACTCTGGAAGCCGGCGATGCCCGGGTCGGACTTCACGGCGGCGGTGTAGGCGTCGTCGCGGGTCGGCAGCGTCGAGTTCTTCAGCGCGATCGTCGACTGGGAGGCCGCGGAGGTCATGAAGTTGACGAACTTCAGGGCCGCCTTCTGGTGCGCGGCGTCCGAGCCGGCGTACACCGAGAGGTTGTGACCGCCGGTCGGAGCACCGGACTTGCCGGTGGAGCCGGCCGGGATCGTGGCGATGCCGAGGTTCGACTTGTCCGTGAACGCCGAGCCCTTGTAGAAGTTCGTGATCTCCCACGGGCCCTGGATGATCGCGGCGACCTTGCCGTTGACGAACGCGTCCTGGATGTGGGCGTAGGCGTCCGCGGTGGTGTCGGCCTTGTGCAGGCCGGTGCCGGAGAAGAGGCTCAGCCAGGTGCCGTAGGCCTTCTTCGCGGCGGCGGAGTTCACGGTGATCTTCTTCGCGGAGGCGTCGACGGTGTCGGTGCCCTCGCCGTAGAGGAAGGTCTGCGCGTAGTAGGCCTGGGTGGAGCCCCAGTAGCCGTCGACCTTCGCCTTGGCCTTGACCTTCGCGGCGTCGGCCTTCAGCTCGTCCCAGGTGGCGGGCGGCTGGGTGATGCCGGCCTGCTTGAAGAGGGCCTTGTTGTAGACGAGCGCGAGGGTGTCGGTGACCAGCGGCACGCCGTAGGTCTTGCCCTCGTACTGGGCCTGCGTGACCAGGTTCGACTTGAACTTCGCCTGGTCCGCGAGGGCTTCGGTGCCGTCGAGCGGCAGGAAGTAGCCCTTCTTCGCGAAGGCGGGGGTCCAGCCGACCTCCGAACGCAGCACGTCCGGGGCGCCCTTGGAGCCGGCGGCGGTGTCGAACTTGTTCTGCGCCTGGTCGAAGGGCACGTTGACGTACTTGACCTTGATGTTCTTGTTGGCCGCCTGGAACTTGGCGACCAGGGCCTTGTACGTGGGTGCCTCATTGGTGGCGTTGGAGGTGTCCCACCAGGTGATGGTGACCGGCCCGTCCGACTTGCCGCTGTCACTGTCACTGCCGCCGCAGGCCGTCGCCGCGAGGGCGAGGGACGCCACCAGCGCGGTGGCCGCTATGCCACGCCGCATGAGTTCTCCTTGAGGGTGAAAGCCCGTGTGATGCAGGGGGCGGGCCCGTCCGCCGCCCCTGCGACTCACCGGCTGCGCCTTCGCGGCCGCCGGGCGTCGCCGAACGTAACAGCGATGTAAGCGTTGCGAAAGTCCTTGCTGCAAAAAACTGCAAGAAGGACCGAGAGTTACCCGTCCGTGACCTCTCCTCGATCCCGTCGAAACCCATGGCTGGTGCGGCTGAGCGGGCAAGGGGACACTTGTGCAAGACTCTGCAAGCTCTTGCCGCATGCCGTACGCCGTACGCCGACCAGAACACGAGGGATCGCGATGACGCAGCAACCCGCAGCGCGCCGACGGCCGGTACAGTCCACTCCCGTGACCACACGGCTTGCCGACATCGCCGCCCAGGCGGGGGTGAGCGAAGCGACCGTCAGCCGCGTCCTCAACGGCAAGCCGGGCGTCGCCGCCACCACCCGTCAGTCCGTCCTCGCCGCCCTCGACGTGCTCGGCTACGAACGTCCGGTACGGCTGCGACAGCGCAGCGAGGGCCTGGTGGGCCTGATAACACCGGAGTTGGAGAACCCGATATTCCCCGCCCTGGCGCAGGTCATCGGGCAGGCGCTGACCCGGCAGGGCTACACCCCGGTGCTCGCCACACAGACCCCGGGCGGCTCCACGGAGGACGAGTTGACCGAGATGCTCGTCGACCGCGGGGTCGCCGGCATCATCTTCGTCTCCGGCCTGCACGCGGACACCTCGGCGGACATGCAGCGCTACGAGCAACTCCGGGCGCAGGGCGTGCCGTTCGTCCTCGTGGACGGCTTCTCGCCGAAGGTGCAGGCGCCGTTCATCTCCCCCGACGACCGCGCCGCGATGACCCTCGCGGTCACCCACCTCGTCTCGCTCGGCCACACGCACATCGGACTGGCGCTGGGGCCGAAGCGGTTCGTCCCCGTACAACGCAAGATCGAGGGCTTCGTCCGCGCGATGCAGGACCAACTGGCCCTGACCGCCGAGGACGTGGAGACCCGGCTCGTGCAGCACTCGCTGTACACGCTGGAGGGCGGCCAGGCCGCGGCGGCGGCGCTGATGGACCGCGACTGCACGGCCGTGGTGTGCGCGAGCGACATGATGGCGCTCGGTGCGATACGGGCGGCCCGGCAGCGGGGGCTCGACGTACCCAAGGACGTCTCGGTGGTCGGCTTCGACGACTCGCCGCTGATCGCGTTCACCGACCCACCGCTGACGACGATCCGCAAGCCGGTCCCCGCGATGGGACAGGCCGCGGTGCGCACGTTGCTGGAGGAGATCGGCGGGACGCCTGCCCCGCACAGCGAATTCGTGTTCATGCCGGAGCTGGTGGTGCGCGGGTCCACGGCGTCGGCCCCTGGGGACCGGAATCGTCTCTGAGGGGGAGAAATCGTGGCGGTGTCCAGTGCGCTGGTAGGAGTCCGGGGACTCTTCCCGTCGTAGAACATGCGAGTCGGACCCGACCAAGGGATGATCGGTCGCGGAAGCCTTTTCTGGCAGACTTCATGTCTATGGGTGAGACCACCGTGACGACATTGGAAGGCCGTGAAGAAGCCGTTCCGAGCCCCGTCGCGGACGCCGCGGGGCAGAGTTTCCTGCGCCGGTTGCGGACTCCGCGCCGGCCCCGGCTGTGGTTCGAGATCCTGCTGATCGCGGTGAGTTACTTGACGTACTCACGGATCCGCAACGCGGTGCCGGAGCAGCGCTCCGAGGCACTGCGGAACGCCGACTGGATCTGGCGCGTCGAGAACGATCTCGGCATCGCCGTCGAGCAGTCGGTCAACCACGCCGTGAACTCGGTGACTTGGCTGATCGTCGGCATGAACTACTACTACGCCACGCTGCACTTCGTGGTGACGCTCGGTGTCCTGGTGTGGCTGTACCGCAGCCATCCGGGCCGGTACGCGGCGACCCGCCTCGTCCTCTTCGCGACGACGGCCGTGGCCCTGGTCGGCTACTACTTCTTCCCGCTGGCACCGCCCCGGCTCATGAACGGCGGCCACTTCGTCGACACCGTCATGGTCCACCAGACCTGGGGTTCGATGGCGTCCGGCGACCTGAAACACATGTCGAACCAGTACGCCGCGATGCCGTCCATGCACATCGGCTGGTCCCTGTGGTGCGGCCTGACGATCTTCGCCCTGGCGAAACTCCCATGGGTCCGCGTCCTCGGCCTGCTCTACCCTGCCGTGACCCTGATGGTGATCGTCTCCACGGCCAACCACTTCTGGCTCGACGCGGTGGGCGGCATGCTCTGCCTGACCTTCGGCTTCCTGGTCTCCCGGCTCTGGTACGGCGCGTTTCCGTATGCCCTGCCGCGGCTGGCTCCGCCTAGGCGCCGGGAGGGGCAGTCGTCCGGGTGCGACACCGTCGTGGCTGGTCGCGCAGTTCCCCGCGCCCCTTTGGGTCGCCAGGGCGCGCCCTTTTCAGGGGCGCGGGGAACTGCGCGACCGGCCCCCACCGACCGGCACCCGAAAACGCACCCCTCGAAGCCCCCGCGGAGCGATCACGCCCCGTAGAACAACACGTCCACCACACCACGGGCCCGGCGCGTGATCCGCCGATAGTCGTCCAGCATGTCCCCCACATGCCCCGGCCCATACCCCAAGTACCTTCCCACCGCGGCGAGTTCACGCGGATCGGACGGAAACGTATCGCCCGCCCGCCCCCGCACGAGCATCACCGCATTACGAACCCGCGTGGCCAACACCCACGCCTCGTCCAACGTCTCCGCGTCCTCACCGGAGATGAGCTCGGCCGCACAGGCCGCCGCGAGCGCCGCCCGCGTGCGCGTGGTGCGCAACCCCGGCTCGGCCCACCCGTGCTGCAACTGCATCAACTGCACGGTCCACTCGACGTCGGAGAGCCCCCCACGCCCCAGCTTGGTGTGCAGAGTCGGGTCGGCCCCGCGGGGCAGCCGCTCGGACTCCATACGAGCCTTGAGCCGCCGGATCTCCCGCACGGCGTCGTCGCCGAGCCCCTCCACCGGATACCGCAGAGGATCGATCAGCTCGATGAACCGCTCGCCCAACTCCCCGTCCCCGGCGACAGGTTCGGCCCGCAGCAGCGCCTGCGACTCCCACACCAGCGACCACCGGCGGTAGTACGCCTCGTAGGACTTCAACGACCGTACGAGCGGCCCCGACTTGCCCTCCGGCCGGAGATCCGCGTCGATCAGCAGCGGCGGATCGGAACTGGCGACCTGGAGCCGCCGCCGCATCTCGGAGACGACCTTGTTGGCGGCCTCGGATGCCTCCCGCTCGGCGACACCCTCACGGGGTTCGTGCACGAACAGGACGTCCGCGTCGGAGCCGTAGCCCAGTTCGTGGCCGCCGAAGCGGCCCATGCCGATGACGGCGAAGCGGGTGGGAAGGGTGTCGCCCCAGCCCTCGCGGACGACGGCGCGCAGTGTGCCGGCGAGGGTCGCCGCGGTGAGGTCGGAGATGGCTCCGCCGACCCGGTCGACGAGGGCGCCCTGGTCCGCCTCGACGGGCTGGGTCTCGGTGCCGTAGGAGCCGACGATGTCGAAGGCGGCCGTACGGAAGAGTTCGCGGCGGCGGACGCCGCGGGCGAAGGTGACCGCCTGACCGGCGCCGTCGGCGCGGCCGACCGCGGCGAGTATCTCCTGTTCCAGGTGGGGGCGGTCACGGGGTTCGAGGCCGCTGCCGCCGTCGGTGTCGCCGAGCAGGGCGACCGCTTCGGGGGCGCGCATGAGGAGGTCGGGGGCGAGCCGGCCGGCGGACAGGACGCGGGCGAGGTTCTCGGCGGCGGCGCCCTCGTCCCTCAACAGCCGCAGGTACCACGGGGTCTTGCCGAGCGCGTCGGACACCTTGCGGAAGTTGAGGAGGCCCGCGTCCGGGTCGGCGGAGTCCGCGAACCAGCCCAACAGGACGGGCAGCAGGGTGCGTTGGATGGCGGCCTTGCGGGAGACGCCGGAGGCGAGGGCCTCCAGGTGGCGCAGGGCGGCGGCCGGGTCGACGTAACCGAGGGCGACCAGCCGTTCGCGTGCCGCCTCGGGGCTCAACCTGGTCTCGCCCGGGGCGAGCTGGGCGACCGCGTCGAGCAGCGGGCGGTAGAAGAGCTTCTCGTGCAGCCGTCGTACGACACTCGCGTGCCGCTTCCACTCGCGGTTCAGCTCGGTCACCGGGTCGGTGCGCAGGCCCATCGAGCGGCCCAGGCGGCGCTGGTCGGCCTCCTCGACGGGGACGAGGTGGGTGCGGCGCAGGCGGTAGAGCTGGATGCGGTGTTCCATCGTGCGCAGGAAGCGGTAGGCGTCGTCGAGGCGGCAGGCGTCCTCGCGGCCGACGTAGCCGCCGGCGGCGAGTGCCTCCAGGGCGACGAGGGTGGTGCCGCTGCGCAGCGAGGTGTCGGCGCGGCCGTGCACCAACTGAAGCAGCTGGACGGCGAATTCGACGTCCCGCAGGCCGCCGGGGGCGAGCTTGAGTTCGCGGTCGATCTCGGCGGCGGGGATGTTCTCGACGACGCGGCGGCGCATCTTCTGCACGTCGGCGACGAAGTTCTCGCGCTCGGCGGCCTTCCACACGAGGGGTTCGAGCGCGTCGACGTACTCGCGGCCGAGCGCCAGGTCGCCGGCCACCGGGCGGGCCTTCAGCAGCGCCTGGAACTCCCAGGTCTTCGCCCAGCGTTGGTAGTACGCCAGGTGGCTGGCGAGGGTGCGGACCAGCGGGCCGTTGCGGCCCTCGGGGCGCAGGTTGGCGTCGACGGGCCAGATCGAGCCCTCGACGGTGGTCTCGGAGCAGATCCGCATCATGTGCGCGGCGAGCTTGGTGGCGGCGCGGAGCGCCTTGCCCTCGTCGGCGTCGTCGACGGCCTCGCCGACGAAGATGACGTCGACGTCGGAGATGTAGTTCAGCTCATGGCCACCGCACTTGCCCATCGCGATCACCGCGAGCCGGCACAGCGCGGCGTCGTCGGGTTCGGCGGCGCTCGCGATGGCGAGGGCGGAGCGCAGGGTGGCGGTGGCGAGGTCGGCGAGTTCGGCGGCGGTCTGCGCGAGGTCGGTGGTGCCGCACACGTCACGGGCGGCGATGGAGAGCAGGCAGCGGCGGTAGGCGACGCGGAGGGCGACCGGGTCGGTGGCCTCGGCGAGCCCGCGCTCGAACTCCTCCACCCCGGGATGGAGGTCACGCGGCTCGTACATCACGAGGGCGTGCCAGTCGAGCGGGTGCCGGGCGAGGTGGTCGCCCAGGGCGGCGGAGGCGCCGAGCACCCCGAGCAGCCGGTCGCGCAGCGGCTTCGCCGCGATCAGGGTGTCCAGCAGCTCGCCGCTGGGGGTGTCCTCGGGCTGCGCCTCCAGCAGCCGTACCAGACCCTGAAGGGCCAGGTCGGGGTCGGCGGTGGCGCCCAGGGCCTCCAGCAGGACCGGGTCGTTCCTTATCGGCGCCAGCTCCGCGCTCTCCAGAAGCCGCTCGGCCGCCGAGGGATCGGTGAAGCCGTGCCGCAGCAGTCGCGTGAAGGTACTGCTTCTGCGCCCCGGCGCCGTCATCCTCGGCCTCCTCGGATCTGGGTCGTGTGGATCAGGGTCGTACGGATCTGGCTGCTGCGGAGGTCGTAGGGGATCGCGGAGGTCGTAGGGGATCTAGGTCGTCACGTCCCGAGCCTAACCGCAGGTGCGGGCGGTGGCGCCGGGGTGTGCGGCGATGAGTTCCCGAGGAGTACGGGGTCTACCCAGGGAGAGCACCCGGGATTCAAGGAGCAGACGATGACCGACAGGGAACCCCGCACCCGTCTCGACCCCCGCTACAGCGACCCGACGGCCACCGCGACCGACTGGGCCACGGCAAAGGCGCGGCTCGCGGCGGCCGAACAGTTCTGGATCTCGACGGTACGGCCGGACGGGCGGCCGCATGTGACGCCGCTGCCCGCGGTGTGGTCGGCCGGGGCGCTGCACTTCTGCACCGGTCCCGAGGAGCGCAAGGCCCGCAACCTCGACGGCAACCCGCACGTCGTGCTGACGACCGGCACGAGCACCTGGGACCAGGGGTACGACCTGGTCGTCGAGGGTGCGGCGGCGCGGGTCACGGACGAGGAGCGGCTGCGGGAGCTGGCCGCCGCGTGGGAGGCGAAGTACGGCAGTTTCTGGCGTTTCGACGTGCGGGACGAGGCCTTTCATCATGGTTCCGGGTACGCGTACGTCTTCGCCGTGGCGCCCCGCACGGTGTTCGGTTTCGGCAAGGGGGAGCCGTTCAGCCAGACGCGGTGGCGATTCGGGTGACGCGCCTGACGGCTGTGCGGGCGGGATGCCGGGGCGGCCTGCGCGGGAGTGGTTCGCGACCCGCGGGGGCGGCTCGGGGCGAGCGGGATGAGTTCACCACTTCTTCATCCGCCGGGTTGGGAGCGGTGGGTCGCGGGCATTTTGGCGTGTGCATGCTCTGTTCGCACCGCCACCCACGTCATCCCCTCACCCGGAGGTAGAAGTGTCCGGCAGTGAAGAAGTGTCCGGCGGCTCCGGCCGTTCCGCGTACCGCCGCAGCCGCGCCGTCGTGGCGTCCGCGCTCGCCTTCTCGGCCGCCGCCGTCGGTGTCTGGACCGGCTTCGGCAACGCCTCGACCGCGCACGCCGCGACCGGGGTGCCGACCCCGGACCACGTGGTCGTGGTGGTGATGGAGAACCACGCCTACAGCCAGGTCATCGGCTCCTCCAGTGCCCCCTACATCAACTCGCTGGCCACCGGGGGCGCCGCCCTCACCCAGTCGTACGGGATCACCCACCCGAGCCAGCCGAACTACTTCGCGCTGTTCTCCGGCTCCACCCAGGGCATCACCAGCGACAGTTGCTACACGGCCGGCTTCTCCTCGGCCGCGAACCTCGCCTCCGAGGTGACGGCGGCCGGCGGCACCTGGGCGAGCTACAACGAGACGCTGCCGAGCCAGGGTTCGACGACGTGCAGCAGTGGCAACTACGCGCGCAAGCACAACCCGTGGTTCGGCTTCTCCAACGTCGCGACCTCGACCGCGAAGACATTCGCGCAGTTCCCGACGGACTACACGACGCTCCCCGACATCTCCTTCGTCACCCCCAACCTGTGCAGCGACATGCACGACTGCTCGGTGGCGACGGGTGACACCTGGCTGAAGAACAACATCGGCGCGTACGCGACCTGGGCCAAGACCCACAACAGCCTGCTCGTCGTCACCTTCGACGAGGACAACCTGCTCAGCGGCAACCGCATCCCGACGGTCCTCTACGGCCAGCCGGTGAAGGCGGGTTCGACGTCGTCGACCACGTACAACCACTACAACCTGCTGCGGACCCTGGAGGACTCCCAGGGCCTGTCCGCCCACGCGGGCAACGCGGCCTCGGCCGCCGACATCACCGGCGTCTGGGCGTCCTGAGATGTACGTGGCGGACAGCCGCGCCAACGCCGATCCGAGTGCCGCGGGCACGCGGGGCAGTACGGGTGTCACGGATGCCGCGGACGCCCCAAGTGCCGCGGCTGATACGGGTATTGCGGGCACCCGGGATGCTCCGGGTACCACGGCCCGGGTGTCCGCCGCGATCGCCCCCACGGTCTTCGCCCTCGGCGCGGTCAGCCTGATCACCGACGTGTCGTCCGAGATGGTGACCGCGGTCCTCCCGCTGTACCTGGTGACGGGCCTCGGCCTGTCACCGCTCGGCTTCGGTCTCCTGGACGGCATCTACAACGGCTTCTCGGCGCTCGTCCGGCTGGCCGGCGGCCACCTCGCCGACCGGGGCGGCGGCCGGCACAAGTGGATCGCGGGCCTCGGCTACGGCGTCTCGGCCCTGTGCAAACCCCTCCTCCTGCTCGCCCACACCCTCACCCCCATCGGCCTGATCCTCGCCGCCGACCGCACGGGCAAGGGCCTGCGCACGGCCCCGCGCGACGCGCTGATCTCCCTGTCCTCCACCCCGGAGAACCGGGGCCGTGCCTTCGGCGTGCACCGCGCGATGGACACGGCGGGCGCGCTGCTCGGCCCGCTGGTCGCGTTCCTGATCCTCCGGGCGACGGTGGACGGGTACGACGCGGTGTTCACGGTGAGCTTCTGCGTGGCGGTGATCGGGGTCCTGGTGCTGGTGCTGTTCGTGCCGGGATCGTCGTCGACTACCGCGCCCCGCACAGAGAAAGCCGTACGGGAGAGGGCCGTGGAGGACGAGAGGGGCGGGGACGAGAGGGGCGTAGGCGCGAGGACCGTAGGCGGGAAGGCCGTAGACGAGAAGACCGCAGACGGGAAGGCCGTACGCCCGACCCTCCGCGCCGCCTTCGCCCTCCTCGCCCGGCGCGACCTGCGCCGTGTCACCGTCTGCGCGCTTCTCCTCGGCCTGGCGACGGTCAGCGACTCCTTCGTCTACCTGCTGCTGCAACGGCGGCTCGGTGTCCCCGACCGCTGGTTCGCGCTGCTGCCGCTGGGCACGGCGGCGGCGTTCCTGCTGCTGGCCGTGCCGCTGGGCCGGTTCGCGGACCGGGTCGGCCGCTGGCGCGTGTTCCTCGGCGGCCACGGCGCACTGCTCACGGCGTACGCCTTGCTGCTGACGTCCTGGCACGGCACGGCCCTCCCCTACGCCGTCCTCCTCCTGCACGGCGCCTTCTACGCGGCGACCGACGGCGTGCTGATGGCGGTGGCCTCGGAGAGCGTGCCGGAGCGACTGCGGTCGTCGGGGCTCGCGTTGGTGCAGACGGGGCAGGCGGCGGCGCGGTTCGTGTGCTCGCTGGGGTTCGGCGCGGCGTGGACGCTGTGGGGCGACCGTACGGCGCTGACGGCGTCGGCGGTGGCGCTCGCGGTCTGCGCGGTGTTCGCGTTCACACTCCGTCCGGGCCGACCAGTTCTGGAGCCTGCCTCATGACCCTGCGCAACCGCCTCCTGGTCCTCCTCGCCGCCGTGGCCGCACTCGCCGCAGTGGCCACGGCGTCGGTCCTGCACGCGTCGGCCCGTGCCGAGCGCAGGAACGAGACCCAGCCCGGCGGCCCGCGCATCACCGCGGGCCGGGTCAGCCTGACGGCACCCGGCACGATGGTGTTCCGCAACATGGCCTGGGGCCCGCACCGCGACGAGCTCACCACCGTCCCGGCCGCGACCCCGGCCGGCCCCCGCACCGCCTCGGGCCTCAAGTGCCTCCGCTTCTACGCCGCTTCGGGCACCGGCGTCTGCCTCCAGGCGGTCCACGGCACGGTCACGGACACGTACCGCGCGCTGATCCTGGACGCCCGTCTCAAGGAGACGGCCCGCTACGACGTCCCCGGCATCCCCTCCCGTGCCCGGGTATCCCCTACGGGTCACTTCGCCGCGTGGACGGCGTTCGTGGGCGGCGACTCGTACGCCGGGACGAACTTCTCGACGCGGGCGGCGATCGTGGACACGCGGACGGGGAAGCTGATCCCGACGCTGGAGTCGTTCCGGATCGTCAAGGACGGCCACGTCTACCACGGCGCCGACGTCAACTTCTGGGGCGTGACCTTCTCGGCGGACGACCGCACGTTCTACGCGACGCTGGCGACGAAGGGCAGCACCTACCTGGTGCGCGGCGACCTGCGCAGCCGTACGGTCACCACGCTCCACACCAACGTCGAGTGCCCGTCCCTCTCCCCCGACGGCACCCGCATCGCGTTCAAGAAGCGCGTCAAGGGCCTCCCGAAGGACGCGCCCTGGCACCTCTACGTCCTCGACCTCCGCACGATGCGCGAGACACCGCTGGCGGAGTCCAGAAGCGTGGACGACCAGGCCGTATGGCGCGACGACCGGACGATCGTCTACGCCCTGCCCGGGGACTACGGCGCGGACCTCTACAGCGTCCCGGCGAACGGCACGGGCAGGGCCCGGCTGCTCAGCGGCGCGGCGGTCTCCCCGGCGTACGTGCGGTAGCGGAACCGCCGCCGCGTACAGGGGCCGGCGTCCCCGCCATCGAGCCGACGGCCCCGGCCGGGAAGCCGGTCACCGATCGGATCGCCGTCCGGGCCACGCCGGGCGAGGAGCTGACCGGTGCCCGCCCCGCGCGACCGTCACCGCCACACCGACGGCCCCCGGCCACCGCACCGGACACCGGCACGGTGGTCCGGGCAGCCCGCTCCAGCGCCGCGAGCTGCCCAGGGGCCGGTGATCCGCGCGGCCCGGCTACAGCACCGGCAGGTTCTTCCGCAGCTCGAAGGCCGTGACCTCGCTGCGGTACTCCTCCCACTCGCTCTTCTTGTTGCGCAGGAAGAAGTCGAAGACGTGCTCGCCCAGGGTCTCGGCGACGAGGTCGCTGCGCTCCATGAGGGTGAGGGCCTCGCCCAGGTTCTGGGGCAGGGGCTCGATGCCCATCGCGCGGCGCTCGGCGTCGGAGAGGGCCCAGACGTCGTCCTCGGCGCCCGGGGGGAGTTCGTAGCCTTCCTCGATGCCCTTCAGGCCGGCGGCGAGGAGGAGGGCGTAGGCCAGGTACGGGTTCGCGCCCGAGTCCAGGGAGCGGACCTCGACGCGCGCGGAGCCGGTCTTGCCGGGCTTGTACATCGGGACGCGGACCAGGGCGCTGCGGTTGTTGTGGCCCCAGCAGATGTACGAGGGGGCCTCGCCGCCGGCGCCGGCGGTGCGCTCGGAGCCGCCCCAGATGCGCTTGTAGGAGTTGACCCACTGGTTGGTGACCGCGGAGATCTCCGCCGCGTGCTTGAGCAGGCCCGCGATGAAGGAGCGGCCGACCTTGGAGAGCTGGTACTCGGAGCCGGACTCGTAGAACGCGTTCCGGTCGCCCTCGAAGAGGGAGAGGTGGGTGTGCATGCCCGAGCCGGGGTGCTCCGAGAACGGCTTCGGCATGAACGTCGCCTGGACGCCCTGCTCCAGCGCCACCTGCTTCATGACCAGGCGGAACGTCATGATGTTGTCCGCCGTCGAGAGTGCGTCGGCGTACCGGAGGTCGATCTCCTGCTGGCCGGGGGCGCCCTCGTGGTGGGAGAACTCGACCGAGATGCCCATCGACTCCAGCATGGTGATCGCCTGGCGGCGGAAGTCCATGCCCACGTTCTGCGGGGTGTGGTCGAAGTAGCCGGAGTTGTCGGCGGGCGTCGGGCGCGAGCCGTCCAGGGGGCGGTCCTTCAGGAGGAAGAACTCGATCTCCGGGTGGGTGTAGAAGGTGAAGCCCAGGTCGGAGGTCTTGGCGAGGGCGCGCTTGAGGACGTAGCGCGGGTCCGCGAAGGACGGGGAGCCGTCCGGCATGAGGATGTCGCAGAACATGCGGGCCGTGCCGGGGGCCTCCGCGCGCCACGGCAGGACCTGGAAGGTCGAGGGGTCCGGCTTGGCGATCATGTCGGACTCGTAGACCCGGGCGAAGCCCTCGATCGCGGAGCCGTCGAAGCCGATGCCCTCGTCGAAGGCCTGTTCCAGCTCGGCGGGGGCCACGGCGACGGACTTGAGGAAGCCCAGCACGTCCGTGAACCACAGCCGTACGAACCGGATGTCGCGCTCCTCCAACGTCCGGAGCACGAACTCCTGCTGCTTGTCCATCTTCCGCTTCCCCATCCTTGCTGGTCAGGCCGCCTGTCCTCGTACCGCAGGAGGCGGTCGGGCACCTGAGCATCCCACCACAACACCATTTCGTGCGCGTTGCCGACCATGATCGACCGGCTGTCCTCGGGCTGAACGGCTCGCGTACGGCAGGTGTCCCGCGCTGTTGCCCGTCTTCTGACCATCTTGCCTGCTCGGACTGACATTCGTAATGCCTGGTCCGGGGGTGACCCGGGTCTTCCCCGGACTTTGCTGTGGGTCCCCTACGGGAACCTCTTCCTCACCACTACGATCAGCAGGGCCCGACCTCCCTGTCCCTTCCCCCAAAAGGACACATACCTCATGGGTTCCGCCAAGAACACCGGCACCGCGGCACGCAAGGCCCGCATCGAGGAGATGCGGCGTGCCGAGCAGGCCCGCGAGCGGCGCGGCCGGATCGTGAAGATCGCGGCGAGCACGGTGGTCGCCGCCGGTCTCGTCGTCGGCGGTGTCGCCGTCGTGCACGCGCAGTCCGGCAAGGACAAGGGCAGCTCAGCGAGCGACTCCAAGAGCGGCGGTTCGGGCCACTTCGTCGTCGGCGCGGACGGCGTGAGCACGTGGAAGGGGACGCTGGGCCGCACCCACGTCTCCGGCACGGTGAACTACCCGATGCACCCTCCGGTGGGCGGCAACCACAACCCGGTCTGGCTGAACTGCAACGGGAACGTCTACACGAAGGCCGTCAAGGACGAGAACGCGGTGCACGCGCTGGAGCACGGCGCGGTCTGGGTGACGTACACCTCGAAGGCCCCGGCGGCCGACGTGAAGGCGCTGGCGGCGAAGGTGAAGCAGACGCCGTACTCGCTGATGAGTCCGTACGAGAACCAGAAGGCGCCGATCATGCTGTCGGCGTGGGGGCACCAGCGGACGGTGAAGAGCGCGAGCGACCCGGACGTGAACACGTTCTTCTCGAAGTTCGTGCAGGGCAGCCAGACGCCCGAGCCGGGTGCCTCGTGCACCGGCGGGACGATGTGACGTGAGGGCGTACATCGGGTGGGTCGCGGGTGCCGCGGCCGCCGTGCTGGTCGCGGCCGGCGCGATCACGTACGCCGTCGCCGAGGACGGCAGCGGCGGCGGGTCGGGCAACTCCGCCGTCCCGGCGGCGAATTCGGCGGACGCCGGGTTCGCGCGGGACATGGCGGTCCACCACCAGCAGGCCGTCGAGATGTCGTACATCGTGCGGGACCGTACGAAGAACGTGGAGGTGCGGCGGCTCGCGTACGACATCGCGCAGACGCAGGCCAACCAACGGGGCATGCTGCTGGGCTGGTTGGACCTGTGGGGGCTGCCGAAGGTGTCGGCGGATCCGCCGATGACCTGGATGGGCATGGGGGACATGGCGTCCGGGAAGGACGGCGCGCTGATGCCGGGGATGGCGACCAACTCCGAGCTGACGAAGCTGGGTTCGCTGAGCGGCAGGCCCGCCGAGGTGTTCTTCCTTCAGCTGATGACGGACCATCACAAGGGTGGCATCCACATGGCGCAGGGTTGTGTGGACAAGTGCCGCGTGGGCGTGGAGAAGCGGCTCGCGCAGGGGATGGTCGACGCGCAGCAGTCGGAGATCCAGTTGATGGCCGACATGCTCAAGGAGCGTGGCGCAAAAGCACGTCCGTAAAGCATCCCCGGATGTTCGTTACCTGCCCGTAAGGAAAAAAGCCCCCAATTCGCCCTGGATGAAGGTTCCTTGGGCTTCTCTTGACTTTTGCGTTCCCCTGGCATGAACGGTTCATCGAAAGAGTGGCCCCCATCGCGTGATCCCTTCACGGAACCTCCCCGCCGCAGGTTGCGTACGGATCGCCGACGACCGACCACTCCATGCGTCGAACCGCATAGCAGGGGGTTTTATGAGATCCAATCGCGCCACCATGCGCGCCGGCGTGAGCATGGCAGCGACACTGCCCATGATCGCCGGTGCCCTGGCGCTCGGCATACCCGCGGCGCACGCCGTGGGCACCCCGGGCCGGGACACACTCGTGGGCACCAAGCCCGCGTGGGCCACGGCCAAGGCGGACAAGGGAGCGACCTCCGACAGCTCCCAGGTCTCCGCGCGGGTCTATCTCGCCGGCCGCAACGCATCCGGCCTCGCGGCGTACGCCAAGTCCGTCTCGGACCCGAGCTCGGCCCTGTACGGCAAGTACCTGAGCGCCGCTCAGGTACAGCAGCGCTTCGGCGCCACGACGGCCCAGGTGACCGCCGTCAAGTCCTGGCTGAAGTCCGCCGGGCTGAAGGTCACCGGCACCACCCAGCACTACGTCACGGTCTCCGGTGACGTGGCCGCGGTCGAGAAGGCGTTCAGCACCTCGCTGCACAACTACTCGAAGGGCTCGAAGACCTACCGCGCCCCGTCGAAGACGGCCTCCGCGCCGAACAGCCTCAACGGTGCCGTCCTGACCGTCACCGGTCTCGACAACGCGCCGCACACGGCGAAGCACGACGACACGCTGCCGCCGCCGGACTCCGTGTTCAGGAACTCGGGCCCGTTCTCGTCGTTCTTCGGCTCGAACACGGCGACCACCCTGCCGTCCGCCTACGGCAAGAAGATCCCGTACGCGATCCAGGGCTACACCGGCAAGCAGCTGCGTGCGGCCTACGGCGCGGGCAAGTACACGGGCAAGGGGGTGCGGGTCGCGATCACCGACGCGTACGCCTCCCCGACGATCGCCTACGACGGGGCCACGTACGCGAAGGCCCACGGCGACGCGAAGTACACCACCAGCACGCTCAGGCAGGTGCTGCCGTCGCAGTACACCAAGACCGAGGAATGCGGTGCGGCCGGCTGGTACGGCGAGGAGACCCTCGACGTCGAGGCCGTGCACGCGGTGGCGCCGGACGCGAACATCACGTACGTGGGTGCCGCGTCCTGCTACGACGACGATCTGCTCGACTCGCTCAGCAAGGTCGTCGACAACCACCTGGCCGACATCGTCTCCAACTCGTGGGGCGACATCGAGGCCAACCAGACCCCGGACCTCGCGGCCGCCTACGACCAGGTGTTCCAGCTGGGCGCGGTCGAGGGCATCGGCTTCTACTTCTCCTCCGGTGACAACGGCGACGAGGTCGCCAACACCGGTACGAAGCAGGTCGACACCCCGGCCAACTCGGCGTGGGTGACGGCGGTCGGCGGTACCTCGCTGGCGGTCGGCAAGGGCGACACGTACCTGTGGGAGACCGGCTGGGGCACCGAGAAGGCCTCGCTGTCGGCCGACGGCAAGAGCTGGACCAACTTCCCCGGCGCCTTCACCTCGGGCGCGGGCGGCGGCACCAGCAAGACGGTGGCCGAGCCCTTCTACCAGAAGGGTGTCGTCCCGAAGGCGCTCGCCACGGCCAACAGCGCCACCGGCAACCGCGTCGTCCCGGACATCTCGGCGATCGCCGACCCGAACACCGGATTCAAGGTCGGCCAGACGCAGACCTTCCCCGACGGGTCGCAGCAGTACAGCGAGTACCGGATCGGCGGCACCTCGCTCGCCTCCCCGGTGATCGCGGCGGTCCAGGCCCTGGCCCAGGAAGCCAACGGCGGCAAGGCGATCGGTTTCGCCAACCCGTCGATCTACGCCAAGTACGGCACGAAGGTCTACCACGACGTGACCGACAACCCGACGGGCTCCGGCCTGGCGGTGGCGCGCGTCGACTTCGCCAACAGCTTCGACGCCTCCGACGGCCTGCTGACCTCGGTCCGCAGCCTCGGCAAGGACAGCTCGCTGTCCGCGGTGAAGGGCTACGACGACGTCACCGGCGTGGGCACGCCCGCGAACGGCTACGTCCAGTCGTACAGCCGCCCGCAGGGTCACCACTGATCCGGCGGCGGTAGCGAGCAGTCACCTGTGATGGGGTGGCGTGGGGTCCTCGACACCCCGCGCCACCCCATCGTGTCGCTCTGACGATTACACTGGCCGAGTGCCTCCACTGAACTTCTGGTCGATCTATCAGCACGGCTTCGCCCGCGTCGCCGCCTGCACGGGCCACACCGTGATCGCGGACCCGCACGCCAACGCCGAGGCCGTCCTGCGCCACGCCCGCCGCTGCGACGAGGAGGGCGTGGCCGTCGCCGTCTTCGCGGAGATGGGCCTGTGCGGCTACTCCATCGAGGACCTGCTCCTCCAGGACGTCCTCCTGGACCAGGTCGAGGAGGCGCTCCAGGACGTGGTCACCGGCTCGGCCGACCTCCTCCCGGTCCTGGTCGTCGGCGCCCCGCTGCGCCACCGCAACCGGGTCTACAACTGCGCGGTCCTCGTCCACCGGGGCCGCGTCCTGGGCGTCGTACCGAAGTCGTACCCCCCGAACTACCGCGAGTTCTACGAGCGCCGCCAGATCGCCGACGGCGCGGACGAGCGCGGCGGCTCGATCCGGATCGGCGGGGAGACGGTCCCCTTCGGCGTGGACCTGCTGTTCGCGGCGCGGGACGTCCCGTCGCTCGTCCTGCACGCGGAGATCTGCGAGGACATGTGGGTGCCGGTGCCGCCCAGCGCGGAGGCGGCCCTCGCGGGCGCGACGGCCCTCGTCAACCTCTCCGGCAGCCCGATCACCGTCGGCCGCGCCGAGGACCGCAAGCTCCTGTGCCGCTCGGCGTCCGCGCGCTGCCTCGCCGCGTACGTCTACGCGGCGGCCGGCCTCGGCGAGTCGACCACGGACCTGTCCTGGGACGGCCAGGCGATGATCTACGAGAACGGCGCACTGCTGGCCGAGACGGAACGCTTCCCGCTGGGCGACGAGTACGCGGTCGCCGACATCGACCTCGACCTGCTGCGGCAGGAACGGCAGCGGATGGGCACGTTCGACGACAACCGCCGTACGCACCGGGCGCGGACGGCCGACTTCCGCACGGTGTCCTTCGAACTCGCCCCGCCGCTCACCGACTTGGGCCTGCGCCGCCGCCTGGAGCGCTTCCCGTTCGTGCCGGCCGACGCGGAGCGCCTCGCGCAGGACTGCTACGAGGCGTACAACATCCAGGTCGAGGGCCTCCAGCAGCGGCTCGCCGCGATCGGCGGCCCGAAGGTGGTCATCGGGGTCTCCGGCGGCCTCGACTCCACGCACGCGCTGATCGTCGCGGCCCGCGCGATGGACCGCGCGGGACGGCCGCGCAGCGACATCCTCGCGTGGACGCTGCCGGGCTTCGCGACAAGCGACCACACCAAGGACAACGCCCACGCGCTGATGCGGGCGATCGGCGTGACGGCGGCGGAGCTGGACATCACGCCGACGGCCCGCCTGATGCTGAAGGAGATGGGCCACCCCTTCGCCTCCGGCGAGCCGGTCTACGACGTCACCTTCGAGAACGTCCAGGCAGGCCTGCGCACGGACTACTTGTTCCGCCTCGCCAACCAGCACAACGGCATCGTGCTCGGCACCGGCGACCTCTCCGAGCTGGCGCTCGGCTGGTCCACGTACGGCGTCGGCGACCAGATGAGCCACTACAACGTCAACTCCGGCGTCCCCAAGACCCTCATCCAGCACCTCATCCGCTGGGTCGTCAGCAGCGAGCAGTTCGACGAGGAGACCGGCAAGATCCTCACCGCGATCCTCGACACGGAGATCAGCCCCGAGCTGGTACCGGGCGAGGAGATGCAGTCCACGGAGTCGAAGATCGGCCCGTACGCACTGCACGACTTCACCCTCTTCCACGTCCTCCGCTACGGCTTCCGCCCGTCGAAGATCGCCTTCCTCGCCTGGCACGCGTGGCACGAGGTGGCGGCGGGCGCATGGCCCCCGGGATTCCCCGAGGCGAAGCGCGTCGCCTACGACCTCCCCGAGATCCGGCGCTGGCTGGAGGTCTTCTGCCGCCGCTTCTTCGGCTTCGCCCAGTTCAAGCGGTCCGCGATGCCCAACGGGCCGAAGGTCTCGGCGGGGGGTTCGTTGTCGCCTCGCGGGGATTGGCGAGCACCGTCCGACGGGTCGGCCACGGCTTGGCTGGCTGAACTGGCGCGGTTCGACTAGGAGTCGGCCGTCCAGCGGGACGAGATCGGTCCACCGGCCACGCACCACGCGCGGCGCTTCCGCGCGGCGAGGTGTTTCCTGTGGCCTGTGGGCCGATGGGCCCGTGGGTGAGCGGGTCAGTGCCGCAAGGCCTCCGCCTCGTGCGGTACGTGAGTCGCCACGACGCGTTCGCGGCCCGGTACCGACCTGCGCCGGTCCACTGTCGCCGCCGTGGCCGCGACGCCGAGACCCAGGACGGCCAGCACCGCACCCGCCAAGGCGGGCGACGTGGCGCCGAAGCCCGCCGCCAGGGCGAGGCCGCCGATCCAAGCACCGCCCGCGTTGGCCAGGTTGAAGGCTGCCTGGTTGGCCGAGGAGGCCAACGACGGGCCTGCCGACGCCTTTTCCATCACCATCAGCTGGAGCGGGGAGCCCGTCACGAACGCCGCCACGCCCAGGAGGACCACCGCGAGGGCCGCCGTCCACTGCGTCGACATCAGGAGCGGGAACAGGGCCAGGACCACCGCCAGGGACGTCAGGCCGCCGAACAGGGTGCCTCGGAGGGAGTGGTCCGCGAGGCGCCCGCCGACCAGGTTGCCCACCGTCGCGCCCACGCCGAACAGCGCCAGCAGCAGGGTCACGCTGCCGTCCGCGAAGTCCGCCGCGTCCGTCAGCATCGGGGTGATGTAGCTGTAGGCGGAGAAGAGCGCGCCGAAGCCCGCCACCGTCGTGCCCAGGGCCAGCCATACCGGGAGGGACTTCAGCGCCGCCAGTTCGCGGCGCAGGCCCACCACCGGCGCGTGCGCGTGGTCGTGCGGGATCAGCAGGACCAGTGACGCTATCGCCACCAGGCCGATCGCGCTCACGCCGAGGAACGTGGCCCGCCAGCCCAGGTGCTGGCCCATCAGCGTGGCCGCCGGTACGCCCACGACGTTGGCGACCGTAAGGCCCAGGAACATCAGGGAGACAGAGCGTGCCTTGCGTTCCGGCGCCACCATGGTCGTGGCGACGACCGCCCCCATGCCGAAGAAGGCGCCGTGCGGCAGGCCGCTCAGGAAGCGCGCTGCCATCAGCGAGTCGTAGCCGGGCGCGAACGCCGACAGCGCGTTGCCCGCCACGAACAGGGCCATCAGGCCGATCAGGACCGTGCGGCGCGACATGCGGGAGGTCAGCGCCGCGAGCAGCGGGGCGCCGATGACCACGCCCAGCGCGTACGCCGAGACCAGGTGTCCCGCCGTGGGGATCGAGACGTGCAGGTCGTCCGCGACCTCGGGCAGAAGGCCCATGATCACGAACTCGGTGGTGCCGATACCGAAAGCGCCGACGGCCAGGGCGAGCAGGGCCAGGGGCATGGAAGTGCCTGTGCCTTTCAAGGGAGAGCGGAGGTCCGAACCGAGTTTAAGTTCAGTTACGGAACAAAGTCTCCCAGGCCCTCTATTCCACGAGGTTAAGAGCTCGTGTCGAGGTTCACACGGGCGGCGATCGGGAGGTGGTCGCTGCTGGTCCTGGGGAGCGTCCACGAGGTGACCGGTTCGACGCCCTGGACCATGATCTGGTCGATCCGCGCCATCGGGAAGGACGCCGGCCAGCTGAACCCGAAGCCGCTGCCCGCCGCGCCCTGTGTGGAGCGCATCTGGGAGGTGACGGCCTTCAGGGAGCGGTCGTTCATCGTGCCGTTCAGGTCGCCGAGGAGGATCTTCCGCTGGAGCGGCTCGGCGGCGATGGCCTCACCCAGCGCGTCGGCGCTCGTGTCCCGCTGCCGGGCCGTGAAGCCCGCCTTGATCTTCACCCGCACCGACGGGAGGTGGGCGACGTAGACCGCGATCCTGCCCTCGGGGGTCGCGACGGTGGCGCGCATCGCGCGCGTCCAGCCCAGCTTTATGTCGACGGCCTTGATCCCGCTCATCGGGTACTTGCTCCACAGCCCGACCGTGCCCTCGACCGAGTGGTACTTGTACGTCGGCGCGAGTGCCTTCGCGTACGTCGGGACCGCCGAGGCCGTCAGCTCCTCCAGGGCGACGATGTCCGCGCCGGACGCGGCCACGTCACGGGCCGTGCCGGCCGGGTCGGGGTTCTCCGCGTTGACGTTGTGCGTGGCCACCGTGAAGTCGCCGCCGGGGCCGGTCTTGTCGCTGAGCAGCAGGCCGCCGAAGAGGTTCAGCCAGACGGCCGTCGGAAGGACGATCGCGATCAGCGCGGTCGCCGACCTGCGGACCAGGGCGAGAACCAGCAGGACCGGGATCAGCAGCCCGAACCAGGGCAGGAACGTCTCTGTGAGGCTGCCGAGGTTGCCGATCCGGTTCGGGATGCGGGAGTGCAGGAACAGGACGAGGGCGAGGACGATCGCCAGTGCCGCGAGGATCAGGCCCCGGCGCCAGATCCTCGGGTCGCCGCGCCAGCCGCCGGTCAGTCTGTTCCACAGGCGCCGAAGCCGGGATCCGCGCGGCTCGTCCCCCGAGCCGCCGTCGTCCGTCTCCGTCACATACGCCTGCTGTGCCATACCGTCGCCTCACTACCTGCCGTGCACACCATCGTCCCCGCGCCTACGACCCTAGGGGATGATCGGTTCCGATCCGCCGTCCCATGACGGCCGTACGGGCACGAGGACGAACAAGTCGGCGTGCGAAGTTCCGAACACACGCGCCTCCAGCGGCTTCTGTGACGGAACGCGCACATTCGCGCGGGCCGAGGACCGGCTAGGAATCGACGGGCCGCAGGGCCACCAGCACGGTGTCCACGAGGAGTTCGGACAGTCCCTCGGGGAGATCCGCGTCGAAACGCATCACGGTCCGCAGCAGCATCGGGCCGACGATCATGTCGTTCATGAGTTCGGCGTCGATGTCGGTACGGAGTTCGCCGGTCTCCTGGCCCCGGCGCAGGAGTTCCACCTGCCGGCGGCGGCGCGGCTCGACGACGGTCGCGTGGTAGGCGTTCCACACCTTCGGCGTGCTCTTCATCTGCGCGTACACGTTGTGCAGCAGCGCCGAGGACCGGGTCATCAGGCCGCGCTGGCGCAGCTGTTCGGTCATGGCCACGAGGTCGTCGCGCAGGGAGACGCCGGGCAGTTCGGGGTCCTGCGGCTCGGCCTGGCGGACGACGTCGACGAAGAGTTCCTCCTTGCCCGGCCAGCGGCGGTAGATGGTGGCCTTGCCGACCCCGGCGGTACGGGCGATGCGCTCGATGGAGAGTTCGGCCAGCGGCACGCCCTCCTCCAGGAGCTTCATCACGCCCTCCGTGATGGCGCGTTCGACGGCCTCGCTGCGCGGGCGCCCCCTGCCCGGGGCGCCCGCCCGAGTCCGGCTCCCGGCGCCGGTGTCGGTGCCGTCATCGGCAAGGCTCACGTCACTCCGTCCCTTCGGTGTACCCCCGTTCGCGTCTTCGGTGAGTGTCGTCCTACTCCCCTACGACCACCAACTCCTGCTCCTCCTTGCCCTCCTGAGGGACCGGAGGCTTCCCGGGCAGGAACACGAACGCCACCACGGCGCCGATGACCGCGACGCCCGCGCCGCACAGGGCGGTGACGTGCATGGCGTGCAGGAAGGCGTCGTTGGCCGGGGTGACCAGGGCCCTGCCCTGCGGGCCGAGCTTCGCGGCGACCCCGAGGGTGGCCTCGATGGACTCACCGGCGGTGTCCCGCAGCGCGGCCGGGACCGAGCCGAGCTTGCCCTCGATGCCGTTGCGGTACGCCGTGGACAGCACCGAGCCGAGGACGGCGATGCCGAGGGCGCCGCCGACCTGACGGAAGGTGTTGCTGAGCGCGGACGCGGAGCCGGCCTTCTCGCGCGGCAGGGCCTGCATGATGACGACGCTGGTCGGGGTCATGACGTGGGCCATGCCCGCGCCCATCAGGAAGAAGATGACCTCCAGGATCCAGATCGGCGTGTCCGCCTTCAGGGTCGCGAAGGCGGCCAGCATCCCGGCGAGCAGCACCAGGCCGACGCCGGTCGTGATCTTGTTGCCGAACCGGTTGACGACCAGCCGGGCGCGCGGCGCGAAGATCATCTGTGCGGCGGCCAGCGGCAGCATCAACAGGCCGGTCTGGAGCGGTGAGTAGCCGCGCACGCTCTGGGTGTAGAAGACCGAGAAGAAGGTCACGCCCATCAGCGCGAAGAAGACCAGGGCGATGGCGGCGATCGCGGCCGAGAACACCTTGTTCTTGAAGTACGTGACGTCGATCGACGGGTGGTCGCTGCGCTTCTCGAACCACACGAACCCGGCGAGCACGACGACACCGGCGATGATCGTCGAGAGCACCTTGGGCGCCGTGAAGTCGGCCAGCTCGCCGCCCTCGATGATGCCGTAGACCAGCAGGACGAGGCCGACGACGGACAGGATGACGCCGACCGGGTCGAGGCGGCCGGGCTTGGGGTCGCGGGAGTCGGGGACCAGCCAGATCATCAGGGCCAGGGCGACCAGCACGATGGGCACGTTGATCAGGAAGACCGAGCCCCACCAGAAGTGGTCGAGGAGCACGCCACCGGTGATCGGGCCGATCGCGATGGCAAGGCCGACGCCGCCGGCCCAGATGCCGATGGCCTTGGGCTGCTCGTCGCGCTCGAAGACATTCATCAGGACGGCGAGGGTGGCGGGCATCACGAAGGCGGCGCCGAGCGCCATCAGGGCGCGGTAGCCGATGAGCTGGCCGGGCGAGCCGGACTCGGCGGCGAGCGCGGAGCCGATGCCGAACACGAGGAGACCGCCGAGCAGGACCTTCTTGCGGCCGATCCGGTCGCCGAGGAGGCCCGCGGTGAACAGCAGGCCCGCGAAGACGAGGGTGTAGGCGTTGATCGCCCACTCCAGCTCGCTCTGTGTCGCGCCCAGGCCGGTCGGGGCCGGGGTGGAGATGGTCTTGATGGCGACGTTGAGGATCGAGTTGTCGAGCACCACGATGAGCAGGCTCAGCATCAGCACGCCGAGGATCGCCCAGCGGCGGCGGTGCACCGCTTCGGGTATCCGGGTGCCAGGGACGGGTGGAGTGGTCATGCGGTCCAGACTAGGGAGCGGCAGGGGATTTACGATACGGGACGGTGCCGTATCGTAAATATTTTACTCAGGCCTTACGTACCGGCCGGGACGTGACGGGGGCTACGGGGGTCCCTCTGGCCCTCCGTGGCACGAGGTGCCACCATGGAGGAGATCCGGGGACGCCGTGAGGGCGCCTCGAGATGACTGAAGGAGCCGTTGCAATGACGCAGCTTTCAGCTGCCCAGGCTGGCAGGAACAGCTCCTCCGACGGCAGCAAGACGCTGTACGGAGGCAAGGGCACACGCCGCATCACCGTCCGCGACATCGGTCTCGCCAAGGAGCGCGGCGAGAAGTGGCCCATGCTCACCGCCTACGACGCGATGACCGCGTCCGTCTTCGACGAGGCCGGTATCCCGGTCATGCTCGTCGGGGACTCGGCGGGCAACTGCCACCTCGGATACGAGTCGACCGTGCCCGTCACCCTCGACGAGATGGCCATGCTGTCCGCCGCCGTCGTACGGGGCACGAGCCGCGCCCTGATCGTCGCCGACCTGCCGTTCGGCTCCTACCAGGAGGGCCCGGTGCAGGCGCTGCGCTCGGCGACCCGGCTGGTGAAGGAGGCGGGCGTGGGCGCCGTGAAGCTGGAGGGCGGTGAGCGGTCGCACGAACAGATCCGGCTGCTCGTCGAGTCCGGGATTCCGGTGATGGCGCACATCGGGCTCACCCCGCAGTCCGTGAACGCGATGGGGTACCGGGTGCAGGGGCGGGGCGAGGAGGCGGCCCAGCAGCTGCTGCGGGACGCGAAGTCCGTGCAGGACGCGGGAGCGTTCGCGGTCGTACTGGAGCTGGTTCCGGCCGAGTTGGCGGCCGAGGTGACCCGGGTGCTGCACATTCCCACCGTCGGGATCGGGGCCGGGGTCGAGACGGACGCGCAGGTGTTGGTGTGGACCGACATGCTGGGGCTGACCGGCGGGAAGATGCCGAAGTTCGTGAAGCAGTACGCCGATCTGCGCGCGGTCATGGGCAACGCGGCGAAGGCGTTCGCGGAGGATGTCGTGGGCGGGACGTTCCCCGCCGAGGAGCACTCGGTGCACTGACCGGTCTGCCCCATGTGAGCCATTGCGGCACCATGCAGCCCCGCCGATCTTCCCCCGTCGGCGGGGCTGCCCATGTGCCGTCGGTCGCGCACCCCTGGGGCTCCGCCCCCAGACCCCCGTCGGCCCTGAAGGGGCCTCGTCCTCAAACGCCGGACGGGCTGGGTGTCGGCGCACCGCCTGGCCAACCGAGACGGGTGGTAGGTGGGCACAGGCCGGGGGTCCGGGGGCGGCGCCCCCAGGGACCTCGGGGGCAGCGTCGGTCATGTGTAGGGGGCTGTCGGTGGGATGTCGGTGGTTTGTCGGCGGGCCCTGGCACTGTCATCCCCATGACGCGAATCGACAAGAAATCCGGCGGCACGGCGGTGTCCGTGCGGGGGCTGGTCAAGCACTACGGCGAGACCAAGGCGCTGGACGGCGTCGACCTGGACGTCCGGGAGGGCACCGTGATGGGTGTGCTCGGGCCGAACGGTGCCGGCAAGACCACCCTCGTACGCATCCTGTCCACGCTGCTCGCCCCGACCTCCGGCGAGGCAACCGTCGCCGGCTACGACGTCCTGCGCCAGCCCCGCCAGCTGCGCCGGGTGATAGGCCTCACCGGCCAGTACGCCTCCGTCGACGAGAAGCTCCCGGGCTGGGAGAACCTGTACATGATCGGGCGGCTGCTCGACCTGTCCCGCAAGGATTCCCGGGCCCGCGCCGACGAACTGCTGGAGCGGTTCTCGCTGACGGACGCGGCCAGGCGGCCGGCGAGCACCTACTCCGGCGGTATGCGGCGGCGGCTCGACCTGGCCGCCTCGATGATCGGGCACCCGCAGGTGCTGTTCCTCGACGAGCCGACCACCGGTCTCGACCCCCGCACCCGCAACGAGGTGTGGACCGAGGTGAAGTCCATGGTCGGCGGCGGCGTGACCGTGCTGCTCACCACCCAGTACATGGAGGAAGCCGAGGCACTCGCCTCCGAGTTGACCGTCGTCGATCACGGCAAGGTCGTGGCGCAGGGCGCCATTGACGATCTGAAGGCCAGGGTCGGGGGGCGCGCGCTGCGTATCCGGCCCACCGATCCGCTGCAACTGCGGCCGCTCGCGCGGGCGTTGGACGAGCTGGGGATCACCGGCCTGGCCACCGTCACCGTCGACGTGGAGAGCGGGACCGTGCTGGTGCCGATCCTCAGTGACGAGCAACTGACCGCCGTGGTGGGCGCGGTGAGCGCCCGTGGCATCACCATCGCCTCCATCACCACCGAACTGCCCAGCCTGGACGAGGTGTTCCTCTCCCTCACCGGCCACCGCGCCAGTGCCCCGCAGGACACCGTGCCCACCCGAGACCGCGAGGAGGTCGCCGTATGAGCGCCGTCGCCGTGAATTCCGCCGGTGCCGCGGCGGATCCCCGTATCCCGCTGCGCAACCATCTGCGCCACACCGGCGCGCTGATCCGCCGCAACCTGCTGTGGATCCGGCAGGACCCGGAGTCGATGTTCGACGCCATCCTGTTCCCGGTCATCTTCACCCTGCTGTTCGTGTACGTCTTCGGCGGCTCGATCGGGCAGTCGCTGGGCGGCGGCCAGGAGGCGTACGTGCAGTACGTCGTGCCCGGACTGCTCGCCATGATGGGCATGAACATGGCCCAGGGGGTGGGCACCGGCTTCAACACCGACTTCCACACCGGGGTCATGGACCGGTTCCGGTCGCTGCCCATCGGGCGTGCCTCCGTGCTGATCGCGAAGATCGTGGTCGAGATGATGCGCATGCTCGTCGCGTCCGCGGTGCTGATGGTCGTCGGTGTCCTCGTCGGCTTCCACATCCACCACTGGCTCGGCATGTTCGCCGCGATCGGGCTGTCCGCGGTGTTCGGCTCGGCCCTGATGTGGGTGTTCCTCACCCTCGGCGTGACCATGAAGAGCGCGCAGTCCGTGCAGGCCATGGGCTTCCTGGTGCTGATGCCGTTGCAGTTCGGCTCGTCGATCTTCGCGCCGACGCAGTCGATGCCGGGCTGGCTCCAGAACTTCACCGAGTACAACCCGCTCTCCGCCCTGGCGGACGCGGCCCGCGGGCTGATGGTGGGCGGCCCGGTCGCCCACGGCGCACTGCTGACCCTCGCCTGGTCGGTGGGGCTCACCGCGGTGATGGCACCGATCTCGATCCACAAGTTCCGCACCAAGACCTGACCGGGCCGGACCGGCACGTTCACCAGTGGCGTCCCGCCGGTACGCGTCAGCGTCGCACCAGAGCGGTGGCCTCCCGCACGGAGAGGCCGCCGCTCTCGGCGTGTTCGGCCGCGTACCGGTCGTAGGTCTCGTCGCCGAGCGCGGCGCGCAGGTGCCGCTCGGCCGCGCAGTAGACCTCGCGTTCCACGGCCGTCCGGTGGTGCCCGGGCGGCAGCAGTGCGCGTGCCGTGACGAGGCAGCGGACGCCGTCGCCGGCCAGGGCGCCGCCGTCGACCTCGGCGAGGGCCAGCGCGGCGACCCCCAGGTACAGCGGGGTCATATGCGGGGCGATGGCCTCGGACAGCGGGTCCCCCGCGTGGCGCAGCGCCTGCTGGATCCTGTCCAGGGCGAGGTCGTAGTCGCCCTGGACCGTCGCGAGCCAGGCTTCCAGGCCGAGGATGTACGCGTCGAAGACGACGAAGTGCGAGATGGAGAACTGCTCGCGCAGCAGGCGCAGTTGCTCACGCGCCTCGGCGGGCCGGCCGGTCAGGCCGAAGTGGCCCGCGAGGAACATCCGGGCGGCGGGCATCGCCTCGTTGCCCGTCCGGTACGCCTGCTGCCCGATCACGTCGAGCAGGATGCGCTCGCCCCGCTCCACCTCGCCGCCCTCGATGAGCGCGCTGCCGAGCCGGGCGCCTAGGACGGCGGTCTGACCATGCGCGCCGAGCCGTTCGGCGTGCTCGATCGCGGCCTCGTAGTCGGCGGCGGCGAACTGGAACTCGCCGACGCGCTCGCGGGCCTCGGCGCGGGCGGAGAGCGCCTCGGCGGTGCCCCAGGCGTCGCCGAGGCGGCGGAAGATCTCCAGCGACTCGTCCGCGTCACGGGCCGCGTCCCCCGCCCAGTCGCTGCGGTTGGCGAGCATGTTGGCGCGCATCTGGAGGGTGGTGGCCAGCTCCCACTCCATGCCCGGGGTGGCACGGCAGGTGCGGACTCCGGCCTCGAGGATGCCGGGCAGCCGCTCGACACTGCCGGACATCAGCACGGCGTAGAACCAGAGCATGCCGGGGGTACGGCAGGTCTGCGGGAAGCCGGGTTCGTAGACCTCGGTGATCAGGCGCAGTTTCTCCTTGGCCTCCGGGGCCTCCCATGCCTCCAACTCCGTGTCCATCCAGCCGAGATGGGCGAGGTGGACACCCCGGCGGGCCTCGTCGAGGAGTTCGCCGGTGAGCGGCGGCGGGACGTCGGTGCAGCGCTGCCAGACGGGGGCGGCGCGGCGCACGGGGGCGGCGAAGGGGTCGGGGCCGAGCGCCATCACCTCGACGCACCAGTTGCGGGCCTCGATGCGGACGTCGCGCATCTGCCAGTACCAGACCAGCGAGAGGACGAGGCAGATCGCCTCCTGCTCGTCGCGTTCGGCGACGGCGTGCCGCAGGGCGGTGCGAAGGTTCTCGTACTCGCGCTCCAGCCGTTCCACGGCGGCGAGTTGGCCGGGGCCGCGCAGCAACGGGTCGGTGGTGCGGGCGAGTTCGCGGTAGTACGTCAGGTGGGCGCGCTCGGCGCGGGGGCGCAGCCCGGCTTCGTCGAGGCGTTCGGCCGCGTACTCGGCGACGGTCTCCAGGAGCCGGTAGCGCATCTCGCCGTCGCCCGAAGGGGCCGCCACCACAAGGGACTTGTCGACGAGGGAGCCGAGCGTCTCGAACGCGACGGGGCCGCAGACAGCCTCGGCGGCGGCGAGTTCGCAGCCGCCGGCGAAGACGGACAGGGTGCTCAGGACGTCCCGTTCGTCCGCGTCGAGCAGGTCCCAGGACCAGTCGACGACGGCGCGCAGGGTCTGCTGGCGGGGCAGGAGGGTGCGGCTGCCGGAGGTGAGGAGGCGGAAGCGGTCGTCGAGGCGGTTGGCTATCTGACGTGGCGTCAGCATCCTGAGCCGGGCCGCCGCGAGCTCGATGGCGAGGGGCAGTCCGTCGAGCCGGCGGCAGATCTCCGCGCAGGCCTCGGGGTCGTCCTCGACCCTGAACCCCGGCCGGGCGGCGGCACCCCGGTCGGCGAGCAGCCGGAGCGCGACGGGGTCCGGCAGCGGCTCCACCGGGCGCAGCAACTCGCCCGGGACGCCCAGGGGTTCGCGGCTGGTGGCGAGGACGGTGAGGCCGGGGCAGTGCTCCAGCAGGGTTTCCACGAGGCGGGCGGCGGCGTCCACGACGTGTTCGCAGTTGTCGAGGATCAGCAGCATCCTGCGTCGGCCGCAGTGCTCGGCGAGCCGCTCGACGGGGTCGTCGTGCCGCTCGCCCCCGGCGGCCCTGATCGCCTCGGCACCGGCGCCGTACATCACGGTCTCGCGCGCGCCGACGGCGGTGAGCACGGCTTCCGGTACGGCCTCGGGGTCGTCCACGGGGGCGAGTTCGGCCAGCCACACCCCGTCCCGCGCGGCGTCCCGCATGCCCTCGGCGGCCTCCTGCGACAGCCGCGTCTTTCCGGCGCCCCCGGGTCCGAGCAGGGTCACCAGGCGGGCGGCGGCGAGGTCGTTCCGGATGACACCGATGTCGGCTTCGCGGCCGACGAAGGAGGTCAGGCGGGCGCGGAGGTTGCCGGGGAGGGGGGTGGCAGGGGTGCGGTCGACGGGGGTTGGGCCGTCGGGTCCGCGGTCGTCGAGGCCGGTGGTGGGCTCGGGGTCCTCCGGGTTGAGCAACTCCCCGTGCAGCGCCCGCAGTTCAGGGCCCGGGTCGGAGCCCAGGCGGTCGGCGAGCAGCCGGCGTACGTCCTCGTAGGCGGCCAGGGCCTGCGCCGTGCGGCCCGTCGCGCGGAGGGCTCGCAGGCGCAGCGCCTGGAGGGGTTCGTCGAGCGGGTGGGTGTCGCAGAGGGCGGTCAGTTCGGGCAGGGCGGTGTCCGCCTCGCCGAGGGCCAGCGCGGCGGCGAGGCGGGCGCGGCGGGCGTCCAGGTGGCGGGCCTCCCGGCGGGCCGCCTCCGCGGTGCGGTCGGGGAGGTCGGCCAGGGCCGGGCCGTGCCACAGGGCCAGCGCGTCGTCCAGGACCTCGGCCGCCTTCGCGGGGTTGCCGTCGGCCAGCGCCCGCAGCCCCTCTCCCGTCAGCCGCTCGAAACGGTGCAGGTCGATGTCGTCGGGGGCGGCGGCGAGCCGGTATCCGCTCTCCACCGAGGTGATCGCGTCGGCGCCGAGCGTCCGGCGCAGCCTGCCCACCAGCGCCTGGAGCGCGCCGGTCGCGTCGGCGGGCGGGTCGCCGGCCCACACCTCGTCCACCAGCAGGCTCGCGGGTACGGCCTTGCCGGGCCGCAGGGCGAGCACGGTGAGCAGGGCACGCAACCGCGCGCCGCCGACCGGGACGGCCGAACCGTCGGGGCGGAGTGCCTGGGTGGTGCCGAGGATGCGATAGCGCACGGGGTCCATTGTCTCTGCTGGCGACGGAGGCGGTCACGGGGTTGGGTCGGCACGGCGCGGGCTGTGTCCGAAGGCGGCGGAGGCGGTCACCGGGACGGGACGGCGGCGGGCACGGCGGAACTGCCTGCCGACGCCGGAAGCGGCCCCGGGCTCGGGGTGGGACCCGGAGGGGTGTCAGGCGCGGGGTCGGAGTCGGGGTCGGCAGGGGGCCGGTCGGGGTCGAAGTCGGAGTCAGCAGGGGGCCAGTCGGGGTCGGGGTCGGGACCGGCATAGGGCCGGGCGGGGTCGGGGTCGGGACCGGCATAGGGCCGGGCGAGGTCGAAGTCGGAGTCGGCACAGGGCCGGGCGAGGTCGAAGTCGGAGTCGGCACAGGGCCGGGCGAGGTCGAAGTCGGAGTCGGCACAGGGCCGGGCGAGGTCGAAGTCGAGGTAGGGGTCGGGGTCGGCATAGGGCCGGGCGCCGTTGGGTCCCCGCTGTCCGGCGGAGTCGTGGAAGGCATGCCGGGTTCCCATGGGTCCACCTTCTCCGGAACCGACTGCCGCTCGCGAGACGTTTTCCCCCTGGGCCCGGTACCGTCGGGCTTCGCGTCCACCGACCCAGCAGGGAGCCCACCCACCCATGACCGCCACCACCACCCGCCCCAGCGACCGGCGGATCAGTCCCGTCTTCGTCGGGATCCTGGCCGTCACGGCGGTGACCGGCTGGGCCACCTGGACCGGGTTCGCCGAGCATCCGGGCGTCGCCGTGTTCCTGTTCGTGACGGCGGCCTGGATCGTCTCCCTGTGCCTGCACGAGTACGCGCACGCCCGCACCGCCCTGCACAGCGGTGACATCTCGGTCGGCGAGAAGGGCTACCTCACCCTCAACCCGCTGAAGTACACGCACGCGCTGCTCAGCATCGTGCTCCCGGTGATCTTCGTCATCATGGGCGGCATCGGCCTCCCCGGCGGCGCGGTGTTCATCGAGCGGGGCCGTATCCGGGGCCGGTGGAAGCACAGCCTGATCTCGGCGGCCGGCCCGCTGACGAACGTGCTGTTCGCGGCCGTCTGCACCGCACCGTTCTGGCTGCACTCGCTGGACGGGGTGCCGCGGGACTTCCGGTTCGCGCTGGCGTTCCTCGCACTGCTCCAGGTCACCGCCGCGCTGCTGAACTTCCTGCCGGTGCCGGGCCTCGACGGCTACGGCGTGATCGAGCCCTGGCTGTCGTACAACATCAAGCGGCAGGTGGAGCCGTTCGCGCCGTTCGGCCTGCTGTTCGTGTTCGCGCTGCTGTGGGTGCCGTCGGTCAACACGTACTTCTTCGACGTGATCGACGCGATCCTGCGCGGCCTCGGCATCAGCGACTTCGAGACCTACTGCGGTCAGAACCTGTACCGCTTCTGGCAGGGCAGCAACGAGTTCTGCTCGATCAGCCGGTGACGGACCTGCCGCGCTTCAGGTAGTACCAGCACATGTTGGACGAGAGGCCCGCGAGCAGGACCCACACGATCCCGATCCAGCTGCCCTCCACGAAGGACACGACCGCCGCCGCCACGGCGAGCAGACAGACGACGAGGGCGTAGACGGCGAGGCGGGGCATGGGATCGGCTCCTGTCAGAACAAAGGGGACACTGCTGGTCGGTCGCCACCAGTGTCCCCCACCTCTCAGATGTCCGTGACGCGCAGTCCCGCGTGGGCCTTGTAGCGGCGGTTGACGGAGATCAGGTTCGCGACCAGGGACTCCACCTGGTGGGCGTTGCGCAGCCGTCCGGCGAAGACACCGCGCATGCCGGGGATACGGCCGGCCAGCGCCTGCACGATCTCGACGTCCGCGCGCTCCTCGCCCAGCACCATCACGTCCGTGTCGATCTCGGCGATCCCGGTGTCCATGAGCAGCACCGCCGACAGGTGGTGGAAGGCGGCGGCGACCCGCGAGTCGGGCAGCAGGGCGGCGGCCTGCTCGGCGGCGCTGCCCTCCTCCGGCTTCAGCGCGTACGCGCCCTTCTTGTCGAAGCCGAGCGGGTTGACGCAGTCGACGACGAGCTTGCTGGCCAGTTCCTCGCGCAGCGACTCCAGAGTCTTGCCGTGGCCTTCCCAGGGCACCGCGACGATCACGACGTCGCTGCGGCGCGCGGTCTCGGCGTTGTCGGCGCCCTCGACCCCGTGGCCGAGCTCCTCGGCGGCGGCCTGCGCGCGGTCGGCGGCGCGGGAACCGATGATCACCTTCTGGCCGGCCTTGGCGAGCCGGTAGGCGAGGCCCTTGCCCTGCGGCCCGGTCCCGCCGAGCACGCCGACGACCAGTCCGGAGACGTCGGGGAGGTCCCACGGGTCCTTGGCGGGGGCCTTCGCGGGAGCGGTCCCGGAGGGCGTCGCGGGGGTCTGTGCAGCACTGTCGGTAGAGGTCATGGGCCGACTTTACGTCCGCCCCGGCACCCGCACCGGCTCAGGTGAGGTCGGTCACGGGCACCCGCCGAAAGGTGATCGTCTCGTACGGTCCGAAGTCGCCGGTCTCGTAGAGGAGTCCGACCGTGTCGTCGTCGATCCGGACGAGGTCGGAATAGGCGGCGGGCAGTCCGTCGACGGTGTGTACGGGGCGCCAGGTGGTGCCGGCGTCCGTGGAGGCGCGCAGGGTCATCAGGGCGCGGGCGGCCGGGTCACCGGGGCCGGAGTACAACAGCACGTCGGGGTCGCGGAGTTGGAGGACGCTGGCCTCGCAGACGGGGGCGGTGAGGCCGGCCTGCGGGCGGAAGGGCTTGACCAGGGTGGTGCCGCCGTCGGCCGAGTACGCGTCGGCGCGGTGGCCGGGGGCGGTCGCGTCGTTGCGGGTGTTGAAGTAGACGCGCCCGTCCGGGAGTTCGGCGGCGGTGGTCTCGTTGCAGTTGACGTAGCCGTCCGGGTTCTCGTCGACGTAGCCGATCGACCAGGTCTCGCCCCGGTCGTCGCTGAGCAGGCAGTGGCCGCTGTTGTACTTCGGCTCGTTCCCCACGTCCGTCCCGGTCGGCGGGGTCGTGTGGTTGGCGGCGACGACCACCCGGCCGGTGCTCAGCTGGATCGCGTGTCCCGGCGTGGTGGCGTACCAGCGCCACTCGGGCTTCTTCACCTGGTCGGTGATCTCCTTCGAGCTCGACCAGGTGACACCGTCGTCGTCGCTGTGGCGCACCCAGATCCGGCGTCCGTCGGCCGGTTTCACCTGGCCGCGCAGGATGGCGTCCTCGGTGGAGGTCGCGGTCGCGCGGACGTAGACGAGGAGGATGCGGCCGGTGTCCAGGACGACGGGGGCGGGGTTGCCCGCGAGGTGGACGCCGTTGGTGGCGGCGGCGGTGAGCGGTCCCCAGGTACGGCCGCCGTCCGTGGAGCGCCGCAGGACGATCTCGATGTGGCCGTGGTCGCTCGCGGAGTCGACCCGGCCCTCGCAGAACGCGAGGAGGGTGCCGGCGGCGGTCACCACGACCGCCGGGATGCGGTAGCTGGCGTGACCTCCCTGGCCCGCGACGAAGGGGACGGATACTTCTGTCATGGGTTGACTCCTTGTGTGACTGTTGGCTCCTTGTGTGGCCTATGAGCCCGCACCTTCCCCAAGTTGGGCGAATTCGTGGTGAACTCCACGTCACGAACGGCCGGTTGGGGCAGGATGCGCGGACATGGATGCCGTACGGGTAGCGCTGTTGCGTGAAGTGCTCGCCGGGACCGAGTGGTTGGGGGCCACGCGGCGGTTCGCGGGGCTGTTGCGCGGGTCGGTGGTGTCGCACGGGGGCGGGCTGCTGCTGGTGGGGACGCCCGGCTACGAGCCGTGGCATCTCGCGGCGCACCTCGTGGACGAGGCCGCGTGGTCGGGTACGCCCGAGCTGGCACCGACTCTCGTACGGCATGACGCGCGTCCTTCCGACCCGGCGCACCTGGCCGTCGGGCTCGGCCGGATCGAGGCGGCCAGGCGTGGTGAGACGCTGCTGGTGGTGTCACCGGAGGGGCCGGGCGACCCGCTCCTGGAACGGGTCCACGACGCCCGCCTGGCCGGGGCGACCGTCCTCTCCCTCGGCTCCGGGAACCGCGAACTCGCCTCCCTGGCCCACGAGTCGCTCCCCGTACCCCCGGGCACGGACCTGGACCTGGACACCGTGCAGCACCTGGTGAGCGCGGCGGCCGGGGAGAACGTGCTGCCGGTGACACGGGGGCGCCGCCGGTTCCGCGACCGGCTGTCCCGCCTGACGGACCACTTGACGGCACCGCCGCCCGCGCCCTGGTGAGCGGCGGCCTTCCCATCGGCCCCACCCGTCCCGGGCCGTGGCGAGGTGGACGGAAAAGCGGTTGCCACACCCCCGCCGCCACGTGATCGTGGCCCGTTGTGACCGCCGACTCCCCCACCCCCGCGTCCCCACCGCCGACCCGTCTCCGCGCCCTCCTCCCCGACCTCTCCCCCTGGCACGCCTCCGCCGACTTCCGCAGGCTCTGGCTCGCCGGGTTGATCTCCACCTTCGGGAGTTTCCTGACGTTCGTCGCGGTGCCGGTGCAGATCAAGGAACTCACGGGCTCCGCGGCGGCGGTGGGCGCGGTCGGGGCCGTGGAGCTCGTGCCGCTCATCGTGTTCGGGCTCTACGGCGGGGCGCTCGCCGACGCGTGGGACAAGCGGAAGCTGATCGTGTGGACCGAGGTGGGGCTCGGGGTGCTGTGCGGGGCGCTGTTGTTCAACTCGCTGTTGCCGCGGCCCGCCGTGTGGCCGCTCTACGTGATCGCCGCCCTGACCTCCGTCCTCGGCGCGATCCAGCGGCCCGCGCTGGACTCGCTGTGGCCGCGGATCGTGGCGCACGAGCACATGACGGCCGCCTCCGCGCTCAACTCGCTGCGCTGGACGGTCGGCGGGGTCACGGGACCGGCGGTGGCGGGGGTGGTCGTGGCGTACGCGGGGCTGCCGTACGCGTTCGCGGCGGACACGGTGACGTACGCGATCTCCGTGGCCCTGATCGTCCGTATCGCCGCGTCCCCCGGCGCGCACGAGGCGCGGAAGCCGTCGCTCCGGTCGATCGCCGAGGGCGCCCGGTACGCGTGGAGCCGCAAGGAACTCCTCGGGACGTACGCGATCGACCTCGCGGCGATGTTCTTCGCGATGCCGCTCGCGGTGCTGCCGTTCCTCGCGGACGATCTGCACGCGCCCTGGGCGCTGGGGCTGATGTACTCGACGGTCCCGGCCGGTGCGCTGGTGGTGAGCCTGACCAGCGGCTGGACCTCGCGGATTCACCGGCACGGGCGGATGGTGGTGCTGGCGGCGGCGCTGTGGGGCGGGGCGATCGCCTGCGCGGGCGCGGTCGGCAATGTGTGGCTGGTGCTGCTGTTCCTCACCGTCGCGGGCGGCTGCGACATGGTCAGCGGGATCTTCCGCGGGGTGATGTGGAACCAGACGATCCCGGACGATCTGCGCGGCCGGCTCGCCGGGATCGAGCTGCTGTCCTACTCGGTGGGCCCGCAGTTGGGCCAGGTCAGATCCGGTGGCATGGCCGCCCTGTCCGGGGTGCGGACCTCGGTGTGGGCGGGCGGCCTGATGTGCGTGGGCGCGGTGGGCCTGCTGGCCGCGGGCCTCCCGAAGCTGATGTCGTACGACGCGCGCACGGACGAACACGCGCTACGACTGAAGGCGCGGCGGACGGCGAGAACGGAGCCGAATCCCGCGCCTCCCACAGCCCCGGCCGACGCCGGTCACAGCAGTGCCTGATCGAACGACACCGGCCAGGCTCAACCCCCAAGGGGCGCGGGGAACTGCGCGACCAGCCCCCACCCACCCGCACTCCGCACGCGACAGGACCACCCACCCGCGACACCGGCCCCGGCGCGAGCCACCGGTCAGTCGTCGTCCGTGCCCTTGGTCGCGTCATGCCACTTGGGGTCGTTCTCCCACTCCAGGTTGCGCTCGCGGGCCGTCTCCATCGCGTGTTCGGCCTCGGCGCGGGTGGCGTACGGCCCGAACCGGTCCTTGGCGGGGCAGTCCGGCCCCTCCTCGACCTTCTTGTGTTCGAGGCAGTAGTACCACTCGCCGGGCTTCCCGGCCGTGCGCTTCTTGAACAGGGCCATCAAGGGCTCCTTTCCCTACGGCCATGTTCCCCCATGTCCGCTGGTTAGACTCGCTGGCATGTCTGGCCAGTCGCTGCTCGTACCAGGGGAACTCTCCCCCACCCGTCCCGTGCCCGGAAACATCCGTCGCCCCGAGTACGTCGGCAAGCCCGCGCCGACCCCGTACACCGGGCCGGAGGTGCAGACCCCCGAGACGATCGAGGCGATGCGCGTCGCCGGGCGGATCGCCGCGCGGGCGATGGCGGAGGCCGCGAAGATCATCTCGCCGGGTGTGACCACGGACGAGATCGACAAGGTCGCGCACGAGTACATGTGCGACCACGGCGCCTACCCCTCCACCCTCGGCTACCGCGGCTTCCCCAAGTCCCTGTGCACCTCGCTCAACGAGGTGATCTGCCACGGCATCCCGGACTCCACGGTGCTGCGCGACGGCGACATCATCAACCTCGACGTGACGGCGTACATCGGCGGCGTGCACGGCGACAACAACGCGACCTACCTGGTCGGTGACGTCGACGAGGAGTCCCGGCTGCTGGTCGAGCGCACCCGCGAGTCCCTGGACCGGGCGATCAAAGCGGTCAAGCCGGGCCGGCAGATCAACATCATCGGCCGGGTCATCGAGTCGTACGCCAAGCGCTTCGGCTACGGCGTGGTCCGGGACTTCACCGGCCACGGCATCAACTCGTCGTTCCACTCCGGCCTGATCGTCCCGCACTACGACAGCCCGCACGCGACGACGGTCATCCAGCCCGGCATGACGTTCACGATCGAGCCGATGCTGACGCTGGGGACGTACGAGTACGACATGTGGGACGACGGGTGGACGGTCGTCACGAAGGACCGGAAGCGGACGGCCCAGTTCGAGCACACGCTGGTGGTGACGGAGACGGGGGCGGAGGTCCTCACCCTGCCGTAGCACCGCCCCCGGGACCCGTTCTCGGCCGACTCCGCCGAGGACGGGTCTCTTCTTGTACGCTTTTACCGACAGGGTGTCGGCAACCTGTTGACTTAGGTAAGGCTTACCTAAGAGGATAGGGCTCATGGACTCCTTCTCGACAGTCATCCGCACCGCGTCCCACGAACAGCACATGGAGGCCGAGACCTCCACCTTCATGAGCGATCTGCTCGGCGGGCGGCTGGGCGTGGACGCGTACGCCCGGTACACCGAGCAACTGTGGTTCGTCTACGAGGCGTTGGAGGCCGGAGCCGGGCGGCTGGCGGCGGATCCGGTGGCCGGGGCGTTCATACGGCCCGAGTTGTTCCGGCTGCCCGCGCTGGAGCGGGACCTCGCGCATCTGCGGGGTGCGGACTGGCGGTCCGGGCTGACCGCGCTGCCTGCGACCCGGGCCTACGCGCAGCGGGTGCGGGAGTGCGCCGAGGAGTGGCCCGCCGGGTACATCGCCCACCACTACACCCGTTACCTCGGGGATCTCTCCGGCGGGCAGATCATCCGGGACAAGGCGGAGCGGACCTGGGGGTTCTCCCGTAAGGGGGACGGGGTGCGGTTCTACGTGTTCGAGGGGATCGGGAACCCGGCGGCGTTCAAGCGGGGGTATCGGGAGCTGCTGGACGGGGTGCGGGTCGACGACCTGGAGAAGCAGCGGGTCGTGGCCGAGTGCAAGCGGGCGTTCGCGTTGAACACCGGGGTCTTCCGTGCCCTGGGCGAGGAGTTCCCGCTCTCCGCGTGACCGCCCGCCCACCGGTGCCGAAGGGGTCAGCGTTCCAGGAACACCCGGCCGCCGACCTCCACCCAGCCCCCGGGCTGCGGCGCCGTGAGGAGTTGGGACCCGGCCCCCTGCGTGATGTTGAGAGCCCTGCCCAACCGGTCAGTCAGCAGCAGTGCCGCCGCGCCCGTCGCCTCGTCCTCGTGGATGCCGTCGTCCCGGCCGGGGAAGGCACGGGCACGGACACGGCCCGCCGCCTCGTCCTCCCAGGCCCAGGCGTAGATCCACTCGCCGGGCGGGGGCACGGGGAGGGCGTCGACCTCGCGGGCGGTGGCGTACTGGCGGAGGGTGCGGGGCGGGGCCCACTCCGGGAGGGCCTCGATCCAGCTGAACTCACCGTCGAGGCGGGCGCCCACAATGCCCGCGGGGGTGACCAGTTCGGGTACGTCCAGGAGCCAGGCCGTGCCCACGCAGGGGTGGCCGGCGAAGGGCAGGCGGGTGGTCGGCGTGTAGATGTCGATGACTCCGCGCTCGGGGTCGTCGACGAACACGGTCTCGCTGAAGCCGAGTTTCCCGGCGAACACCTGCCGCTCGTCCGGGTCCGGCAGGACGGAACCCTCGCGGACGACGCCGAGTTCGTTGCCGTATCCGCCGCTGGGTCCGCAGAAGACACGCAGTACGTCGTAGTCAGTCACGGGGGCATTCAAACACCGCACGGGCGGCGAGTTCATCCCCGTCCGGGGCTTCACCGGGGACGGGCCGAATGGCTGCGGCAGGGTGTGCGCCGGGGAGTGCGGGTCGCGCGTGGCCGGTCGCGCAGTTCCCCGCGCCCCTTTGACGCCGGGCCGGATTTCTCGGCCGGCCCGTGTCGTTGCTTGACCAACCCTTGACCTTTCCTTGGCATGCGTTTTTCGCCATCGAGATCAAGCCGTGTCTGTGATTTTTCTGTAGCCGGTGAATGCCGGACCGGACGGGTAGGACTGAGGTAAGCCTCAGGTAAGTTAGGGCAGCCTCACCACACCGACTCGCGGATCACCCGTCACACCCTCTCGCTTGGAGCCTGCATGCGTGCCGTCCGACTTCCCGTCGCCACCGCCGTAGCCGCCGCGGCCGCACTGACCGCCGTCACGGCGTGCACCGCGAAGAGCGACGCCAAGGACGGGGACGCGATCCAGGTGACCGCGGCCGACTCCAAGTGCACGACCTCCGCCACCTCGGTCCCGGCCGGACAGGTCACGCTGAAGATAGAGAACACCGGCTCCAAGGCCACCGAGGTCGAGATCCTCTTCCCGGACGACCGGATCGTCTCCGAGAAGGAGAACATCGGGCCCGGCACCAAGTACACGCTGACCGCCGAGGTGAAGGCGGGGTCGTACGAGATCGCCTGCCGCCCGGGCATGAAGGGGCACGGTGTGCGGCAGAAGCTCACCGTCACCGGTGGCTCGGCCACCAAGCGGGACCCGAAGCTGGACGCTGCCGTCGCCGCCTACCGCGAGTACGCGCAGGAGCAGGCCGACGCGACGATCCCGAAGGTGGAGACCTTCGCCGACGCCATCAAGGCCGGGAACCTCGAAGCCGCCAAGAAGGCCTACGCGCCCTCCCGTTACGGCTGGGAGGCCACCGAGCCGATCGCCGAGTCGTTCGGGGACATCGACCCCAAGACCGACACCCGCGTCAACGACCTGGAGAAGGGCCAGAAGTGGACCGGGTGGCACGCGCTGGAGAAGGCGCTGTGGGTCGACAAGAAGACCGGCGCCGAACAGAAGGCCCTCGCCGACCAGTTGGTCACCGACCTGAAGGACTGGCAGAAGCGCGTCGGCAAGGCCGAGATCACCCCGACCTCCATGGCCAACGGCGCGAAGGAACTCCTCGACGAGGTCGCCACCGGCAAGGTCACCGGTGAGGAGGACCGCTACTCGCACACCGACCTGAGCGACTTCAAGGGCAACGTCGAGGGCGCGCAGAAGGCGTACGAGCTGCTGAAGCCGGTCGCGCAGAAGAACGACGCCGCCCTGACCACCGAACTGGACAAGCAGTTCGGCGCGTTGAACACGCTGCTGGACAAGTACCGCTCGACCACGACCTCGGACGGCTTCGTGTCGTACGACAAGGTCACCAAGGACCAGCGCAAGGAGCTGTCGGACGCGGTCAACGCCCTCGCGGAGCCGCTGTCCAAGCTCGCCGCCGCTGTCGTGAAGTAGGCGTGGCCATGACCGAGACCCCGAAATCGGACTCCCCCTCCCGCCGTTCGCTCATCGGCTGGGGCGGTGCCGGGCTCGCGCTCGGTGCCGTCGCGGCCGGTGGCGCGGTGGCGATGACCCGTACCGGTGACGACGTCGATCCGGCCGGTGCCGACACCGGTGCCGCGGTCGCCTTCCACGGCGCCCACCAGGCCGGCATCGCCACGCCCGTGCAGGACCGGCTGCACTTCGCCGCGTTCGACGTGAAGACCGACGACCGCGCCGAGTTCGTACAGATGCTGAAGGACTGGACGGCCGCCGCCCGCCGGATGACCGGTGGGCACGCGGTCGGGGACGGGGCCTACGGCGGGCTCGCCGAGGCACCGCCGGACGACACCGGTGAGGCGCTGGGGCTGAAGCCCTCGCGGCTGACCCTCACCATCGGCTTCGGGCCGTCGTTCTTCGACCACTTCGGGCTGAGCGGCAGCCGTCCTGACGCCCTCGTCGACCTGCCGCAGTTCCCCGGCGACAACTTCGACAAGTCCCGTACGGGCGGCGACCTTTGCGTCCAGGCCTGCGCCGACGATCCGCAGGTCGCCGTGCACGCGATCCGCAACCTGGCCCGCATCGGCTTCGGCAAGGTCGCCATCCGCTGGTCCCAACTCGGCTTCGGAAAGACGTCGTCGACGACCCCGGGGGCTCAGACCCCGCGCAATCTCATGGGATTCAAGGACGGCACCCGCAACATCGCGGGGACCGAGACGGACCGGCTGAAGAAATTCGTGTGGGTCGGCGACGCCGACGGCGGTGCCGACTCGGCCTGGATGAGCGGGGGTTCGTATCTCGTCGCCCGGCGCATCCGGATGAACATCGAGACCTGGGACCGGACCTCGCTCCAGGAGCAGGAGGACGTCTTCGGGCGGGACAAGGGCGAGGGCGCGCCGGTCGGCAAGGCGAAGGAGCACGACCCGCCGTTCCTGAAGGCGATGAAGCCCGACGCGCACGTCCGGCTCGCGCACCCCGACTCCAACAGCGGGATCACGATCCTGCGCCGGGGCTACTCCTTCACCGACGGCACCGACGGCCTCGGCCGTCTCGACGCGGGCCTGTTCTTCCTGGCCTACCAGCGCGACGTACGCAAGGGATTCATCCCGTTGCAGCGGAAGCTGTCGGCGTCCGACGCGCTCAACGAGTACATCCAGCACGTGGGTTCGGCGGTCTTCGCCGTCCCGCCGGGCGTCCGTGACCAGGACGACTGGTGGGGCAGCACGCTGTTCTCCAAGGAGGCGTAGCCCGTGTTCTCGAACTATCTGATCGGTCTGCGCGAGGGGCTGGAAGCCAGTCTCGTCGTCTGCATCCTGATCGCCTACCTCGTCAAGACGGACCGGCGCGACGCGCTGAAGCCGATCTGGACCGGCATCGTCGTCGCCGTCCTCATCGCGATGGGCTTCGGCTGCGCGCTCGAGTTCGGCTCCCAGGAGATGACGTTCGAGGCACAGGAGGCGCTCGGCGGTTCGCTGTCGATCCTCGCGGTCGGGCTGGTGACGTGGATGGTGTTCTGGATGCGGCGCACCGCCCGGCATCTGAAGACCGAACTGCACGGCAGGCTGGACGCGGCCCTCGCGATGGGCACGGGCGCGCTGGTCGCCACCGCGTTCCTCGCCGTGGGCCGCGAGGGCCTGGAGACCGCCCTGTTCGTGTGGGCGTCGGTGCACGCGGCGAGCGACGGCACCCCGCGTCCGCTGGTCGGCGTAGGACTGGGTCTGGCCACGGCGGTGTTCCTCGGCTGGCTGTTCTACCGGGGCGCGCTGAAGATCAACCTCGCGAAGTTCTTCACCTGGACCGGGGCGATGCTGGTCGTCGTGGCGGCGGGCGTACTGGCCTACGGCTTCCACGACTTGCAGGAGGCCGACTGGCTGCCGGGGCTGACGAAGCTGGCGTTCGACATCAGTGACACGATCCCGCCGGACAGCTGGTACGGCACCCTCCTCAAGGGCGTCTTCAACTTCCAGCCGGACCCGACCGTCCTTCAGATCACGGTGTGGCTGCTGTACCTGGTCCCCACGCTCACCCTGTTCTTCGTCCCGGTAGGGTTCGCCTCCGGGAAGGGGAAGGTGAAGACACCTGATGAGCAGGGATCGCGGCCCTCTAAGGCTCCGCAGGCTTGACCGGCGCGTACTGATAGCGGCCTCGGTGACCGCTTTGTCGCTGACGGCGAGCGGTTGTGTGGTGGTGCACGGCGAGCGCGAGGTGCTCCCCGCGACCACCCGCGCCGAGGCCGCCACGGCGCTCCGGCAGTTCACGACCGCGTACAACGCGGCGGACAAGGCGTACGACAGCTCCCTGGACGCCGCCCATGTCACCGGTGCGCTCGGTGACATCGACGCGGCGCGGCTGAAGGCGGGGCACGCCAACTCGCCGTCCGGGAACGCGAGTCACACGCCGCTGGAGCTGACGGACGCGAAGTTCACCATCCCGAAGAAGGCCGGCTGGCCGCGCTGGTTCGTGGCCGACACCGCGGCCAACAAGGGAGGCAGCGCCCGCTGGCTGCTGGTCTTCACCCGCAATGACCTGGGCGAGCCGTGGCAGGTGGCGTATCTGACGCTGCTCGCACCCACCGCCGTACCGAAGTTCAGGACCGACAAGGACGGCTGGGCCGAGGCCGTGCCGGCGAACTCGGCGGAACTGGCCGTCGCGCCGGGCGAGTTGAGCGAGCGCTACGCGACGTATCTGAAGAGCGGCGGGTCGGAGTTCGCGGACGGCGCGCACACCAGCGGGTGGCGGGCGGACCGGGAGAAGGCCACCAAGCCGGGGCTCGCCGTCCAGTTCCTCGACCAGCCGCTGACGAGCGGCGACTACGCGCCGCTGGCGCTGCGCACGGCGGACGGCGGGGCGCTGGTGTTCTTCACCACGCGGTACTACCAGAAGGAGACCGCGGCGGCGGGCACCTCGGTGCCGGCCCAGAACAAGGACGTCCAGGCGCTGACGACGGGTGAGGTGCAGCAGACCCTCACCCTTCAACTCATCTCCAACGAGGTCGCGTTGGACCCGAAGCGGGGTGGGAAGGTGTCGGTGCTCGGGCGGATCGAGGGCCTGACCTCGGCGCAGGGCGGCTGACCTCAGGAGGTCAACGGCCCAGCGGCCAGGCCGAGTTCGCGTGGTCCGGCTCGGCGCCCGCGTGCCGGGCGCAGGCGTCCGTGAGGGTTTCGAGGAGGGTCAGCGGGTCCGGCAGGGGGTGCTCGGGGCCGCGTACCCAGTGCACGGACTGGTTCTCACCGGGGAGTTGGGCCGGGGGGACCAGGACGTAGGAGCCGCGGCAGTGCCAGCGCAGGCCGGGGTGTTCGTCCATCGTCTCGGGGTGGCAGTCCAGTTCGCACGGCCACCACTCGTCCTCGTCCTCGGGGGTGCCGCGGGTGAGGGTGAAGAAGAGCAGCCGTCCGTCGTCGCTCGCGGCGACCGGGCCGACCTCGACACCGGCGGCCAGCAGCCGCTCCAGTGCCTCGTGTCCGGCCTCCAGAGGGACGTCCAGGACGTCGTTGACCATGCCGGTCGCGGTGATGAAGTTGGCCTGCGGCTGGTGGCGGGCCCAGCGCTCGATCTGGGCGCGGTCGGTTGTGGACTGCGTCTGCCAGGCGAACGACACGGGGTGCCGGGCCGGTGTGGGGCAGCCCACACGGTCGCACGAACATCGGTAGCCCGGGGCCGGGTGCGCGGCGGGCGCCAGCGGCAGCCCCGCCTCGGCGGCGGCCAGCAGCAGCGCCTCGCGCCCGCTGCCGTCGGGGGCCTCCTGCGGGCGGCGTCCGCGCAGCCACGAGGAGAGTTTGCCCTGCCGACCGGTCCGGCCACCGAACGTCGCACTCATCTATCTCCTCGCCCTGCTGTTGTCGCCGTGCTGTTCTTGCCCTGCCGTGGTGCGGAGCCCTGCCGTTGTGCGGAGAACTTCCCCTATGGTCCCACCATCCTGCGCCCCGAGAGGCGGGACCCCGCATCCGGGGTGGGTGGGACGAGCCACACCGGGACCTGGAGGTCTGCGAGGGCGAGGTCTACGACGGTGAGCCGTACGGCGGCCAGGGGGCGCCCCAGTCCGTGTCGCGGGCCGCCTTGTACAGGTCGCCGTGGCGTTTGGTGACCGTCGTGCGGCGCAGCTGTTCGTCGGTCTCGCAGAGGTCGAGGAGGACCTGGCCCTTGCGGATCTGGGGGCGGCGTACGACGCGGGCGGGGGCGGGTTCCACCGGGAAGCGGGCGGCGGCGACGTAGCTGAACTTCTCGTCCTCGTACGGCAGGGAGCCCCCCTTGACCTGGCGGTGCAGGGAGGACCGGCTGACCCGTGCCGAGAAGTGGCACCAGTCCTCGCCGGGGGTGATCGGGCAGGCGGCGCTGTGGGGGCAGGGGGCGGCGACGCGGAAACCGGCGGCGACGAGTCTGTCCCGGGCCTCGATCACGCGGGCGTAACCGGCGGGGGTGCCGGCCTCCACGATCACGACGGCCTGGGCCGCGGAGGCGGCTTTGTCCACGAGGGCGGCTCTGTCGGGGGCGGTGAGTTCGTTGAGGACGTAGGAGACGGTGACGAGGTCGGTGGGGGTGAGGGTGAGCGCGGGGCCGATCCGTTCGCGTCGCCAACTGGCCTTGCGCAGGCTCGGGTTGGCGGCGGCGATCTCCTTGCCAAGGGCGAGGGCGGGTTCGGCCCAGTCGAGGACCGTCACCGGGCGCTCGCCGGCCCAGGTCGCGGCGACGGCCCAGGTCGCGGAACCGGTCCCGCCGCCGACGTCCACGTGGCCCTCCGGGGTCCACCCGGGTACGGCGTCCGCGAACGCGTCCAGCGCGGACCGTACGGCTTCGAAGGTCGCCGGCATCCGATACGCCGCGTAGGCCGCGACATCCGCACGGTCCCGCAGGATCGGGGCGTCGGTGGGAGTAGCCCCCCGGTAATTGGCGATCAGCCGCTCCACGGCACCGGAAGCCTGCCGGGGCGGGAGCCCGTCGAGGAGGCGGGCCAGAGCGGTACGCAGGGTTTCGGCGGGAGCCACGGGGTCGTTCACCCGCCGATTCTAAGGGCCCCGGGGTCCCCACCCAGGCCCTGGGGGCTCCGCCCCCAGCCCCCCGGGCCCTATGCCCACCCACCGCCCGTGCGGGGCAACGGAAGAGGTCAGCGCACAAACCCCGGCCGCCCGTGCGGGGCACGGAAGCGCTCGGCTCACAGACCCCGGCCCGCCCGCGCCCCAGCAAGCCAAACCACCCGCCGGACCCCGCCCGTGCGGGGCACGGAAACGCTCAGCCACAAACTCCGGCCCGCCCGCGCGGGGGACGGAAACGCTCAGCCCACAAACCCCGGCCCGCCCGCGCCCCAGCAAGCCAAACCACCCCCCAGACCCCGCCCGCGCGGAGCAACGGAAACGCCCGGCCCACAAACCCCGGCCCGCCCGCGCCCCAGCAAGCCAAACCACCCCCACACCCCACCCACACAGGTCAACGGACCCCCGACCTCAAAACCCCCGCACCGCCCGAGCCACCCGCGTCCCCGCCGCCGCCCGTGGCCCGCTGTCCGGCGGGCGTCTCCGTGGGTGCACCGTGTTCGCCAGCAGCACCAGGAACGTGTCCGTGGACGGATCGAGCACCACCGAAGTTCCTGTGAAGCCGGTGTGCCCCACCGCCCCCCGTCCTGCCAACTCCCCCATGAACCACGGCTGATCGACCCCGAAGCCAAGGCCCGGCGGGGTCAGCAGCAGCTCCACGTAGTCGGAGCCCAGGATGCGGGCGGGGCCGTAGGAACCGCCCGCCAGCAATGTGCGGCAGAAGATCGCCAGGTCCCGGGCCGTCGAGAAGAGGCCCGCGTGACCGGCCACCCCGCCGAGCGCCCAGGCGTTCTCGTCGTGGACGACCCCCCGGAGCATGCCGCGGTCGGCCTTGGCCCAGGGGCGGCGTTCGTCCTCCGTGGCCGCCGCGCCGGGGCTGGGGCCGAAGTCCGTCGACGTCATCCCCAGCGGGCGGGTGATGCCGTCGTGGATGAGGACGTCGAGCGTGCGGCCGGTGATGCGTTCCAGGACGAACTGGAGCAGGAGGAGGTTCAGGTCCGAGTAGACGTACTCGCCCTGGTCGCTCACCGGCTCCTCCGTTCGGAGCATCGACAGGCGTTCGGTGTCGTCGGCGCAGTCGTAGAGCGGGAGTTCGGGGCGCAGCCCCGAGGTGTGGGTGAGGAGCTGGCGGACGGTGATGCCGTGGCGGGCCGCCGCCCTGAAGTCGGGCAGGTACGCGCCCACCTTCGCGTCGATGCCCAGCGTGCCTCGCTCGATCTGCTGCATCGCCGCGACCGCCGTGAAGAGTTTCGTCACCGAGGCCAGGTCGAAGGGGGTGTCCACCCTCGTCGGGACGCGGGACGCCGGTGGCAGTTCGACGCCCCGGTCGGTCTCGGGGTCGTAGGCGGAATACCGCACGGCCCAGCCCGCGGCCTCCTCCACCGCGATCACCGGGCCGCGGCCGGCGACCACGACGGCGCCCGCCGCCCAGGGGCGGTCGCCGGTGGTGAGGTCGTGGACCTCCCGGACCAGGTGGCGGAGTTCCTCGGGGTCGAGGCCCGCCCGTTCCGGGGTGTCGTGGCGCAGTCTCGGGGCGCTCAGCTCCCCACTCCCTCCGCGGTCGTACGTGTGTTCCAGGGACGGCACATTCCCACGAAGCAGGCCACCGCCACCAGTCCGGCCACCAGTTGGACGACCGCCATGGGCACGGCGGTGTGCTCGCCCGCGATGCCGACCAGCGGCGACGCCACCGCGCCTATCAGGAAGGACGAGGTGCCGAGGAGGGCGGAGGCCGAGCCCGCCGAGTGGCGCGTGCGCATCAGGGCGAGGGTCTGGGCGTTGGGCATCGTCACGCCCATCGCGGACATCAGGACGAAGAGGGCCGTGGCCACGGGCACGAGACCCACCTCGCCCAACACTCCCGTCGCCATCAGCAGCAGCGCCGTCGAGGCCAGCACCACCACCGCGAGGCCCGCGCCCAGGACCTTGTCCATGGAGACCCGGCCCACCAGCAGCTTGCCGTTGATCTGGCCCACCGCGACCAGCCCGACCGAGTTGACGCCGAAGAGCAGGCTGAAGGTCTGCGGGGAGGCGCCGTAGATCTCCTGGATGACGAACGGGGACGCCGAGATGTACGCGAAGAGCGCGGCGAAGGCGAAGCCGCCGGTGAGCATGTAGCCGGTGAAGGGGAGGTCCGTGAGGAGGGCGCGCATGGAGCGCAGGGCCTCCGCCGTGCCGCCCGCGTGCCGGTCGGCGGGGGCGAGGGTCTCGGGGAGGCGGCGCCAGACCAGTGCGGTGAGCAGGATGCCCACGGCCGTGAGGACGACGAACACGCCCCGCCAGTCCGTGACGCGGAGGATCTGGCCGCCTACGAGCGGTGCGACGATCGGGGCCACCCCTGAGACCAGCATCAGGGTCGAGAAGAAGCGGGCCATCGCCACGCCGTCGTAGAGGTCGCGGACGACCGCCCTCGCGATCACTATTCCGGCCGCGCCCGCGAGGCCCTGCGCCAGCCTGAAGGCGATCAGGGACTCGACGTTCGGCGCGATCGCGCAGAGGGCCGTCGCCACGAGGTAGATCGCGAGGCCGGTCAGGAGCGGGCGCCTGCGGCCCCACTTGTCGCTCATCGGGCCGACCACGAGCTGGCCGAGGGCCATGCCCGCGAGGCAGGCGGTGAGCGTGAGCTGGACGGTCGCGGCGGGCGCGTGCAGGGAGCGGGTGACCTCCGGGAGCGAGGGGAGGTACATGTCCATCGCGAGCGGCGGGGTCGCGGTGAGGCCGCCGAGCACGAGCACGACGAGGAGTCCGGCGCGCCGGGTCGCCCCGGGCGACGGCGCTGCGGACGGTACGACGGACTGCGGCACGCTCGGTGCCTGCGCCCCCTGCTCGGACATGTGCCCCTCCCTCTCCGGGTGATCCGCCACCTATGCTCTCAGCTCGTACAGGGTGCCGAGGGTCTGGTGAGCGAGGGTGGGGCAGCGATGACGGAGCAGAAGGTGCGCTGGGGGGTCCTGGCGACCGGTGGGATCGCCGCCGCGTTCACGGCGGAGCTCGTCGATCTGCCGGACGCCGAGGTGGTCGCGGTGGCCTCGCGCGCGCAGGCCCCGGCGAAGGCCTTCGCCGAGCGCTTCGGGATCGAGCGGGCCTACGGCGACTGGGACGCGCTGGCGAACGACGCGGACATCGATGTCGTCTACGTCGCCACCCCGCACGCGGCCCACCGCAGGGCGGCCGGTCTCTGCCTGGAGGCGGGGCGCAACGTCCTCGTCGAGAAGGCCTTCACCCTGAACTCCCGCGAGGCCACCGAACTGGTCGCGCTGGCGGCCGACCGCGGCAGCTTCCTGATGGAGGCCATGTGGATGTACTGCCATCCGCTGGTACGGCGGCTCAAGGCCCTCGTCGACGACGGGGCCGTCGGTGAAGTCCGCACCGTCCAGGCCGACTTCGGGCTCGCGGGGCACCTCTTGCCGGAGGCGAGGAATGGGATGCTGCCGCCCTCGCACCGGCTGCGCGACCCGGCACAGGGCGGCGGCGCGCTCCTCGACCTCGGGGTGTACCCGGTGTCGTTCGCGCACCTGCTCCTCGGTGAGCCCGCCGACATCAAGGCGTCGGCCGTGCTCTCCCCCGAGGGCGCGGATCTCCAGACGGCGGCCCTGTTCTCCTGGGACAGCGGCGCGCTGGCCGCGCTGCACTGCTCGATCGTCGGCGGTACGGGGACCTCGGCGTCGGTGACCGGTTCGCTGGGCCGGATCGACATCCCGGACGGCTTCTTCCACCCGGACCGGTTCGTGCTGCACCGGGACGGGCGCGACCCCGAGGAGTTCGTCCTCGACCCGGCGGACGGGCCCCGGAACACGCTGCGGCACGAGGCGTCCGAGGTGATGCGGGCGGTGCGGGCCGGGGAGACCGAGTCGCCGTGGGTGCCGCTGGAGGGCACGCTCGCGGTGATGCGGACGCTGGACGCGGTGCGGGAGCGGATCGGGGTGCGGTATCCGCAGGAGGGGTGACTCGTAGGCTGCGGGCCATGAACGCACAGCACTCTTCGAAGATCGCCGTGGTGACCGGCGCCGGTTCCGGGATCGGCCGCTCGGTGGCCGTGGAACTCCTGCGCGCGGGCTGGTCGGTGGCGCTGGCCGGCCGCCGCACCGGGACCCTGGAGGAGACGGCCGCGCTGGTGCCCGGGGGCGCCTCCCTCGTCGTAAGGACGGATGTGGCGCGGCCGGAGGACGTGGACGCGTTGTTCGACGCGACGGTGGAGCGGTTCGGGCGGGTGGACCTGCTGTTCAACAACGCGGGGACGTTCGGGCCCGGCGGGGTGCCGGTGGAGGAGCTGCCGTACGACGCGTGGCGGCATGTGGTGGACACCAACCTCAACGGGGCGTTCCTGTGCGCGCAGGCGGCGTACCGGCGGATGAAGGAGCAGGTGCCGCAGGGCGGGCGGATCATCAACAACGGGTCGATTTCCGCCCATACGCCTCGTCCGCACTCCGTGGCCTACACCGCGACCAAGCACGCGTTGACCGGACTCACCAAGTCACTGTCCCTGGACGGGCGGCCGTACTCGATCGCGGTCGGGCAGATCGACATCGGGAACGCGGCGACCGACATGACGGCACGGATGGAGACCGGGGCGTTGCAGGCCAACGGGGTGGTGGCCCCGGAACCGGTGATGGATGTGGCCGATGTGGCGCGCACCGTGCGGCACATGGCGGAGCTGCCGCTGGAGGCGAACGTGCAGTTCGCGACGGTGCTGGCGACCGCGATGCCGTATGTCGGGCGCGGCTAGGGCAAGTTGCACAAACGGAATTTGACCGTCCGCACCATTGCGTCCGGTTGCTGACTTATGCTCAACTCTCTCCATCAAAGCTTCACACTTGGAGCACAGGGCTTCCGCACTGCGGGAACCCCGTGTTCCGCAAGCCAATCCGAGGGGGGAGAGGCGACAGTCGTTCCACAGCCCGGGTGGGGGTGGAGCCCGCGTGGGACCGCGGGTTACGCACCGGACCGTGGAGCGGCTGTCGCGTCACATCAACTCCCGTCGAGTTCCTGGGACTTGGCCGCCGCCACGGCCGCCCGCCGCCGGCGCAGCGCGAACGCGCCGCCCGCGAGCAGCGCGACCGCGCCCGCCGCGCCGCCCAGCATCGGCCAGGGCGAGGAACCGTCCGACGAGGAGGAGGCCGAGCTCCCGGAGGCTCCCGGCGCACCCTTGGCGCCCCCCGGCGTCGGGCTCGCGGTGGCCCCGCCCTCGCTCAGCGGATCGACCAGCATGCCCACGGCGCGGGCCGAACTCCCTTTGCCGAAGCCCCAGTCGAGCAGCGCGGCGGTCTCCTTGTAGACCTCGTTGCCGCCGTTCGCGGGGTGCATCACGGTGACCAGGAGGGTGCGGCCGCCGCGGGTGGCGGCGCCGGTGAAGGTGTTGCCCGCGTGGCTGGTGTAGCCGTTCTTCACGCCGATGATGCCCGGGTACGGGCGCAGGCCGTAGGCGCCGCTGAGCAGGCGGTCGGTGTTCTGGATCTGGAAGGTCTTCTTGCCGCCGGCCGGGAAGTTCGCGACCCGGGTCGAGCAGTAGGAGCTGAAGTCCTCGTCGTGCAGCCCGTGCCGGGCGAAGAGCGTGAGGTCGTACGCCGACGAGAGCTGCCCGGGGTGGTCGAAGCCGTCCGGGCTCACCACATGCGTGTCCAGGGCCTGCAAATCCTTCGCCTTGGCCTGCATCTCGGCGACGGTCGCGGCGATCCCGCCGTTCATGTGGGCCAGCACGTGCACGGCGTCGTTGCCGGAGCGCAGGAAGACGCCCTGCCACAACTGGTGGACGGTGTACAGGATTCCGGGCTTCACCCCGACGAGGCTGGAGCCGGAGGGGACGTCGGCGAGGTCGGCGTCGGTCACCCGGTAGGTGCGGGTGCGCTCGAACTTGCCCAGCACGGTCTCGGCGAACAGCATCTTCAGCGTGGACGCGGGCGCGAGCCGCTGATGCGCGCGGTACGAGGCGAGCACCTCGCCGGTCCTGTGGTCGGCGATCAGCCAGGAGCGGGCGGTGAGCTTCTTGGGCAGGGTCGAGGCATCGGCCGCCTGGATGCCGTCCCGGGCCAGGCGCTCACCGCCTATCGCGGACGCCGCCGACGCGGGGGCCGCCGTCGCCAGGGGAAGAGCGGCGGCGGTCAGGCCGAGAGCGGCACGCCGGGTGAGCCGAGAGGAATCGCGCATCCCGGGACCGTACAAAACAGGGGCGCGGCCGTACGCGGCGGGGTGGCCGCCCGGGCGTCGAAAGAGTGATCGACAGCCCATGTCAGCAGGCCATTGAACAGGGGTTTCCTGGCAGAAAGCCCTCGACAGCTTAGGAATGAGCTGTCTGACGCAATTCTGATGTCGGGCCCTTTTTTCTCAGGTCTGGCACATCCTTTACTCAGGTCGACTCAAAGGTTTCTCCATAGCTTGTGGCCGCGCCCACAGCGGGCGCCAAGAACCTTTGGGGAATGGGATGTTTGGCATCTATCTCAAGCGCGAGCTGGGCCGTCGCAAGAAGGCGGCCCTGGTCATCGCGATGGGTCTGGCGCTCGGTATCGCGCTGGTCATCACCGTCAACTCGGTGTCGGCCGGCATGAATCAGGCTCAGGACAAGGTCCTCAAGTCTCTTTACGGTCTCGGAACTGACATGACCGTGACCAAAGCACAGTCGGCGCCCAAGGCGGGCAGCTCGCAGGGTCCCAGCTTCAAGTTCGGCGCCACCTCCTCCAGCAGCAGTTCGCAGAGCTCGGACCGGGTGAATACGCAGGGTGGTCAGGCCCTCGCGTCCTCGCTGGTCACCAAGGTCGCCGGGCAGAAGGGCGTCTCCAGCGCGGTCGGCGCGCTCACGCTGAACGTCACCAAGGTCGACGGCTCCTTCACCCAGGGCAAGGCGAAGTCCTCGACCACCTCGGGTTCCTCCTCCGGTGCGCAGCAGGGCGGCCCCGGCGGCGGCACGGGCACCAGCGGCAGCGGTCAGCCCCAGGTCCAGGGCGGCGGCGCCAACTTCAACGTCAACTCGTACTCGGTGGCGGGCATCGACGTCACCAACCAGACGCTGGGCCCGCTCTCCACCTCGAAGATCACCACCGGCAGGACGTTCACGACCGCGCAGACGAACGCGAAGGTCGCCGTCGTCAGCAAGTCGTACGCCAAGTCGAAGAAGTACAAGGTCGGTTCGACCTTCTCGATCTCCGGCACCAAGTTCACCGTCATCGGCATCGCGACGCCGAACAGCAGCGAGTCCACGATCGACGTGTACCTGCCGCTGAAGCAGGCGCAGACGCTGGGCGACTCGAAGAACAAGGTCACCACGATCTACGTCAAGGCGACCGACTCCCAGCAGATCTCGGCCGTCAAGTCGACCATCCAGAAGAACATCTCGGGTACGACGGTCACCACCTCCGCCGACCTCGCGTCCACCGTGTCCGGCTCGCTGTCCACCGCCTCGAACCTGGCGACCAGCGTCGGCAAGTGGCTGTCGATCGCGGTGCTGATCGCCGCGTTCCTCGTCGCCGCGCTGCTCACCTCCTCAGCCGTGTCGCGCCGGGTGCGTGAGTTCGGCACGCTGAAGGCGCTCGGCTGGCCGAGCCGCAAGGTGACCCGCCAGGTCGTCGGCGAGTCCATGGTCAACGGTCTGATCGGCGGCGCGCTCGGTATCGCGCTGGGCCTCGTCGCGGCCTACACGGTGACCGCGATCAGCCCCAAGCTGACCGCGCAGCTCGGCTCCACCGGCGGCGGTGGCGGCATGGGCGGCGGCCCCGGCGGCGGCCAGGGCGGTCCCGGCGGGCAGGCCGCGTCCAACACCCTGGAGATCGCCCTGAACGCGCCGGTCTCGCTGACCACGATCGCCCTCGCGGTGGGCCTCGCCGTCACCGGCGGCCTGATCGCCGGCGCGATGGGCGGCTGGCGCGCCTCCCGGATGCGCCCCGCGGACGCCCTGCGCAGCGTCTCCTAGCCACCGACCCCCGATCCGGGGCGTCGCCTCCACTCCCCCCGAGAGGCGGCGCCCCGCCCCTCTTCTTCTTCACCGACGTATCCGACGGAGATCCCATGTACAAGCTCACCGGCGTCACCAAGCGCTACACGCGGGGCAAGGAGACGGTCGAGGCGCTGCGGGGCGTCGACCTCACCATCGAGGACGGCGACCAGCTCGTCATCCAGGGCCCGACCGGCGGCGGCAAGTCGACGCTGCTCCAGATGATCGGCGGCCTGGACCGGCCCTCCGAGGGCAGTGTCGAGCTGGACGGCGTGAACCTCGCCGCGATCAGCGAGGCCAAGCTGACCCGGCTGCGCGCCGAGAAGATCGGCATCATCTTCCAGTCCTTCAACCTCATCCCGACGCTCACCGCGCAGGAGAACGTCGAGACGGCCCTGGTCCCGCTCGGCGTCAAGCCCGCCGAGCGCCGCGAGCGGGCGGCCGAGGCGCTGACGTCGGTGGGCCTCGGCGACCGCCTCCGGCATGCCCCGTCCGAGCTCTCCGGCGGCCAGCAGCAGCGCGTCGCGATCGCCCGCGCACTGGTCAAGAAGCCGAAGGTGCTCCTCGCCGACGAGCCCACCGGCAACCTCGACGAGGGCACCCGTGACGACATCATGGGCCTGCTCGAAGGCCTCTGGCACGAGTACGGCCTGACGTTCGTCATGGTCACCCACGACTCGTCGATCGCCCGCCGCGCACCCCGCCTCGCGACCATCAAGGCCGGTCGGATCACGCTGACCGAGCAGGGCCGGGACGGTCGGTTCACCTCGCAGCAGCAGTACGCGCAGCAGGGCAACCAGGGTCACTGAGCCGGCCCCGCCCCAACCGGGCTCGCGCGCCCGCCTGTTGATCGCCGCAGGGGCCGTTCATTCACCGAGCACGTGGTCGACACCGGCCAACTGCCCAGGAGTGAGCGGCCCCTTCGCCATCGCCCGGTGCGCGGGCGGCAGGGTGCGTGCCGCGGATGCCAGGCCGGTCGGGCCTGTCCGGATTTCTACGGTGGTCAGGCCTGCCCGGTCTCGAAGCGGGCGATCCTGCCGTCGTCGCCGACCGTGAAGGTCCACCGGGTGCGCATCTCGCCCCACGCGTCGTTCGAGTAGCGGGCGACGAGGGCCCGGCCGCCGTTCGACTCGCGGTCGACCTCCATGTGGCCGTGCGAGGAGAAGATCTCCCGGTCGATCCACTCGGCGAGGTCACGGTCGGAGCCGTCGTCCGCCATCGTCGCGCCCGGCGCGAGCAACGCCAGGAAGGCGTCGCGGTCATGGGCGTTGACGGCGCCGACGAACGCCCGGACGGCCGGATCGCTGAGCTTGGCTGTCTGAATCGTCATGCCGGTCAGACTCACACCGTTCCCCATCCCCCGCCACCCGAACGGCCGCGCGAACCCGCCCGCCGCGCGCCCGGGGTGCGACGGTGGAGGGACCGTCCCCGTCGTCTGTCCAGGGAGTCACCGTGACCTGTTACGACCGAAGCGATCTGGGCCTGCTGCTGCTCCGGCTGGGTACCGGCGGCGTGCTGGCGGCGCACGGCGCGCAGAAGCTGTTCGGCTGGTTCGGCGGAGGCGGCATCGAGGGCACCGGCGCGGCCATGGAGGCGATGGGGTACGCCCCCGGCAAGCAGAGCGCCGTCATGGCGGGCCTCTCCGAGGCGGGCGGCGGCACGCTGCTCGCGCTGGGTCTCGCGACCCCGGCGGCGGGCGCGGCGGCGGCGGGCGCGATGGCGGGCGCCACCGCCGTGCACGCGCCCAACGGCTTCTTCGCGGCGGGCGGCGGCTACGAGTACGCGGTCTCCCTCGCCCTGACCGCGGCCGGCCTCGCGGTCACCGGACCCGGCCGTATCTCCCTGGACCACGCGCTCGGCCACGCGGTGAACCGGGGCTGGATGGTCCCGGCCGCGTTCGCGGTGACCGGCGCGGCGACGGCCGTGGTGATCGGCCTGCGGAACCGGCGGGTGCGGGAGGCCTCCGAGTCCGGGCAGGAGACCCTGTTCGACGAGTAGGGCGGAGGTGTCGGCGGGTGCTGGCAGGCTGGGCGCATGAGCGATCGGAACGACCGAGCCGCCGGCCTGTGGTCCGGCATCGACGACCTGTGGACCTGGCTGGACCGCAACGCCCCCCTCGGCGGCGAGGAGGGCATGCTCCTGCGCATGCTGAAACTGTCCGAGGAGGTCGGTGAGGTCGCCCAGGCGGTGATCGGTGTGACCGGCCAGAACCCGCGCAAGGGTGTCACCCACACCTGGGAGGACGTGCAGGGCGAGTTGTGCGACGTGGTGATCACCGCGCTGGTGGCGCTGCGCACGCTGACCCCCGACACACGGGAGGTCTTCACCCGTCACCTGGCCCGGGTCATGGAACGCTCCCTCGGCCCGTCCGCAGGTGTTCACCCCCACGACCTGCCCACACCCCGCGGAGTTGGTGAAGTCCGCTGAGCCTTCTCGTCGACACCGAGCCGACGAAGGGGTCCCCGTGCAGCAGGACTACGCAGTCTCCGACGGAGCGTTCTCCGAGGGAGCGCTTTCCAAGAGAGCGCCTTCCAAGGGAGTTTCCGCCGGCGGAGTTTTCTCCGGCGGGCGCAGGACGGTCGCCGTGGCGGGCACCTGCCTCGCCCTCGCCGCCCTGGGCCTGGGCAACGGCCGGGCGCACGCGGCGAGTTACGGCACACCGACCATCTCCCTCTCGGCGACCTACCTGTCCGGCGCGGTGGGCGCGACCGGTGACCCGACGGTCCAGGTGACGGTGGCTCAGAGCGGCGCGGACGTCAGCGCGTTGACGGTCGCGGCCAGCAAGAGCAGCAGGACGTCCGTGGCACCGACGAGCGCGGTGACCGTCGCCGGCACCGGTGCCACCCGCCAACTCGCCGTCACGGCAGCCGCGCAGGGCTACACCGACCTGACGGTGAAGGTCACCGGCCTCGGCGGCAAGACGGCCACGAAGACCCTGTACTACGCGGCCTCGGCGGCGGTCCAACTGCCCACCGACACCCGCTACTTCACCGGCTCCAGCGACGCCTCCGCCGCCGTCGACGTGGGCGGCGGCTATGCCGTCGTGGCGGATGACGAGTCCAACGTCCTGCGCCTGTACGACCGTTCGGCGTCCGGTGCCCCCGTGAAGACATGGGACTTCAGCGACGACATCGGCGTCTCCAAGGAGATCGACATCGAGGGCGCGGCCCGCGTCGGCGACACCATCTACTGGACCGGCTCGCTCGGCAACAACAAGGACGGCGAGTACAAGTCGGCCCGCAACACGGTCTTCACCACCAAGGTGACCGGCACGGGCACCAACACCTCCCTGTCCTACGGCAGTTCGTACGGCAAGCTGCGCGACAACCTGGTGGCGTGGGACAAGGCGAACGGCAACCGGTACGGCTTCGCGGCGGGCACCGCCGCCGGTCAGATCCCCAAGGAGATCAACGGGTTCAACGTGGAGGGGCTGGAGTTCGCGCCCGGCTCGACGACCACCGCGTACCTCGGATTCCGCGCGCCGCTCGCCCCGGCGGTGGCGGGCGGCAAGGCGCTGCTGGTGCCGGTCACCAACATCGACAAGGTGGTCGCGAACGGCACCGCCGCGACCTTCGGCACGCCGATCGAGCTGGACCTCGGCGGGCTCTCGGTGCGGGACATCCGCAAGAACGCGGCGAACCAGTACCTGATCGTCGCCGGTTCCTGGGCCGCCGACGACAACTCCGACCCGTACGCCCTCTACTCCTGGACCGGCAAGGCGGCCGACAAGCCGGTCAAGCTGCGGGACCTGCCGACCACGGACCCGGGCGCCTGGGAGGCCGTCGTCGACGTACCGGATCTGACGGCCTCGGGTGCCCGCGCCCAGCTGATCACCGACGACGGCGCGGCCGACCTGTACGGCGACGGCACCGAGGCGAAGGACCTCTCGCACCCCGAGTGGCAGAAGTCGCGCGCGACCTGGTTCACGGTCACCGGCTGACGGGCGGCGCGCGCCCCGCCGGGAGGCCGGGCGCGCGCCACCCTGGCACCCTGGTCCTCGACAACACCGTCGAGGACGAAAGCCGAGACATGACCACCGAGAAGCTGACCGTAGGCGTCCTGGGCACCGGCATCATGGGCGCCGCGATGGCCCGCAACCTCGCCCGCGCCGGGCACACCGTCCACGCCTGGAACCGCACCCGCGCCAAGGCCGAGCCCCTGACCGCCGACGGCGCGCACGTCACCGACACGATCGCGGACGCCGTACGCGACGCCAACGTCGTCCTCACGATGCTCTACGACGGCGACACCGTCCTCGACGTCATCCGCGAGGCCGCACCCGCCCTGCGCCCCGGTGCCGCGTGGGTCCAGTCGACGACGTCGAGCCTCGAATCGGTGGGCGAGCTGGCCGAGTTCGCGGCCCGCCACGACCTCGCCTTCTACGACGCCCCCGTTCTCGGCACCCGCCAGCCCGCCGAGGCCGGTCAGCTCACGGTCCTGGCGGCGGGCCCGGAGTCCGGCCGCAAGACGGTGACCCCGGTCTTCGACGCGGTCGGTGCCCGCACGATGTGGGTGGGCGAGGACGGTGCGGCGGCTACGGCGACCCGGCTGAAGCTGGTCGCCAACAGCTGGGTGCTGGCGGTGACGAACGCGGCGGGCGAGGCGCTGGCCCTGTCCAAGGGCCTGGACGTGGACCCGCAGAGCTTCCTCGACCTCATCGCGGGCGGCCCGCTCGACATGGGCTATCTGCACGCCAAGGCGGCCGCGATCCTCAACGACCAGCTGACACCGGCGAGTTTCGCGGTCACCACGGCGGAGAAGGACGCCCGGCTGATCGTGCAGGCGGGGGCGGCGAACGGCGTGCGGCTGGATGTCGCCGCCGCCGGGGCTGAGCGGTTCGCGCGGGCCGCCGCGCAGGGACACGGCGACGAGGACATGGCGGCGGCGTATTTCGCCAGCTTCGACTGAGCGTCACCGTTGCGTCACAGGTGGTGCACGGGCGGAACTCCTGGCACGGGCGGACCTGTCTCCCACCGCGAGCGCCGGGAAAGTCCGGCCCGTGCACAGCCAGTTCGGGGGGCGTCATGCAGAAGAGCAGCATCCGCAGGAGCGCGTTGACGGTGGCCGCGGTGTCGGTGGCGGCGATGGTGATGACGGGGTGTCAGCCGGGCGACACCCCGGCGGACGGGGGCGGCACGCCGTCGAGGACGCCGACCGCGACCGCCTCCCCCACTTCGTCCGCCTCCTCCCCCACCTCCCCCGTGTCGTCTGCCTCGTCCGGGTCGTCCGGGTCCACCGGCACGGCGGCGAAGGCCTGTACGCCGGGCGCCCTGAAGGCGAGCGCGTACCAGGCCGCCGACCGCCCGGCCGGCACCGGGACCGGGGCGGCGATCGTCCGGTTCACCAACACGGGCGGCACATCCTGTGTCCTCCAGGGGCATCCCACGGTCGCCGGCGCCGCGAACGGTTCCCCGGAACTCAACGTGCCGCTGACGGTCACCCCCGTCGGCCCCGCCTCCCCCGTGAAGCTCGCCCCCGGCGCTCAGGCCTGGCTGAAGCTGACCTTCGTGCAGGTGCAGGGCGAGGGCGACGGCTACTGCGAGTCCGGTTCGGCGCCCGTCCTCTACCCGACGATGGTGGTCGGCCTGCCGCACTCCGGCGCCCACCAAGTCGGCCTGGACGACGGACAGTTCGCGGAGTGCGACGGCACGCTGACCGCGACGGCCGTATCGGCGACGAAGCCCTCCTGACCGTACGACCGGACGGGCGGGCGCTCCCCCGACGCCCCCCGACGCCTCTCGGCGTCGCGGGGAGCGCCTCGGGCTCACGCCCGACCCGGCTCCTCCAGCAACCCCTCGCACTGCCCCCCGAGCCACGTCATCCCGTACGTCTCCGCCCCCCGGGACGCCTCCCGCAGCAGCCGTACCGCGTGCGGTTCGCCGCCCGGGCCGCCCAGGCGGCGCACCGCGCGGGCCTGGGCCAGGCGGAGGCGGGCCAGTTCGGGCTGGGAGGAGCGGGCCGGGACGGCGGCGCGGCGGAAGTGTTCGAGGGCGGTCTCCGGCTCGCCCGCGGCCAGGGCGAGGACGCCGCAGGCGCGGGCGGTCGGGCCGACGAGGACGGTGGGCCAGCCGCCCAGGGCGATCTGCTCGCCGTCGTGCGGCGCGAGGCGGGCCCGGAGCGTGGGCAGCACCGGCGCGAGTTCCGCCTCGAAGCCGCCCTCCAGGTCCAGCGCCGCGCAGACCTCCGCCAGCAGGACGAGCGCGGGGACGGCCCAGCCGGACGGCGGGAAGCGGTCGACGTCGGCGACGCAGCCGAGGAAGAGGTCCGCGCCCTCGGCGTACTGCCCGGTCTCGCACAGGGCGAGGGCCAGTCCGGCCCGCCAGACGGGGAAGTAGGCGTGCCGCTCGACGTCACCGGCCAGGTCGGAGGTGAACAGTTCGGCCAGCCGGCCCTGCTGTCTCAGCAGCCAGTAGGCCTGGCCGAGGCGGGTCTGGGTGAGGTTGTCCGCGGGGACGGCGTAGTCGGCGCGGAGGAGTTCGATGAACTTCAGCGACTCCACGAAGATCCACTCGGCGGCGGCGTCGAACCGGCCGTGCCAGAGGTCGAGGAGGGCGTCGAGGGTGTGCCGCTGCCAGCGGGCGAGGGCGCTGTGGGTGTCGGCGGCGTGCTTGCGGTACTGGTTCGCGGTGGCGAGGGCGCTGAAGATCCTGCCGTTGCGCAGCTGGTCGATGGCGACCGCCATCAGGGCCTCGCCGCGGAAGTACGGGGAGTCCTGCCGGGCCGCGGCCTCGCGCAGCCGCTCGGAGAGCGTCAACGACTCGGGGGCCGGCATGAAGTCGTAGCGCGCCCACCGGCATTCGGTGAGGACCTCGCAGCGGACCTCGTCGTCGCCCTCGTCGGGTAATCGGCGCAGGGTCTCCTCGGCGAGCCGCGCGCCCTCGGCGGGGCCCGCGAGTCCCGCCGCGGTGTCCTGGCTGACCGCCAGCGCCATCTTCTTCGCCAGATGCGCTTCGAGCCGCAGTCGCAGCCCCGCCGCCTCCGCGCTGCCGTCGCCGTCCAGTGCGGCCAGGCAGCCCCGGAGCGACTGGAGCAGCTCGCGGTCGACCTGGCCGGGGTCCGACCAGCGGCGCGCCATCCTGATCACGGCCTCGGCCTGTGCCCGCGGATCGCCCTCGGCACCGCGATAGGCGGCCGTGTAGTGCCGTTCGGCCTCGCGCATCTCGCCCGCGGCATGGCTGAGGTCACCGCGCCGCAGCAGCCGCCGGAACTCGGCGTGGTCGTGCCGCCCGTCCTTCTTCTCCGGCGACCCGACCGCCCCGGCCGCCCGCTCCCCCGCCCCGCCCCGGACCGCCTTGGGTACGGCGTCGGTGCCGGGCAGCGGTGCCAGGCCGACCAGGGCGCCCTTGGCGTCCAGCACCTCGTCGCAGAGCTGGGCCAGTTCCAGGGACGCCCTGCGGCGCCCGTTCTCCACGCGGCTCAGGAAGCTGCGGCTGCAATAGACCTTGCCGGCCAGCTCACTCAGCGACATGCCGGCCGCGATACGGCGCCGCCGTAACTCGGCGCCGAACCCGTCGTGCTCGATGACCATCCCCCCAACGACGCACCGCCCGAACGGTGTTGCCAGATACCCGTTGGCAACACCGGACCCCTCCGGACCGGCCCGCCGACCGGGGAAGCTGTCTGTGCCGGAGCCTACGGGCACGGGGGCGCGTCCCATGGGGGAACGGGCGCACTGATCATGCCTTCGGACGAACCCGAGGCGCGTGCTGCGGTCGATATGCCGGGGGCATTCGACCGCAGCACATCCGGCCCTCGCCTCACCCGGGCCGCGCCAACGATGAGCCGCATGACGACAGGGGATGGGGGGTCCACGGTCCGGGGCGCGCGGGGGGCGCTCCGGGCCCCGGATCATCCGGGGCCGGAGGCATCGGATCGTCAGCCCTGGCTGCAGTAGTCCACCCAGCGGTGCGAGGAGATGTTGTTGTTGACGCTCTTGCCGAACTGGTCCAGGCCCGCGCCGTAGGTGAAGCGGTAGTTGCCGGTCGTGGTGTCCCACCAGCGGTCGCCCTGGCTGATGCAGGCGTGCGCGCCGCCGGCGCTGGGGGCGGTGTACAGGTCGACGGCGTCGAGGCCGCCCGCGTAGCCGTTGTTCCAGATGTCGGAGGTCAGGTTGCGGCAGCTGCCCCAGTTGTCGGAGTTGCCGGACCACTTGCACTCGCGGCCGCCGCCGTAGGGCTGGGTGTAGACGTGGAGGTAGCCGTCGCCGGAGAGTTGCGCGCTCGCGGTCTTCTGGGTGCCCGCGTCCAGCGCGCTGGCGCTGGAGACCGGGGAGAAGAGCGCGGCGACGGCGGCGGCCGAGGCCGCGACGGTGAGAAGACGCTTGACGGACATGGTTTCCCTCGTTTTCGTTGTGATGGGTCGATACGCCCACGTGGGGTGTGCGTCCACGGTGGGGTTGTGCTCCCACGGCTCTACGGCCGTGGTGGTCTGTGTGGCCGGCGGGAGGCGGGCCGCGCTCAGCCGCCGTGCGCGACGATCGCGCGGGCACGGGGCAGCGCCTCTCGCTTGAGGCGCGCGAGATCGGCCGTCTCCCGGGGGTGGCTCCGCTGGAGCCGGTCCCGGTACTCGGAGTCCAGGGACTTCGCCACGGACGACAGGCCGCTGGAGACGGCGCAGGCCGCCTCGGCCGAGGCCAGCCGCACCTCCTTGGCGTGCGGCCACGGAGTCTCCGGCTGGGTCGCCGCGGCACGGGCCCGGGCGGGGTCCGCGTAGGTGTACGTCCGCTCGCGCATGCAGCGTGCCCACACCGTGACGGCCGCCTTGTAGCGCTTGTCGGCCGTCACGAGGCCGATGCGCATGCCGGCCAGGCTGTCGGTGACCCGGGTGGCCCGGAACCACGCCTGGAGGTCGCCGTACAGCTGCCGTTGGGCGGTGGCCTGGCAGCCCTGGTCGCTGTGGGAGACCTGTATGCCGTTCGGGAGCCGGGCCGAAAGCCCTTGTGGCCGTGCCCCGTTGAGGTCGCTGACCAGGACGGCTCTGTCTTTGGCCGGCGCGGAGTGGAAGTACCGCTGATTGGGGTCCTTCTGGACCTCGGCCGCCCGCTGCCGCCGCAGATCGGTGCCGTAGCCGTGGGCTCCGGCCCATGCCGGGTCGTCCACGACGTAGGGGAACCGGATCGAGACGTCGTCGGGGCTGGGCGGCTCGACCCAGTACTTGTGTCCCTCCTTCTCCATGCACGTCTTGACGAGGAGCTGCTCCGCGAGCCGCAGCGTCTCCGCCGTGCTGCCCGCGGCCCGGGGCGTGCTGCTCGCGGACGCCCCGGGGGCGGTCGTGGTGCCCGCGCATCCGGTGGCCGTCGTCGCCAGCAGGCCGGCGGTCAGCAGGGCCAAGGTCCAGCGGTGCATGGGGCGGCTCCCGGGGCTCTGATCGAACGGACGTGGTGCTTTCGAGCCGTTGACGCCCCGCGGGGCCCTTCCGTATGCCCCCGGGATCACCGGGTTTTTTCTTTCTCCGACGCTCATACGACGGCGGTCCGCGAACCGTCTTCCCTGCACGCGACGGGTCTCGCCGACCGTCGAGAACCGGCCAACCGGCGTGAGGAGGGAGAAGCGCCGCCGCCTTGAGCGGCGACGGACGCGACAGACCTCGCCTGCCCTGACATCGCAGGTGAGGGACACCGGTCCGCCGAATCGATCGAATCCGGTCACGGCGGTCCGGCCCTTGCTGTGCCCCGGCTATGTCGCGGGCATCTTCGCCGCTATCTTTGCCGTGCTCCATCGGGCGGATGGTGCGGCGATCGGGGAACGATGTTCGAAGTGCGGCTGCTCGGTCCGGTGGAGGTGTGGGCCGACGACCGGCGGGCCCCGCTCGGCGGTGTCAGACCCCTGGCGGTCCTGGCGGCACTGGTCGTCCACCTCGGTGAGGTGCTCTCCACCGATCAGCTCGTGGACTGCGTCTGGGACCAGCGGGCACCGGCCACCGCAGGCGCCCTGGTGGCCACCCACGTCTCCGCCGTACGCCGCGCACTGGCACAGGTCACGCAGGACGCCGTGGTCAGGACACGACCGCCGGGCTACGTCGCCGACCTCGACCCGTCCCAGATCGACGCCCGCCGCTTCGAGGACCTGCTCGCCTCGGGCCGGGCCTCCGCCACCGCGGGCCACCGCGAGGAGGCCGCCGACCTGCTGGGCGAGGCGCTGGCGCTGTGGCGCGGCCAGGACGCGCTGGAGGGACTGGGCCAGTCGTTCGCCCGGATCGAGGCGGCCCGGCTGGGCGAACTGCGGATCGTCGCGCAGGAGGAGACCTTCGGGCTGCACCTCGATCTGGGCCGCGCGGACCGGACCATCGCCCCGCTGCTCGCGCACGTCGCCGCCCACCCCCTGCGGGAACGGCCGCGCGGCCAGCTGATGACCGCGCTGGTCCGCACCGGCCGCGTCTCCGACGCCCTGCGCATCTACCGGGAGGGCCGCGCGATCCTGCGCGAGGAGCTGGGCATCGATCCCGGCCCGGAGCTTCAGGCACTGCACCAGGCCGTCCTGACCAACGACGCACAGGTGGCGGGCACCCCACGCCCATCCGACACCCCACACCCGCCCGGCACCGCCCGCCCGCACAGCACCGGTCGGGAACCCGTGCCGCCCCCGAGGCCGCCGGACGGCAGCCGCCCCACGCCGACCCCCACTCCCACCCCCGCGCCGTCCCATCTCCCGCCGGACATCTCCGACTTCGTGGGCCGCACCGAGCAGATCGCCTGGGCCACCGCGCTGGTGGGCGGGGTCGACGAGGCGGGCCGTACCGCTCCGCCGATCGGGGTGATCTCCGGCCGGTCGGGCACGGGCAAGACCGCGCTCGCCGTGCACGTCGGCCACCGGGTGTCCGAACTCTTCCCGGACGGCCGCCTGTTCGTGGACCTGCGGGCCGCCGACACCGCGCCGCTACAGCCCGCCGACGCCCTCGCCCGGCTGCTGCGCGCCATGGGCGCCGACCCCGAGACCCTGCCGACCTCGGTCGAGGAGCTGACAGGGCTGTACCGCACCCACATCGGACACCGGCGCGTCCTGCTGATCCTGGACAACGCGGGGGGCGAGGCGCACGTACGGCCGCTGCTGCCGCCCGGCCCCGGCTGCGCCGTCCTCGTCACCAGCCGGCGCCGACTGGTGGCGCTGGAGGGCTCCGCCCACCTGGACCTGACCGTACCCGGCCAGGTGGAGGCGCTCGAACTGCTGCGCCGCGTCGCCGGAGAAGGCCGCACGAGCGCCGAGCCGGAGCAGGCCGCGGAGATCGTCTCGCTGTGCGGACGGCTGCCGCTGGCCGTGCGCATCGCGGGCGCCCGGCTGGCGGCCCGCCCGCACTGGGCGCCCGGTCGGCTCGCCGACCGGCTGCGCGACGAACGCCGCCGGCTGAGCGAACTGCGCGCCGGGGACCTGGAGTTGCGCTCCAGCCTGGAGCTCGGCTACGCCGACCTGGACCCGCCCGAGCGCCGGGCGCTGCGCCGGCTGGCCCTGCTCGACCTGCCGGACTTCGCGGCCTGGATCGCCGCCCCGCTGCTGGACATCGGCACGGAGGAGGCCGAGGAGGCGGTGGAGCGGCTGGTGGACTGCCACTTCATCGATGTGATCGGCGTGGACGAGACGGGACGCAGCCGGTACCGCATCCATGACCTGGCCCGCGAACACGCCCGCGAGCGCTGTCTGTCCGAGGAGAGCCCGGAGGAGCGTACGGCGGCGGTGCTGCGGCTGGTGGCGTCCTGGCTGGGTCTCGCCGAGAAGGCGGCCGCCCTCGGCCCGGGCGGAGCGGCCCGGCGCTTTCCCGAACCGGCCGCCGTACGGCCCCTCGACGCGGAGACCGAGGAGGAGCTGCTGGAGCGGCCCACGTCCTGGTTCGCCGCCGAACAGGCCTGTCTCCTGGCGGCGGTCGAGTACTGCGCCGACCACGGCATGATCCGTGCCGCCCGCGATCTGGCCGGGGCGCTGATCGCCAGTCCGGCCGCGCTGTACAACCAGTTCGACGCCTGGTCCCGCTCGCATGCCGCCGCCATGGCCGCCGTCCACCGCGGCGGGGACGACGAGGGAGAGGCGTGGCTGCTCGCGGGGCTCGGCCAACTGCGCTACGAACAGGACGAGTTCGAGGACTCGTACAGCTACTTCGGCAAGGCCCTGCGGCTGTTCGAGGCGCGCGGTGACGTGCCCGAGGGCGTGGCGCTCGCCCTCGCCGGGATGGGGACGGTCCGCCGTGAACAGGCCGGGTACGCCGAGGCGTTGGAGCTGCTGGACGCGGCGCTGAAGCGATACGGGGAGTCCGCCGGGCGGGGCGCCCGGGCCCGGGTGCTGTACGGCATCGGTTACGTGCACCGGGAACAGGGGCGCGGCGCGGCGGCCCGGGAGGCTCTCACGCGGGCGCTGGAGCTGTACCGCGCGGAGGGCGACCGGCACGGCGAGGCGCTGACCCTGCGGTCGCTGGCCCTGTGCGACCGGGCCGAGGGCGCGCTCGCGGACGCCGAGCGGCTGCTGCACGAGGCACTGCGGATCTTCTCGGCCCTGCGGGACACCTTCGGGGTGATGTACACCGAACAGTCCCTGGCCAAGACGGAGTTGAGGCTCGGCCGGCTCGACGAGGCGCGGGCGCGGCTCGGCCGGTGCCTGACCGTGGCCCGCGAGCGCCAGGACCGCTTCGGCGAGGCGCTCGTCCTGCGCACGCTCGGCGAATGGCATCTCGCCGCCGGCGATCCGGACGGCGCGCGGGAGCCGCTGGAGCGCTCCCTGTCGACATGGGAGACCCTGCGGCTGCCTCTGTGGCGGGCCCGTACGCTCCGGGACCTGGCCGACGTACGGGAGGCACACGGCGACGCGTCGGCCGCGCGGGCGGCCAGGGCCGAAGCACTCGGCGTCTTCCGGGAGTTGGGCTGCCGCGAGGCACAGGAGCAGGCTGCGGACGCCGGGTAGTCCCTACGTCGATACAGCGTCGATGCAGCCGTCCGCGCGTCTACAGAAGCCCTGGTGAGCCGCCTACAGGCAACTTGCAGAGCAGTTGCAGCGGGGTCCGCGAAGCTGATGCACGTGACAGAGATCATCACGCTCTCGGACGCCCGGGTCGCCGCGGTGGCGGAGGACGACTGCGGCGAACCGCTGGTCGACCTGCGCGGCACGGACGACCTGCGGATCGACCACCGGCAGGCCGACGACGACGGCCACTACGCCCACCTCAGGGCCGGTGCGCTACGACGGCTGGTCCGGGCCCAGCGGCTGCTGCCGGCCGGAATCCGGTTCCTGGTGGTGGAGGGGTACCGACCGCCCGAACTCCAGCGCCGGTACTTCGAGCAGTACGCGCGGACCATGCGCCTGGCCCACCCGGACGCCTCGCCGGAGCGGATTCGCGAACTGGCGAGCGCGTACATCTCCCCGCCGGAGGTCGCACCGCACGTCAGCGGCGGCGCCGTCGACCTGACGCTGTGCGACCGGGACGGCCGGGAACTGCCGCTGGGCACGGAGGTCAACGCGACCCCCGAGGAGAGCGACGGCGCCTGCCGCACCCAGGCGCCCGGCATCAGCGCCGAGGCACGCGCCAACCGGGCCCGCATGAGCTGGGCCCTCGACGCGACCGGCTTCGTCAACTACCCGACCGAATGGTGGCACTGGTCGTACGGCGACCGGTACTGGGCGCTGCTGCGCCGGGCACCGGCCGCCCGCTACGGCCCCGCCGCCCCACCCCGGCCGACGGCCTGACCAGCCGTCGCCCGGAACGAGCAACGACCGGAACGCGCAACGACCGCACCGCAAGGCCGAGTTCATGACCAAGGTTCACGACCGAGGTTCACAACCGAGGTTCACAACCGAGGTTCACAACCGAGGTTCATGACCAAGGTTCACGACCGAGGGGGAAACAGCATGGAGACCAGAACCTGCGCCGTCCCGCCACCGCAGCGCGAGGACGGCGACTGGATGACCCCGAAGGACTTCGACGCGTCCTTCGCCGCCGACATGCCACGCCTGCGCCGCCGGCTGCTGGCCCTGACCGGCAACCCGCACGACGCCGACGACCTGCTCCAGGAGACCTACCTACGGCTCTCCCGGCGCGCCCGCGCCCAGAACCTGACGCGACAGCAGCACCCGTACGCCTACACCTGCACCGTCGCCCTGAACCTGCTGCGCGACGCGTGGCAGCACCCCTCCCGGCGTGAGCAGTGCACCGACCGGCTGCCCGAATCCGGCTGGGACGGCGGGCTGGCCTCCTACGAGGCGTCCCAGACCACGCTGGCCCTGCTGGGCGTGCTCTCCGAGAAGGAGGCCGCGGCGGTGATCCTCGTGGACCTGGAGGGCCTCAGCCACGACACCGCGGGCGAACGCCTCGGCGCCCACCGCGGCACGGTCCAGCGCAACCGGATGCGCGGCCTGGCCAAGATGCGCGACGCGCTCGGCCGCTAGCCCGTACCGCACGGCCACCAGCCCGTGCCGCTCCCCCACGGGGGTGGGGAGCGGCACGCATGTCCTCACCGGCGACCGTCCCCGGCCCGCCCGGCGACGCCCCCAGCCATCCATACGAGTATGCGAAGGAAGACTTCCTTGAACACCAGCAGCACGCGCCGCCGGACCAGCGGCGCGCTCCTGGGGGCCTCGGTCCTCGCCCTGTCCGCGTTCGTCTCCGCCCCGGCCCACGCCGCCGCTCAGGACGCCACCTGCGGTGTCCTGGCGCCGGGCGCCTCGGCCGTCGCGCAGGCCGCGGTGAACGCCGCCTGTTCGCAGATCGGCGTCTGGTACAGCTGGGGCGGCGGCCACGCGGCCACCCCGGGCGCCAGCTACGGCTACTACGACGGCTCGGACCCCGACAGCCTCCACGACAACGAGCGCAAGGGCTTCGACTGCTCCGGCCTGACCCGCTACGCCTACTACCAGGCCACCGGCAGGGACCTGCTCAACGGCACGGCGGACGACCAGTTCCACAGCTCGCAGGCCTCGGCCCGCTTCTCCGCTTCGCAGGGCAGCGCTCCGCTGCTGCCGGGCGACCTGATGTTCTGGGGCAGCGGGCACATCCACCACGTCGCCATGTACCTGGGCAACGGGCAGATGGTCGAGGCGTACGAGTCGGGCACCCACATCCGGGTCGCCCCCGTCCGCACCGGCGGCGACTACGCGGGCGCCATCCGGGTCAACGGCTCGGGCACGCCGACTCCCCCGCCCGCGAACGGCGGTTCGGTCTTCGAGACCTGGGGCACGGGGGTGCGCACCCGCTCCACGCCGAGCGTGCGCGGTGCCGTGGTGGACACCTTCGCCGGTCCGACCCAGGTGTCCGTCCAGTGCCAGGAGCACGCCGAGACCGTCACCGCCGAGGGCTACACCAACGACATCTGGTCCAAGCTGGCCGACGGTTCCTGGATGACCAACATCTACATCAAGGGCCCGGCCTCGCTGCCCGGCATCCCGGACTGCGGCGGCAGCAGCACCCCGCCGCCCTCGGGAGGCAGCAAGCCCTTCCAGACCTGGGGCACCGGCGTCCGCACGCACAGCCAGCCGAACGTCAACGCCGGCGTGGTCGACTACTTCGCCCAGCCCACCACGGTCAACGTCGTCTGCCAGTCCCACGCCCAGGAGGTCACGGCCGAGGGCTACACCAACGACGCCTGGTCCAAGCTGACGGACGGTTCCTGGATGACCAACATCTACATCAAGGGCCCGGCCTGGCTGGACGTCCCGACCTGCTGACGCGAAGCCGAGACCGTCGGCCGCCGGATGCCCTGTGCGGGGGGGGGCGTGCGGCGGCCGACACCCGTAAACGGAGAGCGGCCGACGAACCGGTGAACCGGCGAACCGGCGAACCGGTCCGTGCGGGATCACCAGGTGTGAGCCACGTCCACCACGAGATGGTTGGCCGTCTGGAAGACGTGGAACGGCAGCCGGGCGCGGACACCCAGTCCGGCCTGGGTGTATCCCTCGGAGCCGCCCGTGACCTTGAACTCCCGGAAGGTCCGGTACCCGGTGACGTCGACGGCCTGAAGCGGCGGATAGGGCTGTCCGGTCGCCGGGTCGTAGCGCGAGGAGAACAGAGAGACCTCCAGAATGGCTCCGCCCTTGATCGGAACCACGACGTCGCTCGGGTCCTGACGCAGTACGTCGACGTAGCGGACCGTGTAGCCGATCGGGTCGGCCGCCGTGCCCTGGGCGTCGAAGACCAGGCGGTCGAAGCACTCGTGCTGTCCGGCCCGCACGTCGGTCAGCCGCCTGGAGGCAACGGCGTCACCGCTCTTGTCCAGGCTTCCCCACGTCACGGCACAGTCCACGGCCGCCGGCGCGGCCACCGCCGGAACCGCGCCGGCCAACAGTCCGCCGCCCGCCAGCATCGTCGCGGCCAGCGCAGTACCTATCCGTCGCATGACTACCCCCCGGTAGCTCGCGCAGGTGTGTGTCCTGTCAGACCGACGGCTTGGCGGAAGGTTGTGCGCCTCGCACTGCTCTTCCTGTCCTGTCGCTACGACGTACGCGATCGTTACGGCTTGCGCGCAAGTCCACCGTGCTCGGCGATGACCTCCAGGACGACCGAACCGGGCTCCGGACACCACTTCCGTCACCGGGACAGGTTGTACGGAAGGGCGCCGCTGGTGTTGTAGGCGTCCTGGCCCTGCTCGAAGACGGGGTCGATGCCCGCGCGACCCGCCGTTGATGGGGAGACAACTGCCCGGGGGCAGGGCTTCCATCAGCCGGGTGACGATGGAGCGGGTCTGATCATGGTCGGCGACGTGGCCCAGGATGTCGCTGAGGATGAGCGCGGCAGGACGACCGAAGTCCAGTGTCCTGGCGGCGACTTCGGGAATGCGGTCCGGGTCCGTCACGTCCGCGTCGATGTAGGCAGCCGCACCTTCCCGGTGGAGTACAGCAGGACTCGGGCGTGCGCGAGCACCATCGGATCGTTGCCGACGTAGACGATCCGCGCCTCGGGAGCGGTCCCCTGGGCGACCTCGTGGGTGTTCTGCGCGGTCGGAAGGCCGGTACGACGTCCAGGAGGTGCCGGATGCCCGCCTCGGAAACGAGATACGCGATGGTGCGCCGCAGGAAGCCACGGCTGGAGCGAGCGATGGGGACGATCCCGGGAAACACCTCGGCATACGCGTCACCGGCCGCCTCGTCGACGGGGTAGTTGTCCTCGCCGCCGAGCCAGTAGTTCCAGATATGGGCGGAGTACGGCACCGCCGTGTCGATCTTCTGCTGCTCCGCCGGCTTGGACGCCGGAACAGGGTCTCTCATGAATCGTGTGCGTCCTTCAACCAGGGCGGCGATCATTCGCGGCACGTCTTACGACTCAACTCCCTACCTTCTGAGCTGCGCGGACATTGTGCGGGAGTCAATAACCGCGCACATCACGTGCACACCGACCCGGAACCCATCCCTCCAATAGGTACGAATTTTCGTACCAGCTCGGTACGATATTAGGTACCACTCCACGAGAGGATGGATGCCATGAGCCTTACCGCCAGCGAGGCGCGCAAGGATCTTTTCCCCCTGATCAAGAAGGTCAACGACGACCACGCGCCGGTACGGATTCACTCCAAGAACGGCGACGCGATCCTCATGTCGGCAGAGGACTACGACGCCTGGCAGGAGACCATCTACCTCCTGCGCTCACCGGCCAACGCCCGCCGCCTCATGGAAGCCGTCGCCCGCGACCGTGCGGGCCAGACAGGGATCACCAAAACCCTGGAGGAACTCCAGGAACTGGCCGGTGACGAGTGAGGGACGTCAACTTCGACCCGGCCGCCTGGGACGACTTCCAGCACTGGCTTGCGACCGACCGCAAGATGGTGCGCCGCATCGTCCGCCTCATCGGCGAGATCCAGCGCGACCCCTTCAACGGCATCGGCAAGCCCGAACCGTTGAAGGGGGACCTGTCCGGCTACTGGTCGCGCCGGATCGACGACGAACACCGCCTCGTCTACCGAGCCGACGACAAGCAAGTCAAGATCCTCAAGGCTCGTTACCACTACACCGACTAGTCTGGCTCAGCCAAGTCTGCAAGCGCTTCTTGCCTCCACCCTGCAGCGGCACGCAGTTGCAGCCTCCTGCCGGCCGGCGACGCGGCCCTTTTGCGATGCCCACAGTGAGAACGACGCCTCTCACAAGCCCTGGGTTCGGCAGGCCTAGCGTGGCCAGGACACCCCATCACAGGCGACGGCTACAACACGGCCCACAAAGTACGGCCGACTACGCAAGCGGCGAGAGCCCACCCCGGGCGTGACTCTGCGCGAAGATCAGGCCACGAATGCCACAGCGAGGCGTCCGTCGGGAAGAATGCCTGAACGATGACGTCGACGCCTTCTGGACCGGCACGGGCCGGATATACGCCCTTCGCTCACCTCACCGTGCCCAACGCCGCCCTCTACCGCCGGATGATGGGAGCGTTCCTGGCCGCCAAGGAGCGCTTCGCCGTTCACCTGCGGCCTGAGGACGTGTTCGCGGCGCTGCCGCCGGAGCACCGGCCCGCCGACGTGGACACGGTGGTCAAGGCACTGGACAGCCTTGTCGACTGGGGCAATCTGCGGGCGGATCCGGACACTTCCCGGGTCACCGCGGTCGAGGACTTCTACCGGAAACGCTTCATCTACCAACTCACCCAGGCCGGCGAGGCAGCCGAGCAGGCGCTGTCCGTGTACGACGAGGCACTGGGGCGGCGCGGTGCGCTGCAGGCGGTGGCCCTGCACGACATCGTCACCCAGTTGCGGGCTCTGCTGGTGATCGCCGCCGAGCAGGAGGAAGGCGAGCCGGACCCGGCCAAGGCGCATCTGGCGCTGTCCGCTCTGACGAGCCGGTTCGAGGCGTTGGCGGAGAACGCGCGGGCCTTCATGGGGTCCCTGCAACGCACGATCGACCTGCACGGCGTGGAGGTCGATGTGTTCCTCGCCTACAAGGACCGACTGATCCAGTACCTGGAGCGGTTCATCCAGGACCTGATCACCCTGGGAGGGCGGATCGCCCTGCTCATCGGCGAGTTGGAGGAGCAAGGCCGGGTCTGCGTGCTGTTGCGGCTGGCGGCGGCCCGGGAGGCGGCCGACGCCGCCCCGGGCGAGGCCGAGAGCGCCGAGGCGCGCGCGTACGAGCGGTGGGTGGGCAGGTGGTCGGGGCTGGCCACCTGGTTCGTGTCGGTGGAGGGCCGCGAGTCACAGGCCCGACTGCTGCGCGGCCGCGCTCTCGGCGCCATCCCCCAACTGCTTGCAGTCGTAAGGCAGTTGAACGAGCGGCGGGCCGGGCGCACGGATCGCTCGGCGGACTTCCGCACCCTGGCCCGATGGTTCGCCGAGGCGCCCGACGACGCGGCGCGGCACCGGCTGTGGCGTGCGGCGTTCGGGTTGTATCCCGCACGTCACCTCACCGTCGACGCCGATACCCTCGACCGGCGCGCCGCCCGCCCGGTGACCGCCTCCACCCCATGGGCCGAGGCAGAGCCACTGCGGATCAGCCCGCAACTGCGCCGCACCGGCAGCTACGAGCGGCGCGGCAGGACCCGCCGGGTGCAGGACCGGTCCGAGCAGCGCAAGCGCCTCGCCGAGATCGCCGCCCAGCAGGCGCGGGAGATCGCGGCCGCCCGCGCCGGCCTCGCGACGGACGGCACCACGAGGCTGTCCGCGCTCGGCGAGCTCGACCCGCTCGCCTTCGGTCTGTTCCTGCAGCTGCTCGGCGATGCCCTGGCCACCTGGCGGCCCGGTATGACGGCCACTGTCGCAACGAGCAACGACGGCACGATGGAGATCCGGCTCACGGCCTTGACGGACGGTACGAGGGCCAGGATCCGCACCCCTGGCGGCACCTTCCGCGGGCCTGACCACCTGGTCGAGATCACCGATCTCACCCGAACCGGTCAGGCGCGAGCCGCCGGCCCTTCCGGCGGGGAGGAGTCATGACCACACCCCTGGGCGAGGTACTGGACGACCGGCGCACCGCCGAGTTGCACAGGGCCGCCCGCGCGCTGCTGAAGGAACCGCTGCTGCTCGCCCACGGCTCGCACGCGGAGGAGTTCCGGCTGGTGCGTCGGCACGCCGGTGACCTGCGCGACTGGTTCGACCGCAACACCGGCTGGACGCTGCGCGTGGACACCGAGACGGCGCGGCTGGGCAGAACACCCGGCACGCTGGCCGACCCCACCCATCCGGCCCGCGAGGCCTCCCGCGCCCGCGCGCCGTTCACCCGCCGCCGCTATGTGCTGCTGTGCCTGGCGCTGGCCGCACTGGAGCGCGGCGAGGCACAGATCGCGCTCGGCCGACTCGCCGAGCAGGTGGTCCTGGACGCAGCCGATCCCCATCTGGCCGCCGCCGGGATCGAGTTCACGCTGGAGCGCCGCGAGGAGCGGCTGGATCTGGCGTCGGTGGTCCGGCTGCTCATGCACTACGGCGTGCTGCGGCGGGTGGCCGGGGACGAGGACGCCTATGTGAGCGGGGCGGGCGACGTGCTCTACGACGTCCAGCGTCGCGTCCTGGCCGGGCTGCTCGCCGCCCGCCGCGGCCCTTCGATGATCACCGCCGACGGTTTCGAGGACCGCCTGGCCGAGCTGACCTCCGAGAGCGCGCTGGACAGCGACGAACTGCGCTTCCGCGCCATCCGCCAGCGGTTGACCCGGCGCCTGCTGGACGACCCGATGCTGTACTACGCCGAGCTGACCGCCGAAGAGCTCGCCTACCTCACCCGCCAGCGCGCCTTCATCACCGCCCGGATCACCGAACTGACGGGTCTGGTCGCGGAAGTGCGTGCCGAGGGCATCGCCATGGTCGACTCCCTGGACGACCTGACCGACGTACGGATGCCGGAGCAGGGCACCCACGGACACGTCACCCTGCTGCTCGCCGAGCATCTCGCGACCGCCGACGGCGCGGTCAGCCGCGGCGAGTTGGAGCGACGGGTGCGGGAACTGGCCGTCGAACACGGCGGCTTCTGGTCCAAGAGCGCCAAACAGCCGGGCGCTGAAGCAGAGTTGGTCGACCAGGCCCTGGCCAAGCTGACCTCGCTCGGCCTGGTCACCGTCGCACAGGGCGGTGTCACCCCGCTGCCGGCGCTGGCCCGGTACGCGGTCGGCGACACCGTCGTACGGGATCCGGAAGTGCCCGCCCCTCGTACCTCTCAGCGAAAGGCCTGACCGCCGTGACCGCCCTGCCCACCCCCGCGCCCGGCCGGTGGCGTCCACTGCGGATCGGCCTGGTCGATCTCTTCTACTACGACACCGAGGAGTTCTGGTTCCGGGACGGACGGCTGCTGTTGCGTGGCAACAACGGCACCGGCAAGTCCAAGGTCCTCGCCCTCACCCTGCCGTTCCTCCTGGACGGCGACCTGTCCGCGCGCCGCGTGGAGCCCGACGCCGACCCGGGCAAGCGCATGGAGTGGAATCTGCTGCTGGGCGGGCAGCACCCGTACCCCGAGCGGCTCGGCTACACCTGGATCGAGTTCGGCCGCCACGACGAGGCCACCGGAAAGGACCGCTTCCTCACCCTGGCCTGCGGGCTGAAGGCGGTGGCGGGACGCGGCATCGCCCGTCACTGGTACGCCGTCACCGACCAGCGGATCGGACCGGAGCTCAGCCTGCTCGACGCCACCGGCACCGCGCTGTCGCGGGACCGGCTCGCGGAGGCTCTCACCGGGCGCGGCATGGTGTATGACACGGCCACGGCGTACCGCAGGGCGGTGGACGAAGCGCTGTTCGGGCTGGGCGAGCGGCGGTATGCGGCCCTGGTGGACCTGCTCGTCCAGCTGCGCCAGCCGCAACTGTCGAAGCGGCCCAACGAAACGGCGCTGTCGCGTGCACTGACCGAGGCGCTGCCGCCCATGGACCAGGCGGTGGTCGCCGATGTGGCCGAGGCGTTCCGGTCCTTGGACGAGGAGAAGGACGAGTTGCGGGCGGCCACCGAGGCCGAGCGCGCCGCCTCCGCCTTCCTGGACCACTATCGCCGTTACGCCCGCGTCGCCACCCGCCGCCGGGCCCGGCTCCCCCGCCACGAACATGCCCGCTACGAACAGCTGAACCGCGACCTCGCGCAGGCCCAGACCGAGCGGTCGCAGGCCGAGGAGGACAGGGAGCGGATCGCTGTGCGGCTCGCGCAGCTGGAGGAGAGTGCCGCGCGGCTGAAGGCGCAGGAGGCCGTGCTGCGCGAAGGCCCCGAGATGCGCAGCGCCCGGGAGTTGGAACAGGCGGCGGCGGACGCCCGCCGCACCGCCGAAGAGCTTTCCCGCACCGAGGCGGACCGGGAGCAGGCCGCCCAGGCGCACACCCGCTCGCTAGGCCGCCTCGAGGGTGCCGGCAGACGGCTTACGGCGGCCGAGGAGCAGGTCGCGGACACGCTCGCGCGCGAGCGGGAGGCGGCCTCGGCCGCCCGCCTCGACGGTGATCTGCGCATCGAAGGCGCGCCGGAGGCCGAACTGCGCCGCGCTGCCGAGGAGTCGGTGGCGCGCAGGCGGCGCACGGTCGACCACGTGGAGGAAATAGCTTCGCGCGCCGAGGAGGCCGCCGCCGAGCGGCGCGCCGCCGCCCGCCGGCTGGACGAGGCGCAGACCGAGACCGGGCACACCGCCGAGCGACAGGCCCAGGCGGAGGCCGCCGCTGCCCGGGCGGGCCGGGAACTGGTCACCGCCGTACGCGAACACCTTGACGTATGCGAGGAGTTGACACCGCAGGACCCGGTGGGCCTGCTGGACGGTCTGCAGGACTGGGTCACGCATCTGCGAGGTCCCTCTCCCGCGCGGGTACATGCCGCCGACGCCCATCGTGCCCGGGCCGCGGACCTGGCCGACCAGGCGGCGGCCCTCGGCCAACGGCTGGCCGAGCTGACCAACCGGCGCGCCGAGAGCGAGCGAGAGGTGGCCGACCTTGAAGCAGGCGGCCAGCGCGGTCCCACGCCACCGCACACGCGTGCTCCCGGCGTGCGTGAGCAGGCGCCCGGAGCGCCCCTGTGGCGGTTGGTCGACTTTCACGATCACGTCGCCGCAGGTGAACGTGCGGGCCTGGAGGCGGCGTTGGAGGCCTCCGGGATCCTGGACGCCTGGGTGTGTCCGGACGGCACGGTCCTGCACACGGACCTGCATGAAGTCCTGCTGTCACCGGGCGCACCACTCGCCGGGCCGGTGCTCGGCGACGTGCTGCGCCCGGCCGTGGACCACGGTGATCCGCGCGCCGTCGCGGTGGGCGAGCAAACGGTGGCGCGCCTTCTGGCTGCCGTGGGGCTCGGCTCCGGGGGCGACTCCTGGGTGGCGGCGGACGGCCGTTTCCGCGTCGGAGCGCTGACCGGCAGTTGGTCGAAGCAGGCCGCCGTGTACGTGGGCGAGGGCGCCCGCGAGGAGGCGCGCCAGGCCCGGATCGCCGCTCTGCGCGGCGAACTGGGCGCGCTGGCAGGCCAGTTGAACGAGGTGGAGGCCGAGCGGGCAACGGTGGCCCGACGCCGCCGCACTCTGGATGCCGAACTGGCCGCCGTTCCCGAGGACGCCGTCCTGCGTGACGCGCACGCGCTGGCCGCGGCCGCCGCGGACGCCGCCCACCGGGCCCGCGTCCGCCAGGACGAACGCTCGGCCGACCTGGCCGCGGCAGCCGGTCTGGAAGCCGAGGCCGCCTCCGAACTCGCCGACACGGCAGCGGCCGTGAACCTGCCCGCCGACCGTCCGCAACTGCTCGCCGTCCGCCAGGCACTGGCCGACTACGCCGCCGTCCTGGCGGCCCTGTGGCCCGCCCTGCGCGAGCGCTCCGATGCCGGACGCGCGGTGGCCGATGAGCGAGCGGAAGCCGAAGGGGCTGGCACGCGGGTGGCCGAACTGGCCCTGCGCGCCGAGGAGTCGGCCCGCCTGGCGGCTGCCGCCGACGAACGGCACACCACCTTGCGTTCCACCGTCGGCACCGCCGTCGCGGAGCTGGAGCGGCGCCTGGCCGCCACCGCCGAGGCCCTGGTCACGTGCGACCGCGACCAGCGCCGCTGCCGCGAGGAGCACGCCGCTGCCGACCGGCGGGTCGGCCATGCGGAGGGCCGTATCGAGCAGTTGGAGAAGGACGTGGACGAGGCCGCCGCCTCCCGCGCCGAGGCGATCGCCGCGCTCCAGCGGTTCGCGGCCACCGGACTGCTGACCGTGGCGCTGCCCGAAGTGGCCCTGCCCGCGCTGGACGACGGACCGTGGGCGGCCACCCCGGCCGTCGCGCTCGCCCGCGCCGTCGAGGCACAGCTGTCGGGCCCGTCCGGCACCGACGACTCCGACGGCGCCTGGGAACGCGTCCAGAAACGGCTCAGCGAGGAGTACAAGAAACTCCAGGACGCCCTCTCCCGCGGCGGCCACACGGCCACCGCCCGCATGGTCGAGGACGGCATGGTCGTCGACGTCGTCTACCAGGGCCGTCGGCGCACCGTGCCCGACCTGGCCGCGGCCCTCTCCGCCGAGGTGACCGAACTGGCGCACATCCTGTCCGCGCACGAGCGCGAGATCCTCGAAACCCACCTGCTCACCGAGGTCGCGGGCACCCTGCAAGAGCTGATCGGCGCCGCCGAGCGGCAGGTGCGGGCCATGAACGCCGAACTGCTGGAGCGGCCCACGTCCACCGGAATGAAGCTTCGTCTGGTGTGGCGATCCTCACGCAAGGCGCCGACCGGGCTGGCCCAGGCACGGGAACGCCTGCGCCAGTCCGCGGACGCCTGGGCAGCCGAGGACCGGGCTGCGGTCGGGGAGTTCCTCCAGGCCGAGATCACCCGCCGGCAGTCCGACGACGCGGCGGGCAGCTGGCTGGAGGTGCTCACCGCGGCGCTGGACTACCGGTCCTGGCACGAGTTCGGCATCGAGCGCCATCAGCATGGCGCCTGGGTTCCGGCCACCGGGCCGGCCTCCGGCGGCGAACGCGTCCTGGCCGTGTCCGTACCGCTGTTCGCCGCCGCCTCCTCGCACTACGCCACGGCCGCCCCCGACGCCCCGCGCCTGGTCACCCTGGACGAGGCGTTCGCGGGCGTGGACGACGACTCGCGGGCCAAGTGCCTGGGCCTACTGCACGCCTTCGACCTGGACGTGGTGATGACCAGCGAACGCGAGTGGGCCTGCTACCCCCAGGTCCCCGGCATCGCCATCGCCCAGCTCTCCCGCGTCGACGAGATCGCCGCGGTCCTGGTGACCCGCTGGGAATGGGACGGCACCGATCGCGTACGGGGGAATGAACCGGACCACCGCCTGGCGAGCATCCCGGCTCAGACCACTTCCCCAGCTGCTGCGGTCGGCGCGGCAACTCCCGTACCCGCCGAGGGCACCGACTCCGGTCAAGACCCCCTGTGGGCATGAACAGACCCGGGCAGCCCTGTCCCCCCGCCGCCACGGTCGGCACGGTCGGCACGGCCGCACCCTTGCCCGCCGACAACACCGACACCAGCCAGGACCCCCTGTGGGCGTGAACGGGCCCGGGCACCCCTGCTCCCCCGACGAAGCAGGCCCGGGCATCGACCTCGACCGCCTCGGCCGACTGCTCGGCGACCCCGGCCTGGCCTGGCTGGTCGAACGCGTCCGGCGCCGCATGGAGCGGGACGAACCCCTCACCGGTCCGCTCACCCTGACCGCCCCCACCAGCACCGAACGCGTCGCCGCCGAACGCCTGTTGGGCCGCGCCCCACGCGCCGGACGCTCGCTGACCGTGCGCCTCGACGCGGTGGACACCGTGCTGCGCCGCTCCGGCATCAGCCCTGACGGTCTCGCCGACGCCGTGACCGCCCTCACCGGTCCCGTCGCCCGGCTCGCCGACGTGCGCGAACAGGAGGCGAACGCCTGGCAGGAGGCATACGCCCCGCTGGCCGTGCTGCGGCCCGAACTGGCCGAGTGGGCCGACCAGTTGCGCAAGGACGGTCTCGTACGCCGCCTCGCCCGCACCCCGCAAGCGGCGAAGGTCCTGCTCACCGAGGCCGCGGCGGCCCTGCGGACGCTGCCCGCCGACCCGGCGGTGTCCCTGCCCGCATTCGCAGCCACCGCACTCGGCGACGCTCACGCGCTCGACGACGAAACCCCGCTCGCCACCATCGTCCTCTCCGGCATCCGTGCCCTGACCGGCTTCCCCGACGGCAACGGAGCCGAATGGCGCCGCGAGGCCTGGGCCTCGGCCGGCCTGCTCAGAGACGCGCTCTCCTCCACCGTCCTCACCCTGGGCCTACGCGGCACCCCGGCCCTCGACTGGCTGACCGAGGCGGGCGAACCGACCGTCCTGACACTGCGTCAAGTCACCCACAATCCACCGAGTACGACGCCCAGGGTCGTGTACGTCTGCGAGAACCCGACCGTCCTGGCCACCGCCGCGGACACCCACGGCCCCAACTGCCAACCCCTGGTCTGCCTCCAGGGCCAGCCCTCGGCCGCCGCCCTCACCCTGTTGCGCCATCTCCACTCCCACGGGTCCACACTCCGCTACCACGGCGACTTCGACTGGGGCGGCCTGCGGATCGCCGGTGCGCTGTTGCGCCGCGTCCCCTGGCAGCCCTGGCACTACACCGCCGCCGACTACCGCACCGCGGCCGCCGCCACACCGTTGGCCCCACCCCTCACCGGCACACCGACCGACGCGGCGTGGGATCCCGCACTGACCGCTGCGCTGGGCGAACTCGGGGTGCGCATCGAGGAGGAGACGGTCCTGAACATCCTTCTGGCCGACCTCGCGCCTTGAGCTCGTCGTGCGGGCGGCACCTGGACGTGGCGCGGCGACAGCCAGATCACTCCGGTTGACCGTGGGCTCCTGAGCCCTGCGTCAACGCGACGCGCTCGTTCAGGCAGCGCGTCCGGAGAACCTTGTCATCCCCGTTCCACTCCCCAGGTCCTGGCAGTTCTGCTGGGTGTGCGCCGTTCTTGCGGCGCCCTGGCGCGGAGGCTGCCGCCGACGCGCAACATGAACAACGGCGCCCCCGATCCCCCGCAGGCACGCCACCCGCCCGTTCGCCCGCCGTCCCCTGTTTTCCTTTGTTCGGGGGCGAGCGCGGGGGTGTGCAGAGGGGGATGTCGGGCTGCCGACCACGCCAACAAGTCCCTGGTGACCTGCAGATACGTCACCCTGGCGCGCAACGGAGTGGACAGGTGTCGGCGGGGATATCGACGCGGTTGTCGGCCCGGTCGGCGGCGGTGTTGTCGCATCGTGACCGCGGTCGGGCCGTCCTGGTTGCAGGTGTGGTCGGAGTCGCCCGCTGTCGTGGCCGGTACGCGCGGCGCCGTACCGAACGATGCCGCCCTGCTCTGGAGAGAGGGCCGACGATGACGGACGTGGATGCCGGCAGTGGGGATCGGATGGCGTTGGCGCTGCTGGTGCAGTACCGGATGGCCACCACCGAGCAGATGCACCGGGTGATCGCCCCGGGAGTGCGCAGCGAGCAGACCCGGCGCAGGCTGGCCAAGTTGCGCGAGGAGGGGCTGATCGATCGCATCACCCTGCCTAGGGCGGGGCGGCTACGGGTGTGGTTTCCCACCTCTTACGGTGTGCAGGTCGCAGGCGAGTGGCCGGAGTTACGCGGGCGGCGACCACCGAAAACAGTGTTTGATCCGACCGCCGCACGGCTGCGGGTCGGGCACACGCTGACGGTGACCGAGACCGCGCTGGTCTTCCTCGAACCCGCCCGCCATCGCGGTGAACTGTGCCGACCGCTGGACTGGATCCCCGAGGTCCACCACCCCATCGGGGGAGGCGAGGCCGTCATCCCCGACGCGCTCATGTACTACCGGCGCGGCCGGGAGGGCAGCGCCGGGCCGATGCTCCGGGCCTTCGTCGAGGTCGACCGGGCCACCATGGGCCCCGAACGCCTGGCCTCGAAACTCACCTCCTACGCCCGCCTCCACCGCTATGTCCCCACTCTCTCGGGACAGCTCCGACCGCGCATCGGACAGATGCCAGTACAGGAGGAATGGCGACAGCGCTACCCGCTCTTCTCCCGCGTCCTGTTCGTCCTGGACGGCACCGGCCCCGCCGGCGTCACCACCCGCATCAAGGCCCTGCACGCAGCGGCCAAAGACCCGACGCTGACCCTCTTCCTACACTCCGTCCCCGTCCTGGCCGCGGCGCTGGCAGACCTGCACACCTACGGCCCCTCCGAGCCCGTGTGGCACCCCGTCCAGGACCCCGACCGCACGGTCGCCTGGAGCTCGTAGCCGCATGCGTAAACGGCCTACGCAACCGCTGCGCACCACCCAACACCCCCGTAGCGCCGTTGCGCAGGGCCCGACCACGACCCGAAACCCCGACCATAGGCCCGACCATGGGCCCGAAGCCGCGACCACGGCCCTGACCACAGCGTCGCGCAGCCAACCGCAGACCGAGCCCGCACCAGATGCGCAACACGCGTGGACGGCTGCGCAGTCAGAGCGCGTAGGCGAATCGGAGCCTGCGCACCCACCGCCTACCTGCCGTGGTCAGGGTCATGGTCGCCCCAGGCCATAACGCCGACCACACGTCTGCCACACCTGACGTGCCACCAAGTTCGTGGGTATTGCGCATCGTTGTACGAGCGATGCGCACCCGGCTCCATGACCGGCCAGGGACCTGCGCAGTCCGGGGTGAGGACACTGTCTGCGCAGCACTTGCGCGGGCTTGCGCACCTGGGTCGTGCAGAACCGCGCGAGTGCCGCGCAGGCGGCTGTCCGGATGTGCACGAGATACCAATACTGCTGGACGCCAGCAGCTTCTGCGTGTCGGGTGGCGTAGCGTCCACAGGCGGACACGGGGCGTGGACAACTCCCGGTGAGGTGGAGAGAATTCTGATCACACCGTCGATCGCGGGAGTGGTCGGGAGCATCACCGCTCACCCCGGGGGTGTCACGTGGGGGAAGGACGTACGGGTGGGGGAAGGCAACGCCGTGGGCGGCGCCGTGCCGCGCGTCTCGCGGGGCATCGAGGTGTACGGCGGGGAGGACGGGGCCGTGTCCTGGAGCGGCGTCGAGGTGACGACCGATGTGATGCGGGAGTTAGGGGCGGGGCCGTGGGCCGAGCGGGTCGGTGATCTGGAGGCCACCCGGGATTTCGTGACCCATCTGCGGGGGCTGGCGACCACCGACATGGAGACCGAGTTCATCAGCGCTCTCCTGGCCGGTGAGCCGGAACCGCTGCCCTGGCAGGTAGGCGAGGCCCTCGCCGAGGTACTGCTTGAGCACTGGCACGGTGCGCTGTGGGTGTGGGACGGCGCCCGGGACCGGCGTAGGCGCAAGGCGAGCCTGCCCGGCGCCGACCTGGTCGGGCTGTGCGTGGCGGACGGTTCGGCACGGCTGCTGTTCGGTGAGGTCAAGTCGTCGTCGGAGCAGTCCAGTCCGCCGGGTGTGATGACGGGCTCGGACGGCATGATCGACCAGCTTAAGAGGCTGCCCGAGAAGAACGATCACGTCACGCTCATGAAGTGGCTGCGTTTCCGCTGCCAGACCCCCGAGCACAAGGCGCCTCTCCGCGCTTCCCGACGCGGCCTGGCAGTCAGCCCCTGGGCCCCAGGGGCTCGGCCTACCGGAAAGTCTGGCAGATCCTCGATGGAGTGCAGTGATGCCCACCCTGACCGCCCGTACCAAGCCCCGCACCCGCAGGGCGATGGAGCTTCTGGCCGAGCAGCCGAACGGCCTCCACTTCAGCGAGTTGTGGACGACCGTCGTATCGGAGCTGCCGCTCGCCGACGAGGATGCGGAGCGGTTGAAGAGCGGTGACACCAGGGGCGAGAATTCCTGGAAGTGGCAGACCTCCGACCTGGTGATGGCGGGGTGGCTGCGTAAGAACAACGGGGTCTGGCGCATCACGGCACTGGGGCGCGAGGCCCTGCGGGAGTGTCCGGACGCGGCGGACTTCTACGACGGGGCCCGGGACGCGTACAACTACTGGCAGAGCCACAAGCACGGGTTCGCGTATGCCCAGAAGCTCGTCGGGGCCATACCAGATGGGCGCTCGCTCGATCTCGACACGCTGGCAGCGGAGACACGGCTCGACCGGGGGCGGCTGGCCCGCTGGCTATGGGGAGCCAGGCCGAAGGGTTCCCAGTGGGTGCACGGCGCCCAGGGCACCATTGCCCTTGAAGTGCGAGCCGACGAACGTGAAAGGGCCGAATTCTTCGCCGAGTTGGACAGCTGGGAAAGTCTCGGCGAAGACGTCCAGCTCATCGAAGTACGGGAATTGCAGACCCGTCTTGCCGAGAAGGACAGCAGAACACGCCATGCCCGCAGCGCCTGGCTGCTGCGCGGCTCCCACGCGGATCACCCCGGCGTTGTGTTGACCTGGCGCTACGCGGGGAATTGTTCCCTCGCCGCAGAGTGGCTCGGCCCCGTGGACGGTCCGATCACCGCCGAGGAATTGCGGCTCCGTGTCGAAGAGGGATACCGGTATCTCCCGATCAGCCGGCGTGACGAGCTGGCGGCGGCCTTTCAAACCTTCCTGCACCGCGTGCATCCGGGCGACCTGGTCTGTGTACTGAGCGAGGGTGAGTTCTACCTCGGAACGATTTCAGGTCCGGCGATCTATGTGGACTCCGGTGCCCCGACCCAATTGCGGCGAGACGTGGACTGGATGGACGTGGCCATCAGCCAGTCCGACCTGCCGGAGGAGATTCAGGGCCTCCTGGCCAGCCAGCACGACCTCGTCGACATGACCTCGCTGCTGGACGTCCTCACAGCGCTCATGCCCACAGCGCTTCCGGACGACGACTCGCGAGCGGAGCAGACCGAGCCCAGCACACCGAGCCGCAGCGGACGCGAACTCCCCTTCCCCGAACCGACGTTGGCAGAGAAACTGCTCGTCACCCCCGAATGGCTCGGCGAGGTCCGCGACCTCCTCCAGGACCGTCAGCAGCTGATCTTCTACGGGCCTCCCGGCACCGGCAAGACCTACCTCGCCCAGCACATCGCCGAGCATCTGGCCGGCGATCCGCGGGCCGTGAAGCTGGTGCAGTTCCATCCGTCGTACGCCTACGAGGACTTCTTCGAGGGCTTCCGGCCGACGGTACGGTCGGAGGACGGCACCGGCACGCTCACCTTCGCGCTCCGTCCCGGCCCGTTCCGCAAGCTCGTGGACCTGGCCGAGGAGGATCCCTCAACGCCGTACTTCCTGATCATCGACGAGATCAACCGCGCGAACCTGGCCAAGGTCTTCGGCGAGCTCTACTTCGTGCTGGAGTACCGCAACAGGCCGGTGGACCTGCAGTACTCGGGTGAGTTCCTCCTCCCCCGCAACGTGTTCGTCATCGGCACGATGAACACCGCCGACCGCTCGATCGCCCTGGTCGACGCGGCGATGCGGCGCCGGTTCGCGTTCGTCGCGCTGCACCCGGACGAGGAGCCGACGGACGAGATGCTGGCGCGCTGGATCGAGAGGCGTACAAGCACCGGGGAGATCGAGCCCGCGGAGGACGTGGCCGCCCTGCACCGGGAACTCAACCGCCGGATCGAGGACAAGGACTTCCGGATCGGCCCGTCGTACCTGATGCGCCCCTCCGCCTATGCGCCCGGCGGGCTGGAACGGGTGTGGCGGCACGCCATCCTGCCCCTGCTGGAGGAGCACCACTACGGCGATGACTCCGTGGATATCGAGGCGCGCTACGGCCTGGCCACTCTGCGTCGCGCGGTGTCGACAACGGCCTCGGAACCGGGCGACGACTCGTGACAGACGCCGAGCGCGTCGTCGTACTCCGAGAGCACGGGCCATGGACGGCCGTGCCGCTGGAGCCGGAAGCGGGCCGCACCCTGTCCATGACCGACTTCGTGGACGCCCGGCCCGATCCGAGCGCACCCGGCGATCCACGGCGCTGGCTGATCCGGGCCGGGTCGAAGGTGGGCACCGTCCGGATCGGCGGCGTCCAGCTGACCATCACCCCCAAACTGCCGGTGCGCAGGCTGTTCTTCCTGCTGGGATACGTCCTCGATCCCGGAGCCCACTGGGGTCACGGCGATGGCGACGTCCTGGTCGGCGGCCACGACGGAATCCTGCCTGCCGTCGCCCACGCCTTCGAGTGCCAGGCCGAACGGGCCCTGCGGCGTGGGATGTTGCAGGGATACCGGCACCTGGAGGACGCACTGGCGGTCGTACGCGGCCGGATCAGGGAGTCGGACCAGATGCGCAGGCGGTACGGCATCCCCGTACCCGTCGAGGTCTGCTTCGACGAGTACACCGTGGACATCCCGGAGAACCGGCTGCTGCTCGCCGCCGCGAACCGGCTGACGCGGCTGCCGGACCTGCACGGCGACATTCGCGGAAGGCTGACGCGGCTGCGGCTCCGCCTGGACGGTGTGGGAGACCTGCGACGCGGAGCGCCCCTGCCTTCCTGGACGCCGTCCCGTCTCAACAACCGCTATGTGCCCGCCCTCCGACTGGCCGAGCTGATCCTCGGTGAGGCCTCCATCGAGCAGCGTGGCATGGACACCGCCGTGAGCGGCTTCCTGCTCGACCTGGCGAAGGTCTTCGAGGACTTCGTGACCGTCGGACTGCGGGAGGCCCTGCGCCCGCACGGCGGGCGGTGCCGGTTCCAAGCTCAGCACCACCTGGACGAGGCCGCCGCCGTGCTGCTCAAGCCGGACCTGGTCTGGTACGACGACGCCGGACGACCGCTCGGAGTCGCGGACGCCAAGTACAAGGCGGAGAAGGAGAAGGAAGGCTTTCCGAACTCGGATCTCTACCAGATGCTCGCCTACTGCACGGAGCTGGGAGTGCCCTCCGGTCATCTCGTGTACGCGCGAGGCCACGCCCCCATGACCTCTCACCGGGTGCGCCGGACCGGGGCCGTCCTCACCCAGCACGCGCTCGATCTCGACCAGGAGCCGTCGGCCGTTCTCGCCGCAGTCGCGCGGATCGCGGAGCACATCGCCGACGGGCGGTGATCCGACCCACATTCCATCAACAGGGGTTGACATACGAGCACACTTGAGCGCTAATAGTAACTATGCCAGCTATTGAGCTTGATGAGCGTACATACGGCAAGGTCGTCTTCGCCGCCCGAGTCATGGGGTGCGCCCCGTCCGAGGTGGTCAGGCGGCTGGTGGAGTCGTGGAGCAACGCCGAAGAGGCCGATGGCGAACCGCAGGACGTACGGGTCCACGCCGTGTACCGGGGGGCGCGGGTCATCGGGCTTTTCGATCCGGCGACGCGCGCGCTGACCGTCACGGAGGGCCCGGCAGCCGGGCAGGTCTACACCTCGCCCAGCGCCGCCGCCATGGCCGTGATCCAGGCCGTCAATCCCGATCGGACGTCCCCGCACGCGAACGGCTGGTCGTTCTGGCGCGTGACCCGCAGCGGCGAGGAGCTCAAATCCCTTCGCAGGCCTGCCGGGACCGTATGAGGAACCACCCCGCGCCCCGCTCCCTTCGGAAGGAAACACATCCGTGACCGCATCGCGCGAAAGCGCCACCCACCTGCTGATCATCAGCGACCACGAGCCCCTCTCCTGGGTCCTGGAGAACCAACGCATGGCTTTCCCGGCCGGCCGCACCCAGCAGTCCTTCGCTCTCGGCAAGGGCGACGAACTGCTGCTGTACACCACCCGCGGCTGTTTCGGGAACCCCACCCGGGATTTCGGCCGGGTGATGGGCCTGGCCACGATCACCAGTGACGTCCAGACCCTCGACGAGCCCGTGGCCTTCCGGGATCGCCGTTTCACCGAGGGCTGCCGACTGCGCGTGCACGGCCTGGCGCCCTTTCGGGAGGGCGTCGTCCTGCGCGACCTCGTGAAGGACCTCCAGGTGTTCCCGGATTCCGGGTCCTGGAGCGTTCGTATGCGCCGCGCCTCGCTGCGACTGCCCGACGCCGACACGGCATTGCTCAAGCGGGAACTCCAACCGCTGCTCAAGCCGTACGACTGCGTGGTGGGCGACTACGCCTTTGCCCGCGCGTAGGCTGTGCCCCATCGCACCGCAGGGGGAGGGACGGTCCGTTGCCGCAACTGGCTTTCGCCAACACCTTCTGGGACAAGTTCGAGCAGCTGGAGAAACCGGTCCGGGCGGGCGTGCGGAAGGCGATGAAGAAGTTCCAGCAGCTCACCGTCGCGGAACTCCGGGCCGACAAGGGACTCCACCTCGAATCCGTGGAGAAGGCCGCCGATCGCCGTATGCGCACGATCAGGATCACGGACTTCTGGCAGGGCGTGGTCCTCGCTCCCGACGACGGAAGCACACGTTCCTGCTGGTGAACGTGGTCCAGCACGACAAGGCGTACGAGTGGGCGGCCAAGCGCCTCTACACGGTCAACACCGCGACCCGCGGTCTTGAGGTGCGCAATATCGTCGCCATCGAGCAGCTCACGCCGGCACTGGAACAGACGGCGGCACAGGCGCCCACGCGACTCTTCGAGGGCTTCTCGGACGCGTCTCTCGCACGTCTCGGCGTCGACGAGGGCACGCTGAAGGCGGCCCGCACCATCATCGACAATCCGCAGTTGGAGGCGTTCGCCTCGCTCTTCCCCGAGGACCAGTTCGAGGTCCTGCAGTTCCTCGCCGAAGGGTTCGACGAGGACACGGTATGGAGAGAGATCGTCGCGCTACGCCGTCCCTCGCACCCCGGCCCCTACGACCCCGACGACCTGTCCTCGGCCATCGCCAACACCCGTAGCCGTATTACCGTCGTCACCGGAGCGGAGGAGTTGGAAGACATCCTCACCAGCCGTTCGCGGCCTGGCGCATCTTCCTCCATCCGGCAAAACAGTCGTGGCCCTGCACCGGGTGAAACACCTCCTCCAGCGGTCCCCGCACAGCAGGATCCTGCTCACGACGTACACGACGGCACTGGCGAAGTCCCTGCGGGGGAGCCTGGCTCTGCTGCTCGACGAGGACGACGTGCTCCTGCGCCGCGTCGACGTCACCACGGTCGATGCCCTGGCCCGGGACGTGGTCCGGCGTGGGCACGGCTCCGTTCCGAAGCTCTGTGACGACAGCGACGAGCGGTTCCGCTGGCGTAAGGTCCGCCGGAGTCTGGGTCTCGGCTGGAGCGAGCAGTTCCTTTCCCAGGAGTACCGGCATGTCGTGCTCGCCCAGTCGATCGCCACCGAGGAGGCGTACCTGCGGGCGGTTCGGCACGGACGGGGAACCGCGTTGGGGCCGGTCAAGCGAGTGCAGGTGTGGCAGGCCATGAAGATGTTCGAGCAGGGCCTGCGCAACGACGGGAAGTGCACCTATCTGGAGCTGTGCGCGGAAGCCGCACGGCTGTTGCGCGAACCGGCGGCCGGTGAACCTCCCTACGCGCACGTCGTCGTCGACGAGGCCCAGGACCTGCACCCGGCCCAGTGGCGTGTGCTGCGCGGGGCGGTGGCGTCCGGACCGGACGATCTGTTCATCACCGGAGACCCTCACCAGCGCATCTACGACTCGCGTGTCTCCCTCGGCTCACTCGGCATCCCGGTCGCGGGACGATCGAGCCGACTGCGCATCAACTACCGCAGCACAGAGGAGATTCTGCGCTGGGCGGCGCGTTTGATGCAGGACGAGCCGGTGGAGTCCCTCTCCGGCGAGGGCATGGACTCGCCGGCCGGATACCGCTCCCTCCTCCACGGCCGCCGTCCGGCACTTGAACATTTCAACAGCGAGGAAGACGAGCTGGCCGCGGTCGTGGAGCGGATCCATGGCTGGGCGGCCGGCGGAGCGGCACCGGCCGACATCGCCGTGACCTCGCGATTCCACCAGACGCTGGACAAGATCAAGGCACGACTGGAACAGGCAGGACTGCCGGCGGCACTCGTCAAGGAGGGACCGTCCCAGCAGGACCCCGGGGTGCGGCTCGCCACTCTTCACGCCATGAAGGGCTTGGAGTTCAGGTGCGTGGCGGTGATCGGTGTGACGGCGGGCGCCTTACCCTTCCCGCCGGCCGTCACACCGCCGGAGGTGGACCAGCTCCAGCATCAGGCGGACATGCTCACCGAACGCTGCCTCCTCTTCGTCGCCTGCACCCGGGCCCGTGAAGAACTCGCCGTGTCGTACAGCGGCCGGGCAAGCCGCTTCCTTCCTCACGGAAGTTGATCTTCATGTCTCGAAGTCCAGTGCCCCCTGACCGCCACCGTCGGGTTGGGGCCGCGTCGCCCTGGGCACTTGCGGTGCTTTGGTCGCCGACGGCGGAACCGGCAGCACGTGGGCGGTCTGCAGGTGCGCCAGGGTGATGAGGTCACCCCGCGTCACGGCGGTGAGCAGACGCTCCTGTTCGGGTTCGAGCGCGACGAGCAGTCCCAGGACGTTCAGCAGGTTCAGCATTTCGCGCGTGTACTCAGCGGGCCAGGTCTGCTGGGCGATGGCGTTGAGCGACGTCGCGTCTTCTGACGCCGATACGCGCTTTCGGAAACTGAACCACCTGGTGACGACCTGGGTTCCGCCGATGCGGTAATTCCAGACCTGCGGTGATACGGGGCCGATCACGCCGTCACCAAGGTGGATGTCTTGTTGCTGCTCGTCGTAGGAGATGGCGGCCGGCATGCCGTCGCGGCCGGTGGCAACCGGCACTTGGAACCGGGGGCGTTCGTGTTCCGGCATTCGTGGTGGTCCCTCGGGCCTTCCTCCGGTGTCGTCCGCGCACCGCTCGCCGTATGTATGGAGCCATAGGACCCTGCGGCCGACTTCGGTCACTTCGCGCCACAGGTCACGGTCGTTCGTGATGGGAACGCGGACTCCGCGGGATTCGAGCTCCGCCTTGAACTGGCGGGTGTAACCCGAGTGGGCGGCGATTCCGGCGACGTAGGCCACCAAGTCTTCGGCGCTCACCTCCATACCCAATGCCTCGGACAGACAACGCAGCAGCCCTGGCGCCGTGTTGGGCACTCGCCCGTGAGAGTCCCGGTAGAGCGGCAGCACCCGCCCGCCTTCGCTGCCCTTGAAGTGGTCCTGGTCGGGGAGGAGACAGGTGAATCCCAGTGCGGGGCCGGGCTTGCCTGCCTGGGTGTGCCACTCACTGGTGAATATCTGCCGGTCACCGACTACGTACCACAGCGGAGGCCTGGGAAAGTCGATAACCCGGCGATCGGCGATCTGCCACTGCCGATCGAAGGTCATACGGCCGTAGCGCACAAGCGGCGCCTGGTAATCGACGCTCTCTTCCGACAAAGGCGGACGCCATTCGCCCCCGGGCAGAGGCGGTTCAGCCTTGTCCGGTTTCCTGTCCCTCGTGACTTTGAGCAACGTCGGCTGCTGCCGAGGCGACGCCTTGACAAGTCGGCTCCATCGCCTGTGCAGCACCTCCCGTGTCGGGGCGACGGGCCAGCTCCGGTTGTTCTTGTTGCCTGACGCTGACCACGGAAACAAGACATCCAGTCCCGGCATCGCCTGCCACAGCTCGCCTGCCGTCACGCGAAACGGATCGGTCCATCCGTCCAGACACAGTGGCCACGCCTGACCATGAGACATGCCCCCATCCGGCTCTCCGATGTCCAGAGTTTCAAGCCAGGCGAATTTCTCCTCCCTGGTGCCCGGCGGCACATCCAGCCGATGGACGCGTGCAGGGCGGCTGCGGTCTCCCTCACCGGCCCTCACGAAGAAGCCGACGCATATCTCCCGCTTCACGCCCTGGAAAACGCGTGTGCGGTGATCTGAGTACGCACCCTCAGGAGACAGCCCGATGATCCACCCCTCATCCGCCGTCTCCCGCAAGTAGCGCCGCATTCCCGCGCATCCCTGACTGTCGAGATACCCGGCGTTGGTAATGAAGGCTACGATCCCCTGCGGGGCGGAGGGGTTCAGGTCGAAGACCTTCCATGTGGCCCAGCGCCAGAAATAGACATAGAGGTTGTCAAGCGCGTACCCCATGCGCCCCACGCTCGGGTCTCTGAAGTCCTTGAGAATCCCTGCGCCTTCGTTCTCGTTCCCCTCAGTGATCCACCGCCCGATTCCGAGCTTCTTGGCGCCCTTCTTGTACGGAGGGTTGCCGATAACCACCATGACTTCCCGGTTGAGCTTTACGTCGTTGGCGCGGCGCCGGGACTGCGCGATGGCTTCGTAGTGGAAGCCGAGGTGGTGCTCAACGGTGGGATCGTCCAGCGTGTCCGCGACGTACAGTGCGAGGTCGTCGTCACCGACTTCCGTCTCGTACGCACCGTGCAGCGTGCGGTGCATCCGCAACTCAGCAACTGCGTAAGGCCCCGCCTGCTGCTCGAAGCCGACCAGGCGGGGCACCACTTCCCGCACGCTGTCGCGCCGCGCCCCGCGTCCGTCCTTCCGTTCCGCCTGCCGGGCGACCTGATCGATGATGTTGAGCAGAAAGGTGCCCGTTCCCATCGCAGGGTCGATCACCGTGACCTCGGGACTGGCGAATCCGTCCCGGCAGCGGAGGCGACGTCGCAGGATCTGGTCCGTGAAGCGGACCATGAAGCGCACGACCTCGTTGGGGGTGTAGTAGGAGCCGGTGTCCTGTCGCAGTCCCGGGTCGTACGCCTCCAGGAAACGCTCGTAGAAGAGCAGATAGCTGTCGCCGCTGCCGTCGTCCAGTTGATTCCAGTCGACGGCCCCTACGACCTGCACGAGGACATCCACGACTCCTCGCAGGTCCGCCAGCGGTTCATCGGTGAGTATCGAAAGGGCCTTCCCCATGAGGGAGTGCTTCTTACCGAGTTTTCGGGCGATTCCATCCACCCGCTCACCGTCAAAAACAACACCTTCGCTGCGAGCCAGCAGCAGGGCGAAGGTAATTGTTTGAGCGTATTGATCAGCGAACACCGCGTCCGACGCATCCGGGAACAGCAGGCGTTTCCAGTCTTCGGCGAGCACAGAGAAAACAAGGCCGACCTCACCCTGTTTCTCCCGCTCCAGCCGATCAGCCACCTCCTCTCGCAGCAGCCGACACAGGCCGGCGACGCGGCGCACCAACACTCCCAGGTTTTCGGGCTTTTGGGGAACCCAGGTCAGGAAGAGGGCAAGGACCTGACCGAGCCTGGGACCGACAGGGCGAAGGTGCTCTCGGGCCGTAGCCAGATCACCCGTCAACTCGGCGATACTTGCTCGCAGAACCCCATTCTGGTACAACGCCCATTTACGGCCGTCTGTGTACAGAAGGTTAGGGAAAGCCTTTATCTTCTCCCATTGTTTGCGATCATGCGACGAAACCGGCCATGCAGACGGCTCGACTCCCTTTCCTGGCGCTTTCAGTTCGACGTAGCCCACCATTCGCCCGTCCACCTCGATCGCGAAGTCCGGGCGCGATTTCACCTTCCTGACATATGTCTGGCCATAAGCCGTCAGAGATCCACCGAATCGGGCGGCGACCGCCTTGAGTAGTTCTTCCACCGGATAGGTCAGGGCTTCTTCCCGCCCACCCGGCCCATTCAGCTTCGCCGCCACGCTCCGCCCGAAGGCACCGACCACCTCGTCAAGGAATGATTCCGGCAGTTCCCCAACGACCGCGGACATGGCCATGCATCCCCCTCGTCCCCCGCACATGAGCCCTGCACGCACGGTCGGCAACGATTCGCGCACGGACAACCGCAGGGAGTAGGGGGCAGGGTTCAGGGGGTGTCCGCTTCCCGTAGGAGGAAGCGGACACCCCCGGTGGTAGTGACACAGGCGCTGTCAGCCGTGGTCGACGGTCACTCGGCCCACCGGACCGTGCGGACCGACAGAGAGAGCCCCGCGAAGTGCCCGTAAGACGATGCTCGATCGATAACGGATCTGGTCAGGCGACGCACAGACCACACGAAGCCCGCTTTCCTCCGGTATCCGGCGATGGAGAACCGCAGACTCAATCTCGAGTACGACGCCGTGATCGGGCCAATAGGCATCCGGCACCCCCAGAAATTCCGACACCAAACGGAGAGCCGGGTTCCACAGGGGCTCGGGGAGACCGGAATCCAGGATGAGGGATCGCACCTCGGCCTGCGCCGGCGACCTGGTCCCGGACGCGATGTGGCGCATGACCGCGGCCACATCGGGACGGCGAGCCAGCCTTTCTGCCGCCAGTTCCGATTGCAGGACATCCGGCTCGACTCCGAGATCAGCCACGAGTTCATGCAGGAGGTGCCGCGTGTGGGAGTTGTTCACCGCGACCTTCACAGCCTCGATGCAGCAACGCACCGCAGGGGACAACGGGATCCCGCCGACGCCGAGAGTGGGAGCGGGAAAACGCCGGGTGCGGACAACTCTCACCCACCGGCACGAACGAACGGAACAATCATGCGGAACCAGCACGTCGATCCTCTCCGGGCTCCCGAACCCCGGGCCCGAAAAAGCTCTCCGCAGCGGGTCTCGTCTCTGCAGGGCGAGGGCGGTCTCTCCGCTGATCAGAGCCTTCGCGGCCAGAGGCACGCCTTGAGCGAGCGGACGGGCCGCGGCGTAGCAGAGCGCCGCCCAGCACCTTTGCTCAGCAGAGAGCGGCCCCGACTGCAGAACTACGACCTTCGGTAACGGCTGCTGCCAGCGTCCGCCCTGTCGGCATCGGCGGAAAATCGTGCTCTGGGAGACTCCCATCGCTGTGAGCTGTCCGCGCGCCACGACATGGCACTGAGTTCGGGCGAGTTCATATGGATCTTCTCGCTGGGGATGCATGGTCATGCTCATAGACATCCCCGCCCCTGGTGCCACAGCCGCCGCCTTGGACGTCAACCGTGTCGGCGGTCTCTGAACGGTTCAGCACGGCGACGCTCGGCGGGAGCTCGTGAAAAACCCCAGGCCGGAGCCCTAAATCAGACGAATCGGGTTATACGGAGACTGGCCGAATACCCGGAGAACGTGCGTCTTCGTCGCCCATAGTCACCACATTCCATCCCCTACAGGCTTCCCAGGCTCGACTTTCAGGTCCCGTCATGGGACATCTTCGTCACCGACGAGGTCTTCATAAGGATCGACGACCTCGACCCTGGCGCGCACGCCCGCGTGGTGCAGGCACTCGACGCCCTCGTGGAGGGTGGACCGGGCTTGGGCGCCCCCGGGTAGACACCATCTCCGGCTCTGCCATCCACAACCTCAAGGAACTGCGCGCGGGAACCGTGCGGATTCTATTCACGTTCGCTCCCTGGCGGCCAAGCCTCGTGCCGGTAGCAGGAGACAAGCGTGACCGCTGGAACGAGCGGCATGACGAAGCCATCCCGCTCACCGAGCAGCGCTACACCGCATACCTGAAGTCCCGCGTCGAAGAGGCGGACGCACAATGACCGGATGCACGCGCTGGCAGAACATCCGCGCCGGGCATGTCACCCGCGTCGGCGGCGAGGAGACCGTGGCCGAGGCCAAGCCGGAGCTTCTTGCCGAGGTGCTGGGCCACCGGCTCGCCGAGATCCGCAAGTCCCAGAACCTGACCCAGGAGACGGTGGCTGAGCAGATGGGCGTAGCCAAGGGCCGCGTCTCTCAGATCCAACAGGGACACATCTCCAACCAGTAGGTCCTCGCCGCTGCGCCGCCGCCCTCGGCAGACAGCTGCACCAGGCGATCTACTTCGACAACAGCGATATCGCGGCGATCGCCTAACTTTTCTCCCTGCCACCCATTCCGTTCCCCGGGGCCGTCCACCCAGGCTCGTCCCACCTGTGTGAATGCAGTGACCGGCGGGTTCGAAATCGCAACAGGCCCTGCTTAGTTCGTCCAGGGCGCGCCCGGCTACGAGGCCGCCGTCGCCACGGCGCAAGGCGCGCATCTCACCGAGTGAGGAGACGACAAGGCGCTTCAGCCCTGCTCGCAGCGCGACGCCACTTATCGGAGCCGAACAATGGACACTCGATGCACAACCCCTCGGGAACTCCAGGGAAAACCCCGGCTCAGCCGGGCGCGCCCCCACGACAACAGACGATCTCTCCCTGGGAAAAGCAGGTCAGAGCCCCGCCGACAGACGAGCCGGGCCGTACGCCGGGTTCTGTGTCCGGGGGGACCTCACGATCCTCCCGGCGACGGCCATCCATCTAGGACCGGTGTTGCCACCGGCCTCGTGCGGTCTACCCACGGACTCGGGCGGGCAGCCCTCGAACGTCCGCGCAGGAGCCCCGTTCCATTCCTGGAAAGGAACTCCCTTTTGACCTTGCTCCGGGTGGGGTTTACCTAGCTGCCCAGGTCACCCTGGGCACTGGTGGTCTCTTACACCACCGTTTCACCCTTACCCGGTGCCGAAGCACCGGGCGGTCTGTTTTCTGTGGCACTGTCCCGCGGGTCACCCCGGGTGGCCGTTAGCCATCACCCTGCCCTGTGGAGCCCGGACGTTCCTCGGGAAGTCCCCCTAGGGGCACTCCACGCGACCGTCCGCCCGGCTCGTCTGCCGTGCCGACCATGCTACCGGGCGGGCACCACCCCGCGGACCGGCGGTCGCCGTCGCCAACACCGACCCCGCCAGGATCAACGTGAACGCCACCCCGATCCCCACCGTCAGGTCCTCACCCAGGAACAGCGCTCCCGCCGCCACCGCCACCGCCGGGTTGACGTACGTGATCACCGTCGAGCGGGTCGGGCCGACCTCCTTGATCAGCTCCAGGAAGGCCACGAACGCCACCGCCGTGCAGATCACGCCCAGGCCGGCGAGGGAGGCCAGGACCTGGGGGGACGGGACCGTGGAGGGCCAGGTCACCGCTGCGGCGGGGGCGTAGACGATCGCCGCCAACGCCAGGCAGGGTGCGGTCAGTTGGAGGGTCGGGACGTCCTTCAGGTGGCGGGCCGCTATCAGCGGGGCCGTCGCGTAGCCCAGCACCGTCAGCAGCACCTCCGCCAGCGAGCGCGCGTCGCCGCCCGTCAGATGTGGGACCGTGAGGACGGTGACCCCGGACAGGCCGAGGGCCAGGCCCACCACGCGCCGGGTGCCCAGCCGCTCCGTGTCGCCGAAGAAGCGCGCCATGAGCACGCCGACGATCGGTACGCCCGCGATGAGCAGTCCCGCCGTGGAGCTGGACAGGTGCCGTTCCGCGTCCGTGAGCGTGAACCACGGGCCGATGATCTCGATGCAGGCGAAGGCCAGCATCGGGCGCCAGTGGGCGCGGACCGTGCGGGTCAGGCCGCCCTGTCGCAGCGCGAAGGGGAGCAGGAGTACGGCGCCCAGGGCGCAGCGCGTGAAGACGACCATGGACGGGGAGAGCGGGGCGTCCACCGCCACCTTGATCATCAGGTAGGGGATGCCCCAGACCACTCCCATCAGGGAGAACAGGAACCAGCCGCGTGCAGTCATACGGCGAGTGTCGGACCGGTCAGCGCCGCCCGTCTTGAACGCTGTTGCGGTAGGCCGCCGGTGTCACCCCGAGCACCCGCCGGAACCACCGGGTCAGATGCGCCTGATCCGCGAAGCCCACCTGCGCCGCCACCTCGGCGGGCCGTCCGCCCGCCTCCAGGAGTCCGCGGGCCCGGGTCACCCGGTACTGGGCGAGCCAGGCGTACGGCGGTACCCCCATCGTCGTACGGAAGGCGCGCAGGAGCTGGTAGCGGGAGAGGCCGAAGTCCGCGGCCAGGGAGGAGAGGGAGGGCGGGGTCAGCAGCTCGTCCGCCAGGCGGTCCCTCACCGCGTGGGCGACCCAGGCCGCGCCCGGGATCTCGTCCGGTGCCGGGCCGGACGTGGAGTGGCGGCGGGCCAGTGCCGTCAGCAGCCACGGGAGGCGGGACTCGGCCTCCAACGGGTCGGGGCAGGCGCTGAGTTCGGTGTGCGCGAGGCGCAGGGCCAGGGCGAGTTCGGCGTCGTCGAGGAGGGGTTCGCGGAAGTGCGGGAGGCCGCCGAGGGTGCCGTCGGTCAGGAGGGCCGGGTCGGCGTAGAGGGCGCGGTAGGCGTAGCCGTCGGTGGGGGTGCCGGGGCCGCCGGTGTGCATCTCGCCGGGGGCGAGGACGACGATGGAGCCCGGGCCGGTGCGGATGTGGCCGCCGCGGTAGTCGATGACTTCGGAGCCGCCGACGCAGACGCCGATCGTGAACTCCTCGTGGGCGTGCGGGGCGTAGACATGCCGGTCGAAGCGGGCGGTCAGCAGGTCGAGCGGCGGGCCGCAGCGGCCCAGTCTCGCCCTCGTCCACAGTGCCTGTTCACGTGCGCTCACCGGCCGCACCCCCTCTCCTCCACAGGGTGCAACGCCCAGGGGCCGCGTGTCATGCCGCCCCGAGCGCCCGTTCCAACGCGTCGAAGGCCGCGCACAGCCGTGCCCGGTGGTCGTCCACGAGTCCTTCGGCGGCCTCTCCCGCGAAGACGCGGCGCGCGGTGGTGACGTAGACCGTGCGGTACGCGGCGACGGTCAGGGCCGCGGCCAGGGCGGGATCGGGGGTGTCCGGGGCGGTTTCGGCGAGGGCGGCGGCGAGGGCGTTCTCGATCTCCTCCAGGGCCTCGCGGCCGCGGGCGCGCAGGGCCGGCGAGTCGGCCACGACCTCCCAGAAGTCGGGGAATCCGCTGTCGGGGCCGCCCAACGGGTGGCGCCGGTCGAGGAGTTCGAGGGCGAGACGGCGGAGCGCGGCGAGCGGGGGCTCGCCGGGGGCACGATCGCGTACCGCCGTGCTGAAGAGCGCGACCGCTTCCGGGATGCGGTCGAGGAACAGGTCCTCCTTGCGCGGGAAGTAGTTGAAGACGGTCATCGTCGACACCTCGGCGGCGCGCGCGACCTCCGCCACCGACACCTGGTCGAAGCCGCGCTCTCGGAACAGTGCGGAGGCGACGTTCGAGATCCGCTGCCGTGTCGCCCGCTTCTTGCGCTCTCTCAGCGGCAGCTCGGCCGCGTCCTTGTCCTGTCGCATTCGCTCACTCACGGGAACAGTGTAGCCAACATAATTTTTTAGTGACTACACTTACCGCATGAACACTGACACGGACTACGACGTCGTCATCGCCGGAGCCGGGCCCATCGGGCTGCTGCTCGCCTGTGAGCTGCGGCTCGGCGGAGCCCACGTGCTGGTCGCGGAGCGGCTGGCCGGGGTGGACGAGACCGTCAAGGCGGGCGGGATCAACACCCTCACCGCCGTCTCCCTCTACCGGCGGGGACTGCTGCCCGCGCTGGCCGAGGTGCAGGCCGAGACGGCGAAGGGCATGAAGGAGTTCCTGCGGACGCAGAGCCGCGAGGGCGCCGCCCCGCCGCCGAAGTCCGCCGGGCACTTCGCCGGGATCACCCTGCGGGCCGATCTGCTCGACACATCGGACCCCGCCTTCGCGGAGCTCGGTCCGCCCGGCGAGATCGGCCGCTTCGTCCCGCAGGCCCCACTGGAGCGGCTGCTCGGCCGGCGCGCCGACGAACTCGGCGCCGAGGTGCGCAGGCGGGTCGAGCTGACCGGCTTCGACGCCGACGAGGACGGTGTGAGCGTCCATCTCGCCCCTACGGACGGCTCGGCGCCGCAGGCCGTCCGCGCGGGCTGGCTGGTCGGCTGCGACGGCGGGCGCAGCCTCGTGCGCAAGCTCGCCGGCATCCCCTTCCCGGGCACCGCACCGGAGATCACCGGCTACCAGGCCATCGCCGACCTGACCGGCACCGAGGGGCTGAAGCACGGCTGGAACGCCACTGCCACCGGGATGTACACCTACGGCCCGACGCCGGGACGGCTGGTCTCCATCGAGTTCGACGGACCGCCCGCCGACCGCCGATCCCCGGTCACAGCCGAGGAGTTGCAGGCCGGCGTGCGCCGCGTGACCGGCGTCGACGTCACCGTGCACGCCCTGCGCACGGCGACCCGGTTCACCGACAACTGCCGCCAGGCGGACACCTATCGCGCGGGCCGGGTGCTGCTCGCGGGCGACGCGGCCCATGTGCACTCGCCGTTCGGCGGTCAGGGCCTCAACCTCGGTGTCGGGGACGCGATGAACCTCGGCTGGAAGCTCGCCCTGGTCGCCGGCGGCCGGGCCCCCGTCGAACTCCTCGACACCTACACCGCGGAGCGGCATCCGATCGGCGCCTGGGTGCTCGACTGGACCCGCTCCCAGATCGCGGTGATGCGCCCCGGCGCGCACGCCCGTGCCCTGCGCGGGGTGATCTCCGACCTCGCGGACACTCCCGACGGCACGACGTACTTCGTCAAGCGGATCTCCGGCGCCTGGCAGCGCTACGACCTCCCCGGCGACCACCCGCTGACCGGCCGCAGCGCCCCCGACCTCGAACTCGCCGACGGCACCCGCCTCGGCGACCATCTCCACACCGGCCGCGCCCTCCTCCTCGACCTCACCGACGACCCGAAGCTCCGTGCCCGCGCGGCCGGTTGGCAGGATGTGGTGGATGTCCTGACCACCACCTGCGCCCACCACCCGCAACTGTCGGGCCTGTTGGTACGGCCGGACGGGATCACCGCGTGGGCGGCGGACCGGGACGGCGCCGAGGACGATCCGACGGACGCGCTGCACCTGTGGTTCGGCGCACCGGCCGGCGCTTGACCCCGCCGTGACGTCAGCGTCTGTACTGATGCCATACGGATCGGAGAACTCGCCCTCTCCGTCGGTCCGGAGGAGGTCAGGCGGGCGCGAACCGTACCTTCGACGTCCCCGGGTCCGCCTGGGTGAGACGGACGCGCAGCCGTTCGCCCAGGGGCAGCGGAGTCGTGCCGCCCTCAAGACGGGCGACGACCGCCGGGGTGTCCAACTGGATTTTCCCCACGGAGGGTTGGCGTTCCTCGACGTCCACCACGTAGCCGTCGAAGAGGTCGCCGACGCGGTCCTTCAGGAGGGCCGCCTCGACGATGTCGACGCACTCGCGCTCGACGGTGCCCGCGCGGCGGTTGCCGTCGGCCATCTGCTGGGGGAGGGCGTCGAGTCCGGCCAGCACCCAGGCGGGCGGGGAGCCGGGGGCGAGGCAGAGTTCGGCGGCGTAGCGGTCGACCAGCCGCCGTAGGGGTGCCGTGCAGTGGGTGTAGGGGGCGGCGACCGCCGCGTGGGTGGTGACGGGCGGGAGGTGGCCGTCGCGGAAGACCGTGTACCCGGCGCCGCGCAGCAGGGTCGTGCACTCCTGGAGGAAGGCCGCGTGGTGCGGGAGGCGCGGGTCGAGGGAGCGGATCAGCTCGGCGTACGACATGTGGTGCGGCCAGTCGATGTGCAGCGCGTGCGCGGTGCGGTGGAGGCGGCCCACTGCGCCGTCCGGGGCCGTGGGGAGGGTGCGCAGGACGCCCGTGCCGTGCGTGAGCATCAGGTCGGCGGCGGCCATGCCGGTGAGGAGGGAGATCTGGGCGTTCCAGCCGTCGGCGGGCAGCGGGGCGCGGTAGCCGAGTTCGTAGGTGTGGTCGCGCTCGACGATCTCCTGCTCGGGCACGTTGAGGGAGATGCCGCCGCGCTCGACCTCCAGGCGTTCGCGCGCCTCGCCGATGTCCTTGAGCAGGGCGAGCGGTTCCTCGGCGGTGCCGGTGTCGATCCGCCGCTGCACGGTCGCGTAGTCGAGCTTGGCCCGGCTGCGGACCAGCGCCCGGCGGACGTCGACGGCGACCGTACGGCCGTCCGCGTCGAGGTCGAGCGTCCACAGCACCGCGGGCCGCGTCACGTCCGGCAGCAGACTCGCCGCACCCTCGCTCAGCAGCGGCGGGTGCAGCGGGGTCTTCTCGTCGGGGAAGTAGAGGGTGGTGACCCGCCGGTGGGCCTCCGCGTCCAGCGCCCCGCCGGGGACCACGAAGGCGGCGACGTCCGCGATGGCGTACCGGACCCGGAATCCGGACCCCCTACGGGACAGGTGCATCGCCTGGTCGAGGTCCATCGACGTGGGCGGGTCGACCGTGAAGAAGGGGATGTCGGTCGCGTCCTCGGCGGCCGGCGGCGGGGCCTTCGCGGCAGCCTCCGCCTCCGCGAGGACCTCCGGCGGGAAGCTCTCGGGCACGCCCAGTTCGGTACGGAGCGCGGTGAGGGCGGCGCGGAGCGGGGCTTCGGGGGTGCCGGTCACCCGGATACGGCGGCTGGGCATGACACGAGCGTAGGCACATTCCGCCCGCCCGCACCCTTTACGCTGGCGCAGGCCCCCCACGTACGCCAGAAGTCCCCTAAGGAGAAACCCGCCGTGCTCGTCCTGCTGCCTCCTTCCGAAGGCAAGGCCTCCTCCGGCCGCGGTGCCCCCCTCAAGCCGGAGTCGCTGTCGCTGCCGGGACTCACCGAGGCCCGGGCGGCCGTACTCGACGAACTCGTCGACCTGTGCGCCGCCGACGAGGACAAGGCACGCGAGGTCCTCGGCCTCAGCGAGGGACTGCGCGGCGAGATCGGCAAGAACGTCGACCTGCGCACGGCCGGCGCGCGGCCCGCCGGGGAGATCTACACGGGTGTCCTCTACGACGCCCTCGACCTGGCCTCGCTGGACACCGCCGCGAAGAGGCGGGCCGCGCGGTCCCTGCTCGTCTTCTCCGGGCTGTGGGGCGCGGTGCGGGTGACGGACCGGATTCCGTCGTACCGCTGCTCGATGGGGGTACGGCTGCCCGGGCTGGGCGCGTTGGGCACGCACTGGCGGACCCCGATGGCGGCGGTGCTGCCGGAGGTCGCCGGGGACGGGCTGGTCCTCGATCTGCGGTCGGCGGCGTACGCGGCGGCGTGGAAGCCGAAGGGTGAGGTCGCGGGGCGGACGGCGACCGTACGGGTGCTGCACGCGCCGACGCGGAAGGTCGTCAGCCACTTCAACAAGGCGACGAAGGGGCGGATCGTGCGGAGCCTGCTGACCTCGCCGGGGGGGCCGGGGACGCCGGCGGAGCTGGTGGAGGCGCTGCGGGACCTGGGGTACGTGGTGGAGGCGGAGCCGCCGTCGCAGGCGGGGCGGGCCTGGGCGCTGGATGTGCTGGTGGACGAGATTCACTGAGCGGCGAATCGGTCGGCAAGGCGCGCCCCGCCTGCGACGGCGAGGTGCGTTGCAGCATGCGCAATGAGCTTTGCGTGTGGTGCATCGACTCGGCAGGATGAGGCCATGTCTTCCTCGCCGTCGCCTTCCTTCTCCCTGCTCGGTCTCGCTCCCGTGCTGCCCGTCGTCGTCATCGAGGACGTCGCCGACGCGGTGCCGCTCGCGCGGGCGCTGGTGGTGGGCGGGTTGCCGGCCATCGAGGTGACCCTGCGGACGCCGGTAGCGCTGGACGCCCTGCGGGCCATCGCGGGTGAGGTGCCGGAGGCCGTGGTCGGGGCCGGGACCGTGGTGACTCCGGGGCAGGTGAAGGAGTGCGTGGCGGCCGGGGCGCGGTTCCTGGTGAGCCCCGGGTGGACCGAACTGCTGCTGGAGGCCATGCAGGGGTCCGGGGTGCCGTTCCTGCCGGGGGTGTCGACGACGTCCGAGGTGGTCGCGCTGCTGGAGCGCGGGGTGCGGGAGATGAAGTTCTTCCCGGCCCAGGCCTCGGGCGGTACGGCCTATCTCAGGTCGCTGGCCGGGCCGTTGCCCCAGGCGCGGTTCTGTCCCACGGGCGGGATAGGGGCCGACTCCGCGCCCGACTACCTGGCGTTGCCCAACGTCGGCTGTGTGGGCGGGAGTTGGATGATCCCGGCGGATGCCGTGGCCGCGCGGGACTGGGGGCGGATCGAGGGGCTGGCCCGGGAGGCGGCCTCGCTGCGCTCAGCGTAGGTGGGACGTGTCGTTGAAGAGCCGTACGCTCGCGTTGCCGTCGGCGTAGTACGCCACCGCGGAGATGGACGCGGCCGAGAGTTCCATGCGGAACAGGGACTCCGGTGGGGCGCCCAGGGCGAGTTGGACGAACGTCTTGATCGGGGTGACGTGGGTGACGAGGAGGACGGTGCGGCCCGCGTAGGCCGCCGTCAGCTTGTCCCGGGTGGCGGCGATTCGGATTGCCGTGTCCGCGAAACTCTCGCCTCCGCCGGTGGGTTGGGCCGTGGGGTCGGCCAGCCAGGTGGTCAGGTCTTCGGGGTACCGCTCGCGTACCTCGCCGAAGGTGAGGCCTTCCCAGGCGCCGAAGTCCGTTTCGCGCAGGCCCTCTTCGATCGTCACGTCGAGGCCGAGGCGCTCCGCTACGGCTGCGGCGGTTTCCCTTGTCCGGGTGAGGGGGGAGGCGATGATGTGCTGGATCGTGCCACGGGCTGCCAGCGCGGTTGCGGCTCGCTGCGCTTGGTCTTTTCCTGTGGTGGAGAGGGAGGGGTTGGTGCCGCCGCTGCCTGAGAAGCGTTTCTGGGGGGTCAGGGGGGTTTCGCCGTGACGGAGGAGGACGAACGTCGCGGGGGTGCCCATGTCTGCGGGGGCCCAACCTGCGCTGGGGGTCGCTACGTTGCGGGCTGCGCGGGTGTCGGCTGTGGCTTTTGCGGTTGTCGTCACAGTTGCGGTCGGTGGGGGCTGGTCGCGCAGTTCCCCGCGCCCCTTGAGTGCCTCGGCTGAGCCTGCGTTGGAAAGCTCCGCGTGTGTTCCGCGGCCCTGAAAAGCCTCGGTCGAACCCGTGCTGCGGAGTTCTGCCGTCGAGTCCGCCGCCGACCACTGTTCGCCGCGCCTGCCCGCGTCCATCGCCTCGTTGGCCAGGCGGTCCGCGTGTTTGTTCTTCTCGCGGGGGATCCACTCGTAGGTGACCCGGTCCGGCGGGAAGACGGTGGCCGCCTCTGCCGCGAGGGGCTTCATGTCGGGGTGTTTGATCTTCCAGCGGCCCGACATCTGTTCCACGACCAGCTTGGAGTCCATGCGGACGTGGACGGAGGCGGCGGGGTCCAGGGCGTGGGCCGTGCGGAGGCCGGCCAACAGGCCCCGGTACTCGGCGACGTTGTTCGTGGCGATGCCGATGTACTCGGCCGCCTCCGCCAGGGTCTCCCCCGTCGTCGCGTCGATGACCACGGAGCCGTAGCCCGCGGGACCCGGGTTGCCCCGGGAACCGCCGTCCGCCTCGACGATGAACTCCCGCACGGCGAACGCTCCTTACAGGCCGGACTCGGACGTGCGCACCAGGATGCGGCGGCAGTTCTCGCAGCGGACGACCGTGTCGGGGGCCGCCGCGCGGATCTCGTTGATGTCGGTGATGGCGAGCTCCTGGCGGCAGCCCTGGCAGGTGCGCTGGTACAGCTTGGCCGCGCCGATGCCGCCCTGCTGCTGGCGGAGCTTGTCGTAGAGCTTGAGGAGGTCCGCGGGGATGGTGGCCGAGACGACCTCGCGCTCCTTCTCGGCCGTGGCCTCCTCCGCGTCGAGGGTCTCGTAGGCGGCGTCGCGGCGGGCGGTCGCGTCGTCGATCCTGCCCTGCACGGAACCGACCCGCTCGGTCAGTTCGGCGGTGCGCTCCTGCGCGGACTCGCGGCGCTCCATGACCTCCAGGACGATGTCCTCCAGGTCGCCCTGGCGCTTGGCGAGGGAGACGATCTCGCGCTGGAGGTTCTCCAGGTCCTTGGGCGAGGTGACGGCGCCGGAGTCGAGGCGCTGCTGGTCGCGGGTGGCGCGCTGGCGCACCTGGTCCACGTCCTGCTCGGCCTTGGTCTGCTCGCGGGCGCAGTCGCTCTCCTCGGTCTGCACGGCCACGAGCAGGTCGCGCAGCTGGGTGAGGTCCTTGGTCAGCGCGTCGATCTCGGCGTGCTCCGGCAGGGAGTTGCGCTTGTGCGCGAGCTGCGAGAGGCGTACGTCGAGGGCCTGGACGTCGAGAAGTCGGATCTGGTCGGCGGGCGCGGCGTTCAGTTGGGGGCTCCCATTGAGTCGGGTGTGCTGGAGGACGCCGCGTGGGCGGTCCAGGGGTCGGTGACCGTCTTGGAGACGTGGACCCTGAGGTCCCATCCCTCGCGGTCGGAGATCTCGTCGAGCTGGGCGGCGGCCAGCTCGCACCAGGGCCACTCGGTGGCCCAGTGCGCCGCGTCGAGCAGCGCCAGAGAAGTGTGGGACCGGGCCTCCGACACCGGGTGGTGGCGGAGGTCCGCGGTGAGGAAGGCGTCCACGCCCGCCGCTCGTACGTCGTCGAAGAGGCTGTCGCCGGAGCCGCCGCTGACCGCGATCCGGTGGACCAGGGCGTCCGGGTCGCCGGCGACGCGGATGCCCTGCGCGGTCGCGGGCAGGCGCTCGGCGGCCCGGGCGGCGAGGTCGCGGACGGTCAGCGGGTGGTCCAGCTCGCAGATCCGGCCCAGGCCCCGGCGGCCCTCCGGATCGGTCGGGTCCGGTACGAGCGGTCCCACGACCCTGAGGTCCAGCGCGCCCGCGAGGGCGTCGGAGACTCCCGGGTCGGCGCGGTCCGCGTTGGTGTGGGCGACGTGCAGGGCGATGTCGTGCTTGATCAGGGTGTGCACCACGCGGCCCTTGAAGGTGGAGGCCGCGACCGTGGTCGTACCGCGCAGGTAGAGCGGGTGGTGGGTGACCAGCAGGTCGGCGCCCAGCTTCACCGCCTCGTCGACGATCTCCTGGACCGGGTCGACGGCGAACAGCACACGGGTGACGTCCTGGTCCGGGTCGCCCACGACGGTGCCGACCGCGTCCCAGGACTCGGCCCGCTCGGCGGGCCACAGGTTCTCCAGCGCGGCGATGACTTCGGACAGGCGGGGTACGGACTGACGGGGCACGGGGAAAGGCTACCTGGCCGGGCTGGGCGGCTGAACCGCTGAAGCGGTCGCATGAAGGCCTGCGGCACCGTTCAGCACACCCGCCCCGGTTTCCTCAGGCGAATCGTTACTTGGCCACCCTTATGGATGATGACGCTGCTCATCGGTCCCACGCCCGTACGTGCGAAAACTAGTTTCGTCGCCGGAGGTGACCGAACCATGACGGCCTGTGCGATCGAGCCCACGGCGGCGGACGAGAACGGCGACGAGTGCGGGGACCCGCGGACCGATGGCACCGAGTGTGCTGTCACCGCGGACGGGTCGTACGCCGCCCGTCTCGCCCCGGCCGGCGACTGTCTGTTCCCGGAGCGGTGGACGCTGGACGGCCCCGAGCCGTACGCCGTGCCGCTGCCCGGCAATCAGCCCGAGGAGCCCGGCACCGAGGTGCAGCCGATGGGCGACGGGCGGGTGCTCATCCGGCGGCTGGTGGACGGGCGGCACACGTTCTCGCTGCTCTACCCGACCGGGCCGGGCACCGGTGAGCTGCCGCTGGGCGCGGTCGAGTGCCCGGACCCGGACACCCGGCTGCGGCTGCTGCCGCCCGCGCCGGGGGGCGAGAAGGCGTACGCCCTCGCCGTGGGCCGGCGCTCGACCGCCGTGTGGCTGGTCGCGGGCGGGGCGTTCGGGCCCGAGCATCTCGCGATGGTCCCGGGGCGCTGCTCGGGCGGGGTCTGGCTGGACCGGGCCGGGCGGATGCTGGCGCTCGACCGGGAGGTCGGGGGGCGGACCAAGGCGATCGTGGTCGACCTGGAGCGGGACGGGGAGGTGTCGCCGCTGTTGCAGATCACCGCGGACAGCGACGACCGGCTGCTCGCGGCCGACCCCGACAGCGGGCTGCTGCTGATCGGCTCGGACGCGCCGGCGCCGGGGCGGGGGGAACGGCTCGGGTGGGGGGTGGTCGGTTCCACGCTGCCGGTGCGGTTCCCGGAGTGCCTGCGGCTGCCGGACTGCACGGTGACGCCGTTCGCGATCCAGCCGGGGCAGGTGCTGATGCCGGAGAACTGCGGGGTGGCGCTGCGCGTCGACGGACCGGCCGGCACCTGGTTCGCCGTCTGGCGGCCCGCCGACCGGCAGCTGCTCCAACTCCCGGCGCCGGAGGGCTGGTTGACGGGCACCGGGCTGTGGACGGAGGACGGGGTGCTGCGACTGCCGTACACCACACGGGAGGTGCCGTGCGGGGTGGCGCGGTTCGCGGTGCCCAGGGGGGCGGGGGGGAACGGGGGCCCGGGGTCCGGGGGGACCTCCGGGGCGCTGGGGGGAACGGGGGAAACACGCCCGGGGGATCCGGTCGGGGACGGGACGGGGGGTGCGCCTGGGGAGGCCGTGCCCGCGCCGTCGCGGCCGTCACCGCCGGATCCTCCGGTGCCGGCGGCCCCGCGTCCGGTGCCGTTGCGGGAGGCACCGCTCAAGGGCCGGGTGGCGGTCGGGTAACGAAGTGGTGTGGGTCGGTAACGAAGTCGTTCCGGACGGCGATCCGCCTCGCGTCACCCCGGGAACGGCTGGATAAGATCGCCGGGCTGTATGAAGGATCATGTTTCTACGGGGTGAAGTATCCGATGAGCGACACGAACAGCGCGCAGACCATGTCTGCCGACACGCAGGAGGCCTCCGGCCACGGCAAGCACCGGGGTCCGGTCTCGGTCCAGGAGAGCGAGTCGGCCGCCCACGGCCGGCACCGCAAGCCGTCCGAGCAGGCCGAACAGTCCCGGTACGCGGCTGTCTGACGCCACGTCAGGCGCCGTGCGCCGCTTCGCACGACACGGCCCCGCCCGTCAACTGACGGGTGGGGCCGCTGCGTTCCCGCGTCCTACCGTTCGTGGTCCCGCTTGAGCCCGAGCACCTCCGCCGCCGCGAACGTCTCGCCGTCCGGCCGCTGCGCGTAGTGCGGAGTGAGGACGGCGTCCAGCTCGTCGTAGCTGAAGAGGTCCTGCTTGCTGTCGAACTTGGCCTGGACGTGCGGGCGTTCGACGATCGCGACCATGCCGCCGTGCACGACGAGGAGCTGTCCGTTGATCCGTGCGGCGGCGGGTGACGCCAAGTAGCCGACGAGCGGGGCGACATGCTCGGGTGCGAGGGGGTCGAGGCCGTCGCCGTCCTCCCCGAACCCGGCGAAGACGTCCTCGGTCATCCGGGTGCGGGCGCGCGGGCAGATGGCGTTCGCGGTCACGCCGTACTTGGCCAGCGCGAGGGCGGTGGAGGTGGTGAGGCCGACGATCCCGCCTTTGGCCGCCGCGTAGTTGGGCTGTCCGGCCGAGCCCGCGAGGTACGCCTCGGACGAGGTGTTCACGATCCGCCCGTACACCGGTGCGCCGCTCGCCTTGGACCGCTCGCGCCAGTGCCTGGCCGCGAAGTGGGTGGTGTTGAAGTGGCCCTTGAGGTGGACCCGGATCACCGCGTCCCACTCGCCCTCGGTCATGGAGAAGACCATGCGGTCGCGCAGGATGCCCGCGTTGTTGACGAGGATGTCGAGCCTGCCGAACTCGGCGATCGCCAACTCGACGAGTTCCGACGCCTGTTGGAAGTCGGCGACGTCCCCGGTGTGGGCCGTGGCCCGGCCGCCCGCCTCCCGGATCCGGGAGGCGACCTCCTCCGCGGGACCGGCGGAGGCCTCCCCCGAACCGTCCCGGCCCGGCTGCCCGTAGTCGTTGACGACGACGGCCGCGCCGAGCCGGCCGAGCTCGAGCGCCTCGGCCCGGCCGAGCCCGCGTCCGGCACCGGTGACGATCGCGGAGAGGCCCTCAAGTGGCAGTGACATCAAGGTCCTTTCGGTGGAAGGGGGCCCACAGATCCCGGAGTTCACGGGGTTCAGGTCCCGGGGCTCAGATCTCGATGCACGTGCGCAGGGCGGTCCCCTGGCGCATCTGGTCGAGGGCCTCGTTGATGTCGGCCAGCGGGACGCGGTGGGTGATCAGGCTCTCCAGGTCGACCCGGCCCGCGCGCCACAGGGCGATGGTGCGCTCGTAGGAACGCAGCACGTCTCCCCCGCCGTACATCGAGGGCAGGATGCGCTTCTCGTCGAAGAACAGCTCGAACATGCTGAGTTGGAGGTAGTCGTCGAGGGCGCCCGCGCCGACGACGACGAGGGTGCCGCCCCGGCGGGTGTTCTCGTAGGCGGTGCGGGCGGTGGCGGAGCGGCCGACGACCTCGAAGACGTAGTCGAACCCCTCGCCGCCGGTGACCTGTTGCTTGGCGTCGGGCAGCTCGTCCGGCGAGATCGCCTTCGTGGCACCGAACGTGAGCGCGGACTCGCGGCGCGAGGCGACCGGGTCGACGGCGACGATCTCGGCGGCGCCCTTGAGCCGGGCGCCCTGGATCGCGGAGATGCCCACGCCCCCGCAGCCGATCACGGCGACCGACGAACCGGCCGCCACGTCGGCGGTGTTGAGGGCGGCGCCGAGTCCGGTGGTGACGCCGCAGCCGATGAGGGCGGCGATGTCGAAGGGCACGTCGTCGGGGATGGGGACGGCGCAGCCCGCGTCGACGACGACCTCCTCGGCGAAGGTGCCGGTACCCGCGAAGCCGAACACATCGGAAGGACTGCCGCCGGGGCGCCTGAAGTTGGGGGTGCCCGCGTTCATGAACCCGGCCAGGCACAGCTGGGTCTGACCGCGCTTGCACGCCGGACAGGCGCCGCAGGCGGGCAGCCAGCAGACGACCACCCGGTCACCGGGCTTCACATGGCTGACGCCCTCGCCGACTTCGAGGACCTCCCCGGCGCCCTCGTGCCCGGGTACGAAGGGAGCGGGCTGCGGCAGTACGCCCGCCATCGCGGACAGGTCCGAGTGGCACAGCCCCGTGGCGCGCACCCGGATCCTGACCCTGCCCGGTCCGAACCCCGTCGACTCGATGTCGTCGAGGACTTCCAGCTTGTCCTGGCCTATCTCGTGCAGTACGGCTGCGCGCATGGTGCGGCTCCCCTCAAGTCCGGCCTGGTTCAGGAGTGTTCGACGATCGTGTCGGCGAGTACGGGAGCGTCGTCCCGCTCCACGGCGCTCACCGCGACCCGCACGCCGGCCCCGCCCTGCCGCCACATGCGGATGCGCAGCGTCTCGCCGGGGAACACCACTCCGGCGAACCGTGTGTCGTAGGAGCGCACCCGGGTCACGTCGCCGTCGAGCAGGGTGTCGACGACGGCCTTGAGCGTCATGCCGTAGGTGCACAGGCCGTGCAGGATGGGCCGGTCGAAGCCGGCGAGCTTGGCGAACTCGGGGTCGGCGTGCAGGGGGTTCCAGTCGCCGGAGAGGCGGTAGAGGAGGGCCTGGTCCTCGCGGACGGCACGCTCGACCACCTTGTCGGGCTCGCCCGTTGGGGGTTCGAGGCGGGTGGAGGGGCCGCGGTCGCCGCCCCAGCCGCCCTCTCCCCGTACGAAGATCTGCGCGTCGTTGGTCCACAACGGGCCGTCGGCGTCGGCGACTTCGGTGCGCATGACGAGGACGGCCGCCTTGCCCTTGTCGTACACGGCGGCGATGCGCCCGGTGCTGGTCGCGCTGCCGTGGGCCGGGATCGGGCGGTGCAGACGCAGGGACTGGCCGCCGTGCAGGACGCGGGCGAGGTCGACCTCGACGCCGGGCATGGACAGGCCGCTAATGACGCCGGGCGAGCCGTTGCCCGCGACGGTGGCGAAGCTCGGCAGGACGTGCAGCCGGGACTCCAGGGTGTAGCGCAGCTCGTCGGGGTCGGTGGCGGGGGTGCCCGCGCCGAGGCCGAGGTGGTAGAGCTGCACGTCCTTGGTGTTCCAGGAGATCTCTCCCGAGCGGGGTTCGGCGGCGAGTGCCTTGGCGGCGTCGATCGGCATGGGGCTCCTGTTCAGTGGTGGCGGAAGACCTCGGTGCGGCCGTCCGCACCGTCGGCCGCACCGAGGTCGTCACGGGCCGACCTAGAACGCGTTCCAGTCCGGCGCCCTTCTGTATAGCCGAGCGCCCCGTACTTGTGAAGGCTCCTGACGGTGCGTCAGGTGGGTGTCGGCTCCGCCGCCCGGGACATTTGTCCTGCCCGAGTCCGTACATGCGCATCTGCCGGGCGAGGGGGCCGATCCGTAGCGTCGTAGCCATGACACAGACAGGTGGGGCAGCGGTCGGGACGGCAGGCGGGACGGCGGACCGGACCGGGCGTGCCGTGTCCTTCACGGGGGCGGTCAAGTCCTTCGGCGCGGTACGGGCCGTGGACGGGGTGGACCTGGAGATCGCGCGCGGCGAGACGGTCGCGCTGCTGGGCCGCAACGGCGCGGGCAAGTCGACGACGATCTCGCTGCTGCTCGGGCTGAACACCCCCGACGCCGGCACGGTCGAACTCTTCGGCTCCGCACCGGAGTCGGCCGTACGCGACGGCCTGGTCGGGGCGATGCTCCAGGAGGCGCGGGCGGTGCCCCGGGTCACCGTGGGCGAGCTGGTCGGCTTCGTCGCCCGGCGCTACCCGGCGCCGATGCCGGTGGCGCGGGCCCTGGAGCTGGCCGGGATCGGCGACCTGGCCCGCCGGCGGGTGGACCGGCTGTCGGGCGGGCAGACGCAGCGGGTGCGGTTCGCCGTGGCACTGGCCGGGAACCCGTCGCTGCTCGTGCTCGACGAGCCGACGGCCGCGCTGGACGTGGAGGCACGGCACGCGTTCTGGCAGTCGATGCGGGCGTACGCCCGGCGCGGGCACACCGTGCTGTTCTCCACGCACTACCTGGAGGAGGCGGACGCGCACGCCGACCGGATCGTCGTCATCGACCGCGGCCGGATCGTCGCGGACGGCACCGGCGAGCAGCTCAAGCGGGCGGCCGGCGGCAGCCTCGTCTCCTTCGACCTGGCCGGCCGGGCCACCGACGACCTGACCCTGCTGCCCGGTGTGCGGTCCCTCGAAGTGCGCGGCGACCGGGCGCTGCTGCGCACCGACGACTCGGACGCGACCGTGATCGCCCTCGCCGCCCGCGACGCGATCCGCGGCCTGGTGGTCACCCCGGCCTCCCTCGACGACGCGTTCCTCACCCTGACGTCCCACGAACCCGAAGCCGAACTGGAGACGGTGTGATGTTCGACTACCTGCGCCTCGAAGTACGCCGGACCCTGCGCGACATCGGCTTCGTGATCGGCGGGATCGCGATGCCGGTGATGATGTACCTGCTGTTCACGAACCTCGGCGGCGACGACAGCGGCTACAAGGCCACGGCGATGGTCGGCATGGCCGCCTACGGCGCCGTCGGCTCCGCCCTCAACACCGGCGGCGGGGTCGCCGAGGACCGGGCGATCGGCTGGCTGCGGCAGCTGCGGGTGACCCCGATGACCCCGCGCCAGGTCGTCGTCGGCCGCGCGCTGACCGGTTCGGTGACGGTACTGCCCTCGATCGTCGCGGTCCTCGCGGCGGGCGGCCTGGTCAACGGCGTACGGCTCGACGCCTGGCAGTGGGCGGCGATCGCGCTGCTGCTGTGGCTCGGCTCGATCCCCTTCACCCTGCTCGGCCTCGGCAACGGCTACGGGCTCACCTCCCAGACCACCGGCGTCGCGAACATGGCCTGCACCATGGGGCTCGCGGTGGTCGGCGGCCTGTGGTTCCCGATCAGCCTGTTCCCCGGCTGGCTGCGCGCCGTCTCCGGCTACACCCCGACCAACCGCTTCGCCGAACTCGGCACCTCCGTCGCCGACGGGCACGCCCCGGCACTCGGCGCGATCGTGGTGCTGACGGCTTGGCTGCTCGCGTTCGGTTCGTACGCTGTGCTGGCATACCGCAGGACCGGGCGGACCGTGTGACCGGGGGAGCGAGAAAGATGCACTGGACGCGAGGGATCACCTGTCAGGTACGGGCCTGGCGGGCGGCGCGAGCCGACTGGAAGACCGACATGGAGCGCTACAAGGCCGCCGAGAAGGAGGCCCGCAGGACCGGCGGGAAGATGCCCGACCAGCCCGGTCCGCCGCCCACCGGCTTCGCGCTGCTGCCGTGGCTGCTGATGGGCATGGGCTCCTTCTCCAACCTCCTCCAGGGCAAGACCGCCAACCCCTGGATCGGCGGCCTGGGCCTGTTGGCCTTCAACTCCCTCTACATCTACGTCGTGTTCCGCGCCTTCGTGAAGGACAAGCGCGAGGCGGTCGCGACCCGGGTGGCGCTCGGCGTGATGTGCCTGATCACCTGCGGTCTCGCCGCGGGCTACGGCGGCAGCTGGCTGTACTTCTTCCCGCTGCTCGGCCTCGCCACCGGCGCCGTACTGCGCGGCTCGTGGCTCGGCAAGACCGGCATCGCGCTGGCCGCGCTGGCGGGCGCCGTCTCCGCTGTCCGGGCGGGCACGGACGCCATCAACATCGCGTACGGCACGTTCCTGTCCACGATGGTGACCGCGGCGATCCTCTCCCTCTCCGAGGCCGTACGCGAACTGCGCGCCGCCCGCGAGGAGTTGGCCCGCCGCGCGATCGAGAAGGAACGGCTGCGGTTCTCCCGCGACCTGCACGACCTGCTCGGGCACACCCTCTCGGTGATCGTGGTGAAGTCGGAGGCGGCCCGGCGGCTCGCACCCCGGGACATGGACGCCGCGCTCGGCCAGATCACCGACATCGAGGCGGTGGGCCGGCAGGCGCTCACCGAGATCCGCGAGGCCGTCACCGGCTACCGCGAGGGCAGCCTCGCCACCGAACTGGACCGCGCCCGCTCCGCCCTGACCGCCGCCGACATCGACCCGGTGGTCCGCCAGTCGGGCCCGCCGCTGACCCCGCAGAACGAGGCCCTGCTCGGCTGGGTGGTCCGCGAGGCGGTCACCAACGCCGTACGGCACAGCGGTGCGACGCGCTGCGAGATCACGGTCGACGGCATCCTGGACCGGGTGCGGCTGACGGTCGCGGACGACGGACCGGGCACCGGGGACTCCCCGGCGACCGCCCCCGCGGAGGACGTCGGCGGCACCGGCCTCAAGGGCCTCACCGAACGCCTCGCGACGGCGGGCGGCTCCTTGCGGGCCGGCCCGTCGCCGCGCGGCGGTTTCACGGTCACCGCCGAACTCCCGGTGGAGGCGGCGGAGTTGACGTCCTCCCTGGTGACTACGGCTGGAGCTACGGCGCCCAGGGAGCCGTGACGGCCCAACTCACGTCGTCGGTCCACGAGGTGGCGCTGTCGAAGGCGTTCGAGCCCCCGTCGCTCGCGATGTAGACGTTGTAGTTGTAGTGCCGGAGATATCTGGTCGGGTAGTTGTACGACGCGAACGAGGTGCCCGTGCCGCTCTTCCCGGTCGAGGCGCAGAACGTGGCGTCCTGTCTGAACTGGGCGGTGCCGACCATGGGTTGGCGGTAGAGCTGGTAGTTGTAGTGGCGCAGGAAGTCACCGGGATAGTTCCGCGACTCGAACGAGTAGCAGGAGCTGTCGGCGAGGCCCCGGCGGACGATCCAGGTGGCGTCGCCCTTGTCGAGCGCCGCGCTGCTCGACGTGATGGCCGAGAGGACCGCCGCGTTGTTCTGGTGGCGGATGTAGTCGCCGGTGCAGCACGAGGTGGTCGCCCGCAGCGAGATCTCCGAACCGGCCGCGAGGGTCCCGGTGGTGCCGGTCGAGCCGCCGTAGCCGACGGAGACGATGTTCGCCTGTACGGAGTTGTCGGCCGCGTCGGTCGGGATGCCGGCGGTCATGACGCCCTCGAAGAACGAGCCGATGGAGCCATTGCTGTTGTCCCCGCCGGTGCCGAGGACGATCGCGCCCTCCTGGTGCATGGGCGAGTATCCGCTCGTGGTGGGTTCACCCCCGGAATAGGTGGTCGTGAGACTCCCCGACTGCGCGTTTCCGTATTTCAGCGCGAAATGGTCCTGACCGTTGTTTTTCAGCAAAGCGGTGACGAACGGTATCGCTCCGGTGCCGGTGTTCGCGGTGTTCTTGCTGTAGCCGGAGTCCGACTGGAACAGCCCGTTCTCCAGGTCGGCCTGCACCCAGGGGCCGCCGCCGTAGCAGGGCGAGAACCAGCACTCCGTACCGAAGTTGATCGCGTCCATGTGACCGTTGCCGGTGTCCTTGTTGTTCGTCTCCGCGTTGCCGTAGTCGAAGCAGCAGCTGCCGTTGACGTGCGTGCCCGAGGTCACCATGTACATCCCCTCGGCGGCACCGTTCGTGGCCACGCCCGAGGTCGAGTTGTCGCGATAGCCCATCCCGGCCGAGATCTCCAGGCCGTAGACCTGATGGCCGCCGACCGTCACCGGCAGCGCGTCGGCGGGCGCCCCGACATCGGCCGCGCCGGCCCCGCCCGCACCCTCGACCGTGAGGTCGTTGTGGCGCGCCGACTGGTCGTAGATCTTCGTGATGATGCACGTCGTACCCGAACAGAACGAGTCCTGCGCCGCCGCGTTGGCATACCCCCCGGCCGCCAGCAGGCCGATGTTCGCGGTGGCGCTGTCGGAGGCCCGCTGCACCTGGTAGAGCGAGCCGTTGTACGACGAGTACAGCGCCCGGACGAGACTGTGCGCGGCGACGCACGGGGTGCCGGCGGTGGCGTAGATGTCGCACGGCAGCGACCCGGCGGCCGACGCCTGCGGCACGCCGACGGCCAGCGCGAGGACGGTGACGAGCGCGGACAGGGCGGCGAGGGTGGCGTTTCTCAGCCGGCGCGGCCGGGCGCGGAGGAATCGCAGGAACACGGTGCACCTCATTCTGTTGCGGGTGGGCGGTGCGGGTGGCTGGTACGGGTGGGCGGGGCGGTTGGGCGGTGCGGGTAGGCGGTTGGGGGTGGCTGGTCGAAATACCGGACACTGTTCGATCGAAATACCGAACCGTTCGCGATCGAAATGTCGAACTGCCGAAAGATTGTCGAAAGGTTTCCGGAAACTGTCCGGTGCGGGAAATTCCAAGGTGCTTTCGGAATGCCGAGGCGATTGTTTGCCCGCGGCCGGGGACCGTCAAGACTCGCGGACGCGAACAATGAAGAGTTTTTGACAACCGCCCCGGGCCTTACCCTTGCCCCGTGGATGAGATGCCCCGGGACCACCGGCCCGCCAAGTCCGTCAGAGTGCTGCTCGCCGAGGACCAGGGCATGATGCGCGGCGCGCTCGCCCTGCTGCTCGGCATGGAGCCGGACCTCGATGTCGTCGCGCAGGTCGGACGGGGTGACACGATCGTCGACGCCGCCCTGACCCACCGCCCCGACGTCGCCCTCCTCGACATCGAACTCCCCGGCATGAGCGGCCTGGACGCCGCCGCCGAACTCCGCGAACAGGCCCCGGACTGCCGGGTGTTGATCCTCACGACATTCGGCCGCCCCGGTTACCTGCGCCGGGCGATGGAGGCGGGCGCGGCGGGCTTCCTGGTGAAGGACGGCCCCGTGGAGGACCTGGCCGCCGCGATCCGCCGCGTCCTGACCGGCGAGACGGTCATCGACCCGGCACTGGCCGCCGCCGCACTGAGCGCCGGCCCGAACCCGCTCACCGCCCGCGAGTGCGACGTCCTCAAGGCCTCGGTGGACGGCGCGACGGTCTCCGACATCGCGACGCAACTCCACCTCTCGGAGTCGACGGTCCGCAACTACCTCTCGTCAGCGATCGGCAAGACGGGCACCCGCAACCGCATGGAGGCCATGCGAGAGGCCCGCCAACAGGGCTGGCTGTAGCCACCCCTCCCCCTGCCCCAGGCGCCGCTCCCCCGCCCTAGGCGCCGCTCCCCCGGCGAAACAGCGCGGTCCACAGAAAACCCTCCCCGAACCAGGCCGACTCCACAGGCTCATCCCGCATCCGCCGCACCTCGACCACCTCCAACTCCCCGAACACCCACCGCAGTTCATCAGCCGTGTAGGCCAGCCCGCCTTGCAGCCCGGAACCCCGGTACAGCTCGGCGTCGGGCACCTCGGACCCCATCCCACCCGCGGCGAAGCAGGTCAGCCCGAAGTAACCACCGGGTGCGAGGACTTGGTCCAGCAGGGCGAGGTAGCTGATCCGGCGATGCGGGGGCAGGTGATGAAAACACCCAGAGTCGTAGACGAGGTCGTAGGGACCGGGCAGTTCGGCACCCGCAAGGGCGAACACGTCCCCGCGGTGGAAACGGACCGAGGGCGCCTCCCCTTCGACGCTGCTGTCCCACGCCCGCTCCTGCGCCCGCTCCTCCGCCCACGCGACGGCAGCGGACGACAGATCCACCCCGTCCACCTCGTAGCCCCGCGCGGCCAGTTGAAGGGCGTTGCGCCCCGGCCCGCACCCCAGATCCAGAGCACGCCCCCTCTCGGGAATCAGTCCCCGGTCGAGATACCCGACCAGGTTCTCGTCCGCCTTCCCCACAAAGAACGGCACCCCTTTGTCCCGGTCGGCATAGAAGCCGTCCCACCAGGAGACCGCCCCGGAGGTCCACCGATCGGCCTCCGGCGCGAACATCCCGTCGAGAAGCCGCAGTACGTCGTCCACCGTGCGGATGTCACGCCCGCGCTGTTCCCGGTCCATCCGGTCCCCCTCTCCGAGGGGCCGATCGTAGGAGCGGGCGGGTCCGAGGCCGAGGTCAGCGCGTACCCGCAGCACACACACGAACGCCGTCAACACCCTTGTACGGTCCGGGAGTCGACCCCGGAAGGCCACCGGTCCGGGGGCAGGCCGAAACCCCGCCGGCACCCGGCCCGAAGGTCATCAGAACCCCGGTGCGGACGGCCCTGGCCCCACTTTTCAAGCATCCGGGACGGCGTCAGGTGATCCCGGGTCCGGACGGCCACCGCGCAGCCCGTACCCCCCTCAGCCCGCACCCCCGCAGCCCGCACCCCCGGACTTGATGAGCGGCGCGTCCCGTGACAACTCCCGGAAGCCGAGGCCGTAGTACAGCGCGCGTGCCTTCGGGTGGCCCGGGGCGCCCAGGCAGGCGACCGTCGCCTGGGTGGCGCCGGATGCCCGGGCCTGGTGCATTCCGTGCAGGAGCATCGCCCTTGCCAGGCCCAGGCGCCGGTATGCCGGGTGCGCGCCGACCGGTTCGAACTCGACGGTGTCGTTCGCCTCGTCGAGCCACATGATGGTCGAGGCCGCCATCGTGCCGTCCGGGGCCTCCACCAGGAAGTGCAGGTCCGCCCGGTATCCCGGTGTTCCGCGGACGCCCTCGTAGCTCTCGGCCGTGTAGGCCGAGGGGGCCCAGGCGTCCAGGTGGGCCTGGACCGCGGCCTCCGGGCCCGCCTCGGCGGCGGTGCGGAAACGGAAGCCCTCCGGCAGTACCGCGGGTTCCAGCTCGGTGAGGTCCCGTTCGTTGAGCTGCGTCCAGACACCCATGTCGCCGAGCGAGGCCGGGTCGGGCTCGTAGCCGTGTGCCGCCCAGCGGGTCAGGGCGAACTCGTCGGCGGCGCTCGCGACCACCGTGCGGTCGATGCCCGGCGCGGTGGCGTCGTACCAGTCGATCACCTCGTCGATCAGTTCAGCCCGGTCGGGGTGCACCTGGTAGGTGACGCAGGCGTCGGTGAGGTCCTTCACCGAACCATCGTTCCGCCGCACCTGCCGCGGAAGCCGGGCCCAGGCCCATGCCGCCAGCTCCCCACCCGCGAACCACAGCCGACAGGGTCTCCCCTTGCCGTCGCCGCCCTGCTCCTTGCCCCAGGTCCAGGCCAGCTCGCCGAACGTCGCGTCGGCGTTCACCAGGTCGGGACGAGTGGCGGTGACGCGCTGCGCCAACCCCTGCATCAGCCGCAGCTCCGCGGCGGTCACCAGCTCGACGTTCGTCATAGTGCGCCACCGTGCCAGAGCCCCGCCCGACCGGCGAACGGTTTTCGAGCCCCCGCTCGCGCCGGTCATCGGCATGGCGTGGACGGGGCGGACCACGGGTCTCCACCCCACGCCACACCCGGCGTCCCCGGCCCGCCCCACCCCGCGTCCCCGACCCGCCCCGCCACACCCAGCCTCCCCGACCAGGCGTCCCGACCACCCCGCTCCCTACTCCCCCTACTCCGTAACCACCTTCACCGAATCGAACGACGTCCCCGGCGCCCCCACGCACACGAACCAGTTCACCGGTGCCCCCGCCACCGGCCGGATCGACGACTCGTCGGTGTTGAGGTCGGCGCCCGCGGAGACCAGGTCGGCGTAGGTCGTCGTGCCGTTCTTCCAGGTGCAGGCGACCTGCTGGGCGGTCTTGGCGACCTGGCCGACGACCAGGCGCTGCGGCTCGGTGTGGTTCGGGTCGAGGGAGAGTGCGGCGGATTCGAGGTCGGTGCCCGCCATCCTGTCCTTGGTGTCGACCGAGTTCTGCGTGATGACGGACTCCTTCCCGTCCCCGATGCTCCGGCGCACGAAGAACGTGTACTTGCCGATCAGTTGGGACGACTTGTCCACGGCCACCGCCTCCTCGCCGTAGGCCTTCATGCGCTGGAGCTGGGCCCATGCCTCCCCCTCGTCGCGCGGCGCGCCCCACACCTGGACGGTGACCCTCCAGTCCTTGCCGCCGACGCCGCCCGTGCCGACCAGGGTGTCCTGCGGCTCGTACACATGGCGCTCCTCCGGAGTCAACGGCTGCGTCGGCCGCTGGGTCACCGCCGGTGTCACCTCCCGGCCGTCCCCATCGCGCAGCCCGGCCAGGGCCAGCGTGCCCGAGGCGCCCGTGATCACCAGTGCCGCGGCCGTCGCGAGTGCCCAGCGGCGGGCCCGGCGCCGACGGCCGCCGCGGATCACCGCCTGGTAGGGGGCTATGCCGATCTCGACCTCGTCCGCGGCGTCGGCCAGCAGGAGGGCGATGTCTCTGTCGGTCATCGTGGTGTTCGTCTCCCGGTCCGCGCTCATCACTTCCGCCCTCCCTGCGTCACCATCTCGGCGAGTCCCGGTATGGCACGGAGTTTCGCGATGCCCTTCGCCGCGTTGCTCTTCACCGCGCCGACCGAGCAGCCCATCGCCTGGGCCGTCTGTGTCTCGGTCAGGTCCTCCCAGTACCGCAGCACCACCGCCTCCCGCTGCCTCGGAGGCAGTTGGGCCAGTGCCTTCAGCAGGGCGCTGCGATCGTCGGCCTGGGCCATGCGGTCACCGGTGTCGGCGATCTCGCGGACCAGGCCCGAGTCGTCCTTGGGCGCCAGGAATTCCTTGAGTCGTCTGCGGTGTTTTCGTGCGTGCGCGTTGATCATCACGCGCCGCACATACGCCTCGGGATCGTCGGCCGAGCCGACCTTCCGCCAGGCCACAAAGGTCTGTTCGAGCGTCGACTGGACCAGGTCCTCCGCCGCGTGCTGCTCCCCCGTGAGGAGAAATGCCGTTCGCATCAACCGCGGCCAGCGGCCGATGACAAAGCTCTGGAACTCATCGTCCCGAGCCTGCTTGCGATCCCCCATGGGCACCTCCTAGATGTCTATAGGAGTCCACGAGCCGCCCGAACCGTTGCCCCTCCCCCCGAAATCCCTCCCCGCCGCTCCGGCGACCCGCTGAAGTGCACGTCACGGGGCAGAAGAAGAAGCCCGGGTCCCCCTCGACGCGATCCGGAGACACCCATTCACCCGACCGACCGGAGCCCCTCATGACCGCCGTACTCGCCCTGATCCACCTGCACGCCTTCCCCGACGGAAGCAGCGACTTCAAGCTGGTCGGCGTCTTCTCGACGCAGCGCAAGGCCGCGGAGGCGCAGGCCGCCACCGTGGAACTCCCGGGGTTCAGAGATTCTCCGAGCAGCTTCTGGATCGTCCCGTTGCAAGTGGACACGACCCCGTCCCCCGGGGACACCGGGCCGGACCAGCCACCGGGCGAACTCCATCTCCTCTTCCAGACCCTGGACCACCCCGAACGCGGCGAGCTGGTCAAGATCCTCGGCGCGTTCCTCTCGGAGGATCAGGCCCGGGCCGCCCTCGCGAACCATCCGGGCATCCCGGCCGGGGCCGAACTCGAGGTCGCGCCGGTGAGGCTGGACGAAAGGACCTGGACGGAAGGTTTCGTCACCGTCACATAGTCAAATGGAGGCCGCCCGCAACAACGTCACCACAGCCGCCCCGCCCAACCCGATGTTGTGCGCGAGCCCCACCTCGGCCCCCGGCACCTGCCGCTCCCCCGCCGTCCCCCGCAGCTGCCACACCAACTCGGCGACTTGAGCGATCCCGGTGGCCCCCAGCGGATGTCCCTTGGAGATCAGGCCGCCGGACGGGTTCACGACCCACCGCCCGCCGTACGTCGTCGCCCCGGACTCGACGAGTTTCCCGGACTCCCCCGGCGCGCACATGCCGAGCGCCTCGTACGTCAGCAGCTCGTTGATCGAGAAGCAGTCGTGGAGTTCCACGACGTCCACGTCCTCGATGCCGAGCCCCGACCGCTCGTAGACCTGGCGGGCGGCGGCCCGGGACATCGGCTGCCCGACGACGTCGACGCAGGAGCCGGACGCGAAGGACTCCTCCGTGTCGGTGGTCATCGCCTGGGCGACGATCTCGACGAGCGAACCCGAGCCGCCACCCGCAGCGAGGCCCGCACCCGATCCTGCCCCCGCACCCGCCCCCAGCCCCCGCTCCTCCGCGAACCGCTCCGACACCACGACCGCCGCGGCCGCGCCGTCCGACGTCGGCGAGCACTGCAACTTCGTCAACGGCCGGTGCACCACCCGCGCCGCCAGGATGTCGTCGACGTCGTACACGTCCCGGAACTGGGCGTACGGATTGTGCGCGGAGTGCCGGTGGTTCTTCGCGGCGACGGCGGCGAGCTGTGCCTCGGTCGTGCCGTACCTCTCCATGTGCTCGCGGGCCGCGTCGCCGAAGATCTGTGCGGTGGGCGGGGTCATCTCGAAGCCGTGGCGGGCGGCCATGACGCCGTAGTGCCGGGCCACGGGGGAGGTCGCGAAGTCACCGCCGTCCGCTCCGCCGCCGCCCAGCGAGCCCCGCTTCATCTTCTCGAAGCCCAGCGCGAGGACGCAGTCCGCGGCTCCGCCCTCCACCAGCTGCCGGGCCAGCATCAGCGCGGTCGAGCCGGTGGCGCAGTTGTTGTTGACGTTGTAGACGGGGATGCCGGTGAGACCTAGCTCATAGGCGGCGCGCTGGCCGGCGGTGGAGGGCTGGAAGCAGTAGCCGACAGGAACCTGTTCTACGTCGGCGTAGGAGATCCCGGCGTCCGCGAGGGCGGCGTTCCCGGCCTCCCGCACCATGTCCCAGTACTGCCACTCCCGGGTCTCGGGCTTCTCGAACCTCGTCATCCCGACGCCTGCGACATAGGCCTTCATGGCGGGCGAGATTAGAACACGTTCCAGAGAATGACCAGACCTGATGACACGTCAGATATCCATGGGACGGTCAAGGATTAGTTAGTACGCCGAAGCATCGGAATAGTTGCCCGTGCATACGAGGTTTACCGTGCACTTATCCCGCACGGATCAGTCACCTTGTACGGATCCACCCGCACGGATCACCCCACCCTGAACACCCTTACGGCCTGGAGGCCCCACTCCATGACGCACACGTCGACCGACCAGCCCGCACGGAGGCCGTCCGGCGCCGTCGTGCCGGTGCTCGCCTTCGCGGGCATCGTTGTCGCGGTGATGCAGACCCTGCTCGTCCCGGTCATCAAGGACCTGCCGCAGCTGCTGGGCACCGAACCCAGCAACGCCACCTGGGTCCTGACCTCGACTCTCCTCTCCGGAGCCGTCGCCACGCCGATCATGGGCCGCCTCGGCGACCTCTACGGCAAGCGCCGGATGCTGATCACCAGCCTGGCCGTGATGGTCGTAGGAGCCCTGGTCAGCGCCCTCACCAGCGATCTGCTCACGATGATCGCGGGCCGCACGTTGCAAGGCTTCGCGATGGGCGCGATACCCCTCGGCATCGGCCTGATGCGCGACATGCTGCCCCGCGAGAAGCTCGGCTCGGCGATGGCACTGATGAGTTCCTCGATCGGCGTCGGCGGTGGCCTCGCGCTGCCCGCCGCGGCCCTGGTCGCGCAGCACGCCGACTGGCACGCCCTCTTCTACGGCGCCGCCGGCCTCGGTGTTCTCGCGATCGGCCTCACCCTCCTCGTCGTACCGGAGTCCCCGATGCGCGCGGAGGGCACCTTCGACGTGCTCGGCGCGATCGGCCTCTCGGTGGGCCTCGTCCTCTTCCTCCTCCCCATCACCAAGGGCAGCGACTGGGGCTGGACCTCCGGCACCACGCTCGGGCTGTTCGCCGCGGCGGTCGTCGTCCTGCTGCTGTGGGGCACGATGGAGCTGCGTCTGAAGGCCCCGCTGGTCGACCTGCGCACCACCGCCCGCCCGGCGGTCCTCTTCACCAACCTCGCCTCGATCATGGTCGGTGTCTCCTTCTACGTCGTCTCCCTCGTCCTGCCGCAGCTCCTCCAGCTGCCGAAGTCCACGGGCTACGGCCTCGGGCAGTCGATGGTCAGCGCCGGTCTGCTGGTGGCGCCGCTCGGTCTGACGATGATGTTCACGGCCCCCGTCTACGCCAAGCTGTCGGCGAAGTACGGGCCGAAGTTCACCCTGATCCTCGGCATGCTGATCATCGGTATCGGCTACGGTGCGGGGCTCGGCCTCATGAGCGCGGCCTGGCAGTCCCTTGTCATCGCCGTCGTGCTCGGTGCGGGCATCGGGCTCGCGTACTCGTCGCTGCCCGCGTTGATCGTCGGCGCCGTGCCCGCCTCCGAGACCGGTGCGGCCAACGGGCTCAACACCCTTATGCGGTCCATCGGTACGTCCGTCTCCAGCGCGGTGATCGGGATGGTGCTGGCGAACACCGCGAACCATGTGGGCGGGGTCGCCATCCCGACGATGCACGGGTTCCGCGTGTCGTTCCTGATCGCCACCGGTGCGGTTGCCGTCGGCCTGCTGATGGCGCTGTTCCTCCCGAAGCCGAATCGGGCGCCGCGGTTGAACTTCAGCAGTGAGGAAGAGGCGAACCTGGAGCGGGCCGAGGAGGTTCTTCGGGGGTTCCGGGGGCGGGTGCTGAGTGCGGACGGGGTTCCTGTCGCCCGGGCCAAGGTCACATTGATCGATCGGCGTGGGCGGCAGGCCGGGGCGACGTTGTCCTCCGAGGACGGGAGCTACGTGCTCGCCGTGCCCTCGCAGGGGGCGTATGTGCTGGCGGCGCGGGCTTCGGGGCACGGTCCGTTGGCCTCATCCGCGACGCATGCGGGGGACTCCGTCGCGGTTGACCTGGATCTGTCCTTGCCCGGCGAGACCGTGAGCGCGTAGTCGGTAGTTCGTTCTGTGCAGGTGCGTGGGGGCTGGTCGCGCAGTTCCCCGCGCCCCTGAAGGGACGTAGCCTGGCCTGCGCCCACCAGCTCGCCCCGTACCGAAGGGACCGTCCCATGTCACCGGCACCCAAGCCCGAGATCCTCGCCGCGTTCGAGGCGGCCAAGGGATTCATGCCGGTCGACGAGGGGCTCGCCCTGTACGCCGCCGCGACGGAAGCCGGGCGCCTCGGCCTTCCCCTCCTCGAAGTCGGGACGTACTGCGGCCGCTCCACCCTCCTCCTCGCCGACGCCGCCCGCGAGGCAGGCGTCACCGCGCTCACCCTCGATCATCACCGGGGCAGCGAGGAGCAGCAGCCGGGGTGGGAGTACCACGACCCGGAGACCGTCGACCCGGAGATCGGGCTGATGGACACCCTGCCGACGTTCCGCAGGACCCTGCACCGGGCCGGGCTGGAGGAGCACGTGGTGGCCCTCGTCGGGCGCTCGCCGCAGGTCTCGCGGATCTGGGGCACCCCCCTCGCCCTCGTCTTCATCGACGGCGGGCACACCGACGAGCACGCGAACGGGGACTACGAGGGCTGGGCGCCCCATGTCGCCGAGGGCGGGCTGCTGGTCATCCATGACGTGTTCCCGGACCCGGAGGACGAGTTCACCGGGCAGGCGCCGTACCGCGTGTATCTGCGGGCGCTGGAGTCCGGCGCGTTCACGGAGGTGTCGGTGAGCGGCTCCCTGCGGGTCCTACGGCGTACCGGCAGCGGTATCTGAGGTCAACTGGACAGCCCGGCCAGCCAGTTGGTCAGGTGCTGGTTGACCTCCGCCGGGCGCTCCTGCTGGATCCAGTGGCCGCAGCCCTCCAGGATGTGCGAGCCGCGCAGGCCCGGCAGGGTCGTCGGGTAGGCGGCGATGGCGTCGGACAGCCAGGTGGTGGAGGCGTCCAGGGAACCGCCGAGGAACAGGGACGGCTGGGTGATGGGTGCGCCGTCGTAGGCCGCCATGTCCTCCCAGTCGCGGTCCATGTTCCGGTAGCGGTGGAGGGCGGTGGTCAGGCCCGTGCGCTCGAACTCCCCTGCGTAGACGTCGAGTTCGTCCGTGCCCAGCCAGGCCGGTGTCTTCGCCGGGAAGCGGTCGCGGAGGGTGCCGCCGTTCCTGCTCACGAAGTGCGGGTCGGGGGCGCCGGGTGCGGGCATCGTGTCGGCGGAGAACGCGGCGTAGAAGCCCGCCAGCCAGCCCCGTACGTCCGGTTCGGTCTCCGCCTCCGCCCGGCCCGGCTCCTGGAAGTACGAGACGTAGAACTCCTCGTCCCCGCCCATCCCCGCGAAGATCTCGCCGGGTCGCGGGCCGCCGCGCGGGGCGTAGGGGACGCTGAGCAGTCCCACGGCGTGGAAGACGTCGGGGCGCAGGAGGGCGGAGTGGGCGGCGATGCCCGCGCCCCAGTCGTGGCCGACGATCACCGCGGACCGCTCGCCCAGCGCGTGGACGACCGCCACAGCGTCCTCCACGAGGTCGCGCATGCGGTACGCCGACACGTCGTCCGGCCTCGACGAGCGGCCGTAGCCCCGCACGTCGACGGCCACCGCGCGGTGGCCGGCTTCGGCGAGGGCGGGCAGCTGGTGGCGCCACGAGTACCAGGACTCGGGGAAGCCGTGCACCAGCAGGACCAGGGGGCCGGTGCCCTGTTCGGCGAGGTGGATGCGGCCGGCGGGGGCGGGCACGAGGCGGTGTGTGACGTCCTTGACCATGGGCTTGAGTCCTCCGGGAGGGGGCTGGTCCCCCGATCGTCGGCCGGGGGCGGGGACGCGCGCGACTCCTGTTGCCGGTTCGGCAAACCCGCCGGGCAAGGCGGCTAGGGTGGCTCCGTGTCGTACGTAGGCCCGGACTTCGATCCCCCACAGCCCCGCCGTCCCCGCCGGGGGCCCCTGACCGTGGCGCTCGCCGCGCTGGTCCCGGGGGCCCTGATCGGATGGTTCGTGTACGAGGCCGTCGGCGCCCCGGGCGGCAGCTCGGGCCGCGCGGCGGGCAGCACGTCCTCCACCACGGCCGGCGCGCCCCTCTCGCCGACGGGCACCGCGTCCAACGACGACAAGCCGCCGGGGTCAAGTTCCCTCAAGGGTAAGGTCGTTGTCATCGACCCCGGGCACAACGTCACCAACTTCCAGCACACCGCCGAGATCAACCGCAAGGTGAACATCGGCACGAACTGGAAGGAGTGCGACACGACCGGGACGTCGACCAACGCGGGTTACTCGGAAGCCCGGTTCACGATGGACGTCTCGCACCGGCTGAAGGCGCTGCTCGAACGGCAGGGCATCACGGTGAAGCTGACGCACGACGGCGACTCCCCCGCCTGGGGGCCGTGCGTGGACCAGCGGGCCCGGATCGGGAACGACGCGCACGCGGACGCGGCGATCTCCATCCACGCGGACGGCGCGGCCGCCGGCGACCGCGGCTTCCATGTGATCCTGCCGGGCTCGGTGCACGCGGGCTCCGCCGACACCCGCGCCATCGTCGCCTCCTCCGCCGCCCTCGGCCGGGGCATCGCGGGCGACTACCGTCGCGCGACGGGCGAACAGTTCTCCAACTACATCGGCGAAGGCACCGGTCTCGTCACGCGTAAGGACCTGGGCGGTCTCAATCTGTCAACGGTTCCCAAGGTGTTCATCGAGTGCGGCAACATGCGCGATAGCAAGGATGCCGCACTGCTGACGGACAACGCCTGGCGACAGAAGGCGGCGCAGGGAATCTCTGAGGGAATCGTGAGTTTCCTGCGCGGGTAGCGGTCAGTGGGCTGATCCGGGCGGACACCCTGACAGGGTGGACGATAGGGTCTACCGACGACGAGACGACCTACGAAGGACCTGAAGTGAATATCCGCTCCCTCACACGAGGCGACGGCGTGGTGATCGGAGCAGCGGTATTGCTCTTCATCGCGTCTTTTCTCAGCTTCTACACGGCCACCGGTTACAGCAACGCTCCGACCGCCTGGGACTACCTCGGCGACGGCCTGGGCCTCTACATCGGTGGGGTCATCGCCGCCGCCCTGATCGTCGTCAACCGCCTGCTGCCGCAGCCGCGCAAGATCGTGGGCATCGAACTGGGCCAGGCGGGCGTCGCGTTCTCGGTCCTGGTGGTCTGGGCCCTGTTCTGGACCCTCGTGGATGTCCCGGACGGCCTCAGCGCCGGTGGCGGTCTCATCCTCGGCTTCATCGCGTCCCTCGTCCTGGCCGGCGGCGCCATCGCCACCCCGCTGCTCCCGCCGCTCCAGGCCGCCCTCGTCCCGGCCCCCAAGCCGGCCGCCCCGCAGCCCTACGGCGCCCAGCCGCCCGGTGGTTACGGCTATCCCGGCGCCGGTCCCGCCGGTCCGGGTGCGCCGCAGCCCTCGTACGGCACTCCGCCGCAGCAGGCGCAGGCCGGGCAGCCGTTCGGGCAGCCGCAGCCGGCGCCCGCTCCGGCCGGGGACTTCTCGCCGTTCTGGTTCGCCGTGCCGGTGGCCAGGCCGCTGTTCGCGGAGGACGGTTCGCCGTCGCCGATCGCCGAACTCGCGCCGGGTACCTGGTACTTGGCCGTCGAGCAGCGCGGGCCGGCCCTCGTCGCGCAGACGCAGGACGGCCGTCGCGGCGTCCTTCAGGACACCTCGGGTATCCAGCGCGGCTGAGCCCCGCACCGTCTCCCACGGCCCCTCGCCCTTCCCGGCGGGGGGCCGTTGTCGTACAGTCGCAGCCGTCGATCTGTCGACTGACGGACCGTCAGCTCCGTTGCTCTGGAGGCGATATGCGGCTCGGTCTCGCACTCGGGTACTGGGGGCGCGGGCCCTCCGCCGATCATCTGCCGCTGGCGCTGGAGGCCGAGCGGCTGGGGTACGACTCCGTGTGGACGGCCGAGTCGTGGGGGTCCGATGCCTTCACCCCCCTGACCTGGATCGCGGCGCAGACGTCAACGATCAAGCTGGGTACGGCCGTTGCGCAGATGGCGGCCCGCTCCCCGACCACCACCGCGATGCACGCGCTCACGCTCGACCATCTCTCCGGCGGGCGGGTGCTGCTCGGGCTCGGGCTGTCGGGGCCGCAGGTGGTGGAGGGGTGGTACGGGCGGCCGTTCCCCACGTCGCCGCTGACCGCGACCCGGGAGTACGTCGAGGTGGTACGGCAGGTGCTGCGGCGGGAGGCGCCGGTCGAGATGGACGGCCGGTTCCACGCGCATCCGTACCGGGGCGCGGACGGCACGGGACTCGGCAAGGCCCTCAGGTCCATCACGCACCCGCTCCGTTCGGACCTGCCGGTGCTGCTCGGCGCGGAGGGGCCGAAGAACGTGGCGCAGACGGCGGCGATCGCGGACGGGTGGCTGCCGCTGTACTGGTCGCCGAGCCGCCCCGAGGTCTACGGCACGACCGTCTTCCGGGACGACTTCCTCGTGGCGCCCATGGCACAGGTGAAGGTCTGCGACGACGTGGCCGAGGGCCTGCTCCCCGTGAAGATGATGCTCGGCTTCTACATCGGCGGGATGGGGCACGCGGCCCGGAACTTCCACGCCGACCTGATGGCGCGCATGGGGTACGAGCAAGAGGCCCGGCGGATACAGGAGTTGTTCCTCGCCGGGCGCCGCGAGGAGGCCGTGCTCGCCGTGCCGGACGCGTTCGCCGACGAGATCTCGCTCGTCGGCCCGCGTGAACGCATCGCGGAGCGGCTGGAGTTGTGGCGCAAGGGCCCGGTGACGGATCTCCTGGCCCTTGCGCCCGACCCGCACACGCTACGGGTACTGGCCGAGCTGAACTCCTAGGAGCAGCTCAACTCCTCGTCAGCCGCCCGCCAGTTGGCCCGCCGACGGCACCTTGTCGGTCACCTCGGCGCCGGCGCTCTTGCCCGCGTCCTTGACCTTGTTGATGATGTCGTCGAAGGAACCGGCCGTCGAGTCGGTCGAGTCGCCCTTGCGGAGCTTGGACGGCAGGTCCTTGAGCGAGTCGATCCCCGCGGTCAGCGGAGCGAGCGCCTTGGACAGCGTGGGGTCGCCCTCGGCGTTGCGCTTGGCGGCCTTGAGCCGGTTGTACGCGAAGGCGCCCGCGAGGCCCGCCTTGACGAGCGCGAACCTGCGTCCGCTCGCGCCCTTCTTGAACTTGCCCGCCTTCCAGGGCTTCACGATCCACTGGTAGGTGGCGCCCGCGGCGAGGCTCGCGTTGGCGACGAAGCGGGTCTTGGCCAGCTTCTGCCGCTGGGCGGTGGTGCTGGGACTGGGCGTGGCGGCAGCCACGACGGCCGCGGTGTCCTGGCCGGCGTCGGTGGTCGCGCTGCCGCAGGCGGTGGCGCCGGCGAGCAGGGCGCAGCACAGGGTGAGCGCCACGAAGAGGCGCCGTATCGGTACGGGCACGGGGTCCTCCGGGGTGTTCTCCCCGAGTGGGTGTCCTTGCTCCGGCAGCCTCACCCGGTTCGGGCCGCCGCGCCACCCGGGGGAAGCCGTTCGGGTTTCATCCGGTCGGAAGCGGCAATCCGCTTGGCATGTCCCCCTACTACAGACGCGGTTCGAATTCAGTCGGCAACGTCATAGTGATCATCGCCGACATCATGGCCCTCATTCTGGCCCTCTGGATTCTGATGTACCTGTTGGACGCCAACCGCGCGAACGACCTCGTGCAGTTCGTCCACCGTTCGGCCAACTGGCTCGCCGGCTGGTCCCGCGACCTGTTCACCTTCGACGCGGCATGGGCACGGGTCGTCTGCGGCTACGGCCTGGCAGCGGTGGTGTACCTCTTCATCGGCCACGCGATAGCCAACCGGGTCTCCCGCTGAGCAAGGCTGGTCACACAGTTCCCCGCACCCTTAAAAGCAGGGCTCGCCGCCTCTTTTAGGGGCGCGGGGAACTGCGCGACCAGCCCCCACCGGCCCGCGCTCAACAACAATCCGGATCCAGCCCCAACGGCAAGTGCTCCGCACCGAATACCGCACAGGTCGCGTCATGCCCACCCAGCGCCGCCACGGCCAGCAGCAGCGACCCCGCGGTCCACGTGGTCAACTCCCGCGGCCACACCGCGTCGTCGTCGAAGACATACCCGGTCCAGTACAGCCCGCTCTCGGCATCGCGCAGGTGCTGGATGGACTGAAGAATCTCCAGCGCCCGATCGGACTCCCCCAACGCCCATAGCGCGAGGGCGAGTTCGGCCGACTCCCCGCCCGTCACCCACGGGTTGGGAACGACGCACCGCACCCCGAGCCCCGGCACGACGAACCGGCTCCACCCCTCCTCCACCCGGGATGTGGCCTCCGCACCGGTCAACGCCCCGCCCAGGACCGGGTAGTACCAGTCCATCGAGTACCGGTCCTTGTCCAGGAACCGTTCGGGATGCCGACGGATCGCGTGCCGCAACGCCCCGACCGCCAACTCCCAGTCCGGCTGCGGCTCTTCACGCTGCTCGGCGATGGCGAGCGCGCACCGCAACGCCTGGTGGATCGAGGACGACCCGGTCAGCAGCGCGTCCGATGTGTCCGTGCCGTCGTCCTCCCGCTTCCACCCGATCTGCCCGCCCGGCTGCTGAAGCCGCAGCACGAACTCGACCGCGGCGAAGACATGCGGCCACAGCCGGTCGAGGAAGGTGTCGTCGCCGGTGGCGAGGTAGTGGTGCCACACGCCGACGGCGATGTAGGCGACGAAGTTGGTCTCGCGCCCCCGGTCGGTGACGTCATCCGGATCGCCGTCGGCGTAGGCCGCGAACCACGACCCGTCCGCGTTCTGGTGCCGCGCGAGCCAGTTGTACGCCCGCTCCGCCGCCGCGTGCTCACCGGCCGCGTCGAGCGCCATCGCCGCCTCGGTGTGGTCCCACGGGTCGAGGTGATGCCCCCGGAACCACGGGATCGCCCCGTCCTCCCGCTGCACGGCGAGGATGCCCGCGACGGTCGCGGCGGCCTCCTCCGCGGTGAGGACCCCGGGCAGGACGAGGTGTTCTGTCCGGGGAGTGGTCACTTGGCTTCCGCCAGGGGAAGGTGCGGCTTGGTCGCGTACGCCACGAAGCTCTTGCCGATCAGCGGGTTCAGCGCCTGTTCGGCGACCCGGGTGGCGAGGGGTTTCTTCATGATGTCCCAGACCAGGAGCTTGTGGTACGCCTGCACCGGCAGCGCCTTGTCGTTGTCCACGCCGAACGCGCACTTCAGCCACCAGTACGGCGAGTGCAGCCCGTGCGCGTGGTGGGTGCCGTACGGCTGGAGGCCCGCCTCGCGGATCTTGGCGAGGAGTTCGTCCGCCTTGTAGATGCGGATGTGGCCGCCCTCGACCTCGTGATAGGCGTCGGACAGCGCCCAGCACACCTTCTCGGGGCCGTAGCGCGGGACGGTGATGGCGATCCGGCCGCCGGGCTTGAGCACCCGGACCATCTCGGCGAGGACTCCCTTGTCGTCCGGGATGTGCTCCATCACCTCGGAGATGATCACGACGTCGAACGACTCGTCGGGGAAGGGGAGTTGGAGCGCGTCGCCTTCCATCGCGGTGGCGGTGGCGCCGGCCGGGGCCTCGCCGGCCTCCTTCATCGCCGCGAACCACTTGGCGACCTCGCGGATCTCCTCGGCGTTCTGGTCGAGGGCGACGACCTGTGCCCCTCGCCGGTAGCACTCGAACGCGTGCCGCCCGGCACCGCATCCGAGGTCCAGGACACGGTCGCCAGGGGCGAGCGGGAACCGGGAGAAGTCGACGGTCAGCACGTGGCCCTGCTTTCGGGATAGACACCGGTGTGGCTGTTCGGAGTTGCGGAGGGGGAGGTCGTACGGCCGGACATCGCCGCGCGGTAGCGGGCCACCGTGCCTTCGGCCGCCTTCGCCCAGGTGAAGCGGGCCAGGACGCGTTCGCGGCCCGCCGCGCCGAGGCGGGCCCGGAGCACCGGGTCGGCCAGCAGCCGGCTGAGGGCGGTCGCGAGTGCGCCCGGGTCCCCGGGGGGCACCGCCAGGCAGGTCTCCCCGTCGCGGCCCGCGACCTCCGGGATCGCCCCGCCCGTCGTCGCGACGAGCGGCGTCCCCGTGGCCATCGCCTCCGCCGCCGGGAGCGAGAAGCCCTCGTACAGCGACGGCACGCAGGCGACCTCCGCCGAGCGGACCAGGTCGACCAGTTCGGCGTCGGTGATGCCCTTGACGAAGTCGACGGCGCCTTCGAGGCCGTAGCGCTCGACGGCCTGGGAGACCGGGCCCTCCGTCGGACGCTTTCCTACGACGATCAGGTGCGCGTCGGGGTGTTCCGTGCGGACCTTCGCCAGGGCCTCGACGAGGAAGACGAGGCCCTTGAGGGGGACGTCCGCGCTGGACGTGGTGACGATCCGGCCCGGCACCTGCGGGACCGAGGGGTCCGGGGCGAACAGGTCGGTGTCGGCGCCGATGTGGACGACGTGGATGCGATCGTCGCGGACGCCGAGGTGGTCGATGATCTCCTGGCGCGAGGTGCCGGAGACGGTGAGCACGGAGGGCAGCCGGCGGGCGACGCGCTTCTGCATCCGGGTGAACGCGTACCAGCGGCGCTTGGACATCCGCTGCCACCGGTTCTCGGCCGCGTCCAGCTCCAACTGCCGGTCCACGGTGATGGGGTGGTGGATCGTGGTGACGAGCGGCGCGCCGACGTCCCCCAACAGGCCGTAGCCGAGCGTCTGGTTGTCGTGCACGATGTCGAACTCGCCGCGCCTGGCCCGGAGGTGGCGGCGGGCGCGGAGCGAGAACGTGAGGGGCTCGGGGAAGCCGCCGGTCCACATCGTGCCGACTTCGAGGGCATCGATCCAGTCCCGGTACTCGTCGCGCTTCGGGGTGCGGAAGGGGTCCGGTGAGCGGTAGAGGTCGAGCGAGGGCAGCTCGGTGAGGGAGATGCCGTCGTAGCCCTCGTCGAGGACCGGGTAGGGCTGGGAGCCGATGACCTCGACGCGGTGGCCGAGACGGGCCAGCTCGCGGGAGAGGTGGCGGACGTAGACGCCCTGCCCGCCGCAGAACGGGTTCCCCTTGTAGGTGAGGAGTGCGATACGGAGTGGTCGCTCTCCCCCACTCTCACCGCTCGACCGGGAGGGGCCACCACCGCCTGCCGAGTCCTCCTGGGAACCCGCCTGACTGGCCTCAGCGGTCACTCTGAGCCCCCTTCTCCCTGCACTGTCCCGCGAGATTACGCCGGGACGCTAATCTAGAACAAGTTTCAGACTTGATCGTCCAGGAGGTTCTGAATCTACCGGCCGGTACGGGTGCTGTGAGAAGTGGATCAGGTGATTCACACCACGGCCGACACCCTGCCATGATCGGTCCGATCACCCGCCCTCACCGACAGTCACGGAACGGGAGCCATGCCAGCGCAAGCCAAGCCCGAAGCCACCGTGCGGACCTCGCCGCCCCTCACCGAGCGGCAGGAGGCCCGTCGGCGCCGCATCCTGCACGCGAGCGCGCAGCTGGCGAGCCGGGGCGGCTTCGACGCGGTGCAGATGCGGGAGGTCGCGGAGTCCTCGCAGGTGGCGCTCGGCACGCTCTACCGGTACTTCCCGTCCAAGGTGCATCTCCTGGTGGCCACGATGCAGGACCAGTTGGAGCACATGCACGGCACGCTGCGGAAGAAGCCGCCGGGCGGCGAGAGCGCGGCCGAGCGGGTCGCGGAGACTTTGATGCGTGCCTTCCGCGCGCTCCAGCGCGAGCCGCATCTCGCCGATGCGATGGTCCGCGCGCTGACCTTCGCCGACCGCAGCGTCTCCCCCGAGGTCGACCAGGTGTCCCGGCAGACCACGGTGATCATCCTGGACGCGATGGGTCTGGAGGACCCGACTCCGGAGCAGCTCTCGGCGGTCCGCGTCATCGAGCACACCTGGCACTCGGCGCTGATCACCTGGCTGTCGGGCCGGGCGTCCATCGCCCAGGTGAAGATCGACATCGAGACGGTGTGCCGCCTGATCGACCTGACGGACCCGGGCCGCACGGAGCGGGACGCCCCCGGGGGTGCGTGAACGGCCGGTTGCGGGGGCAGCCGGCCGTTCACGCCGTGATGGCGGCCGGCATCCGGTTCCGGTCGGACGCACAGCGTGCCACGGTCTTTGGGTCGGACGCCGTCAACAGCCGTTTCCGCATGGCCTGTTGGACGCCCCGACGGCGCACGGCGAAGGAACCTCCGGCCCGCGGGCCGACTGCTCTCCCCCGTGGGAGCAGCCGGCCCCGGACAGCACCGGGAGCACCGCGCACCGTGTCGGCCGCGCCATGGGTGTGCTCACCCGCACCGGTCGGTTCCCGGAGGCGAGGACGCAGCTGGAACCCCGGTAGCCGGTGACGGCCGGGATGCGCTTCATTCGCTGTGCTCCTCCCTCATGTGGTGCGGGCGAGTTGCCGCTCCCAAGGTGACGGAGGGGGGTGGCCGGCGACCTTGCGTAAACCTTGTCCCGCTGGTGGGCAGGTGGTTGGGTGCGCGGTGGAGAATCCGTGAAGCGTGTGGGCGGGACGGTGGGGGCTGCGTGACGGGATTTCGGCTGCTGGGGCCCGTGGAGTTGTGGGTGGCGGGCCGTCCGGTGGAGCTCGGGCCCGCCAAGCGGCGCACGGTCCTGGCGGCACTGCTGGTGGACGCGGGCCGCTGGGTACCGGCGGAGACGCTGATCGACCGGGTGTGGGGGGAGGACCCGCCGGCGCAGGTGCGGGCCACGCTGTACGCGCATGTCGCTCGGATACGGCGGATGCTCGGGGAGGTGGGGGCGGGGCTCGCCGGGGACACCGAGGGCTCCGAACGCGCCGGGAGCGCCGGGGACTTCGAGGGCTCCGAACATGGCGGAGGCGCCGGGGACTTAGCGCTCTCCGCGGGCTCCCATGACTCTCACCGCGCCGAATTACCTTCCCCCGCGCCGGTGTTGGTGCGCGGCCCCGCGGGCTACCGGCTCGACATCACCCCGGACCTGGTCGACGCACACCGCTTCCGGGACCTGATCGCACGGGCACGCCGTGCCGAAGTCTCCGACCCCGGGCGGCTGTTGACGTTGCGGGAGGCGATGGGCCTGTGGCGGGGTACGCCATTGGCCGGGCTGACCGGGGAGTGGGCGGAGCGTACCCGGGAGAGCTGGCTGCACCAGTACGTCGACGCCATGCCGGCCTGGGCGGACGCCGAACTCCGGGTCGGCGGGCACCTCGTGGTGATCGACACGCTGTCCGGCCTCGTCGCCGAGCACCCGCTCGTCGAACCGCTCACGGTGGCGCTGATGCGGGCGCTGCACGCGGCCGGGCGCACCCCGGAGGCACTCCAGTGCTACGCCGGTCTCCGCAAGCGGCTGGCCGACGAACTCGGCACCACGCCGGGCGCGGAGGCCCGCCGGGAACACCAGGACCTGCTGACCGGGAAGGCCCCACCGCGCCCGCCGTACGGCACCGGCACCGGCACCGGCACCGGGAGCGGGAGCGGGACCGAGCGCGCCAGGGTCGTCCCCGCTCAACTCCCCCTGGACGCCGCCGGTTTCACCGGACGTGAGGACGAACTCACCCGGCTGGAGCAGGTGCTGGGCCCGAGTGGGCCGCGGCCGTCCGCCGTGGTGGTGTCGGCGGTGTCCGGGACGGCGGGCGTCGGCAAGACGGCGCTCGCGGTGCACTGGGCGCACCGGGCCCGGGACCGTTTCCCGGACGGCCAGTTGTACGTCAACCTGCGCGGCTACGACCCCGACCGCCCGATGACCGCCCCCGACGCGCTGGTCCGGTTCCTGACCGCGCTCGGGGTCTCCGGGCAGGACATCCCGCTGGAGCCGGACGACCGGGCGGCGCGCTACCGCACGGAGGTCGCGGGGCGCCGCATGCTGATCGTGCTCGACAACGCGGCCACCGTGGAGCAGGTCCGTCCGCTGCTGCCCGGCACCGGTTCCTGCGCGGTGCTGGTGACCAGCCGCGACAGCCTGGCCGGGCTGGTCGTGCGGGAGGGCGCCCAGCGGCTCGACCTCGACCTGCTGCCCGCCGACGCGGCCCGCGCCCTGCTGCGCCGGCTCATCGGCCCCCGCGCCGAGGCCGAGCCCGAGGCGGTCGGTGCCCTCGCCGCGCAGTGCGCCCGGCTCCCGCTGGCGCTCCGGGTCGCCGCGGAACTGGCCGCCGCCCGCCCCACCACTCCGCTGGCCGACCTGGTCGCCGAACTGGCAGACCGGCAACGGCGATTATTCCTGCTGAACGCGGACGGCGACCCCCGGGCCGCCGTGGTCACGGTGTTCTCCTGGTCGCTGCGGTACCTCCCGGCGGAGGCGGCACGGACGTTCCGCCTGCTCGGCCTGCAACCCGGCCCCGACCTGGACGCGCACGCCACCGCCGCGCTCACCGGCACCACCCCGGCGGAAGCGCGGCGATCGCTCGACGTCCTCGCCCGCGCCCACCTGGTCCAGCGCGTGGACGCCGCCCGCTACGGCATGCACGACCTGCTGCGCGCCTACGCGGCCGGGCTGGCGAGCGCCCAGGACACACCGGAGGCCCGCGAGTCCGCGCTGGACGGGCTCTTCGACCACTACCTCGCGACCGCTGCCGCCGCCATGGACCAACTCCACCCGGCCGAGGCCCACTTACGCCCCGCCGCGCCCGAGACCTCGACACCCGTGCCCGACCTCTCGGACCCGGACGCGGCCCGCGCCTGGCTGACCACCGAGCGCGCGTGCCTGACGGCGATGTCGGCACACACCGCCGCGCACGGCCGCCCCACCCATGCGATCCGCCTCTCGCAGACCCTGTACCGCCATCTCGTCAGCGGCCGGCACACCGACGGCCTGACGATCCACGGCCACGCCCGCGACGCGGCCCGTCTGCTCGACGACCCGGCGAGCGAGGCCCGCGCGCTCCTGGGCATCGGCACGGCCCACTACCAACTGGCCCACCACGAACCGGCCCGCCGCCACCTCCAGGAGGCCCTGACCCTGTTCCGCCGGGCCGACGACCCGACGGGCCGGGCCCGCGCCCTGACCAACCTCGGCCTGGTCGACGAACGCCTGGGCCGCTTCAGCACAGCGGTCGCCTACCTGGAACAGGCGCTGGCCCTCTACCGAAGCACCGGCGACACGGCGGGCGAGTCGATCGCGCTGAAGAATCTCGCCCATGTCGAGAGCCAGTTGGGCCGCTACGACGGGTCCGCCGACCACCTCCACCAGTGCCTGGCCCTGCTGCGCCGCACCGGCAACCGCTATCTGGAGGCGCACGCGCTGATGGACCTCGGCACGGTCGAGACCCGCCTCGACCGCCTGGACGAGGCAGCCGTCCACCAGGAACAGGCCCTGGCCCTCCTGAGGGAGGTGGGCGACGGCTACGGCGAGGCGGGCGCCCTGCACGGCCTGGGCGTCGTCCACTCCCTCCGCGACCGGCCCGCGGAGGCCGCCGACTGCCATCGCGAGGCCCTCGCCCTCTACTCCCGCAACGGCGACCGCGACGGCGAGGCCAGAGCCCTCAACGGCCTGGGCGAAGCGGCCCGGGCCACCGCCCGGCCGGCCGAAGCCCTCACCCACCACACCCGGGCCCTCACCATCGCCGAGGACATCGGCAACCCGGGCCAACAGGCCCGAGCCCACGCGGGCTTGGCGGAAACCCACGAGTCCCTGGCCGACATCCCCACGGCGGCCCACCACTACGAACGCGCGCTCGCCCTCTACCAGGAACACGGCATGCCGGAGGCGACCACGATCAGAAAACACCTGGAGACGGTGACCGGGGCCGCCGGCGATCCCTGCCCCCGAGGCGACGAGCCGGACTAGACGTTCTCCGCCACGCCCGCCCGAGCGCAGGCCGTCTACTCCTCGGGCGGGAACACCGGCTCCCCGCTGCCCAGGAGCGTGATCATGATGGCTTCCACCGGGCAGCCCTCCGCCGCCGCGAGGATCTTCTCGTTGGCGTCGGACTCGGAGGCGGTCGGGTGGGACTGCATGGCCGCGTCGAGGTGGAAGCGGTCGGGGGCCTGGTGGGTGCACTGCGCCGAGCCGATGCAGAGGGAGCGGTCGACCTCTATCTGCCAGCGGTCGCCCGCCCCCATCGTGCTCACCCCTCCCAGCCGGCGGGCAGGTGGATCATCTTGTGTTCGAGGAACTCGGAGAAGCCCTCGGGCCCGAACTCCCGTCCCAGACCGCTGTTCTTGTAGCCGCCGAAGGGGCCGAGCATGTCGAGGCTGAAGGTGTTGACGGAGTAGGTGCCGGTGCGGACCTGGCGGGCGATGTCGATGCCGTGGGCGACGTCGGCGGTCCAGACGCTGCCGCTGAGGCCGTAGTCGGAGTCGTTCGCGATCTTCACGGCCTCGGTCTCGTCGCCGTACGGAAGGAGGCAGATGACCGGGCCGAAGATCTCCTCGCGGGCGATGCGCATGGAGTTGTCGACGTCGCCGAAGAGGGTCGGTTCGACGTACCAGCCGTGGTCGAGGCCGGGTGGACGGCCGCCGCCGGTGAGGATCTTGGCGCCTTCCTCCTGGCCGATGCGGATGTAGTCGAGGTTGCGTTGCTGCTGGCGCTTGGCGACGAGCGGGCCCACCTGGGTGGCGGGGTCGAGCGGGTCGCCGACGACGAGGGCACCGGCCGCCGCCGCGAACGCGTCCGCGCACTCGTCGTAGCGGGAGCGCGGTACGAGGATGCGGGTCTGGGCGACGCAGGCCTGGCCGTTGTTCATCCAGGCGGCCGAGACGATGCCGGGGACGGAGGTGGCGAGGTCCGCGTCGGGCAGCACGATCGCCGCCGACTTGCCACCCAACTCCAGTGTCACGCGCGTGAGATGGCGGGCGGCGACCTCCATCACGCGCCGGCCGGCGCCGACGGAACCGGTGAAGGAGACCTTGTCGATGCCGGGGTGGCCGACGAGGTACTCGCTGACCTCGCGGTCGGCGGGGAGGATCGACAGGACGCCTTCGGGCAGCCCCGCCTCCTTCGCTATCTCGCCCAACAGGTAGGCGTCCAGCGGCGATTCGGGCGACGGCTTGAGGATCGCCGTGCAGCCGGTGAGCAGCGCGGGCGCGAGTTTGGCGGCGGCGACGAACTGCGGGACGTTCCAGGGGACCACGGCCGCGACCACCCCGACCGGCTCCCGGCGCACGAGGATCTTGCCGAGGACGCCGTCGCGCCGCTCCTCGTAGGTGAAGTTCTTCGCGACGGTGATCGCCGCGTCCCACACCATCATCGCGCCGAGGGCCTGCCCGAGGATGCTCCAGGAGTACGGCGACCCGTTCTCGGAGGAGATGACGCGGCCGATCTCCTCGTACCGGGCGGCGATCGCGTCCTTGATGCGGGTGACGACCGCGATCCGCTCGTCGAGGGTCGTGCGCGGCCAGGGTCCCTCGTCGAAGGCCTTGCGCGCCACGGCGACCGCGCGGTCCACGTCCTGGGTCGACGCGTGCGGGACGCGTCCGATGACCTCCTCGGTGTGCGGGGAGATCACCTCGATGACGTCCGTGCCCAGCGGATCGGTCAACTCCCCGCCGATGAACAGCTGTCGGTGTTCCACGAGCTCCGTCATGGCCGATTGCCTCCCCGGTACCGCTGTCTGACGATCCATCAGATACGAAGACTGAATACCAGTTCCGGTCGATGGAGTCCACGTATAGTGGCCGGAAGGCGGCGATTGGGGAGTCGATGACGTCCATGAGTCAGGTCCACGACCACGGCGGCGGTGTCCGTTCCGTCGAAGTCCCCATCCCGGACAACCCCTTGGGGACCACCCTCGTCTACGTCGTCGACACCGACCGCGGTCCGGTCCTGGTCGACACGGGGTGGGACGACCCGGGGTCCTGGGACGCCCTGGTCCAGGGACTGCTGGCCTGCGGGACGTCCGTCGGCGAGGTCCACGGCGTGATCATCACCCACCACCACCCCGACCACCACGGTCTGTCCGGGCGGGTGCGTGAGACGTCCGGGGCGTGGCTGGCGATGCACGCGGCGGACACGGCGATCGTCCGGCGGGCCCGTTCGACCCAACCGGGGCGCTGGCTGGCGTACATGACGGCGAAGCTCGCGGCGGCCGGTGCCCCCGAGGAACACCTCGCGCCCCTGCGCGCCGCCCGCCCGCGCAGCGTGCCGGGCCTGGCCCCCGCCCTCCCCGACCGCGAGATCGTCCCCGGCGAACTCCTCGACCTGGCGGGCCGCCGCCTGCGCGCGATCTGGACCCCGGGCCACACCCCGGGACATGTCTGCCTGCACCTGGAGGAGCAGCATCCCGCCCAACTCCCGGGCCACGGACGCCTGTTCTCCGGCGACCATCTGCTCCCCGAGATCACCCCGCACATCGGCCTGTACGAGGACCCGGACGACACCACGATCGCCGACCCCCTCGGCGACTACCTCGACTCCCTGGAGCGCATCGGCCGCCTCGCCCCCGCCGAGATCCTCCCGGCCCACCAGCACACCTTCACCGACGCGCCGGGCCGCGTAGGGGAGTTGCTCACCCACCACGAGGACCGGCTGAGGGGGTTGCTGACCCTGCTCTCCGAACCGCTCACGGCGTGGCAGGTCGCGGAGCGGATGGAGTGGAACCGCCCCTGGTCCGACATCCCCTACCCGTCACGGAACATCGCGGTCTCCGAGGCCGAGGCGCATCTGCGGCGGCTGGTGAAACTGGGGCAGGCGGAGTCGGTGCCGGGGAGCGAGCCGGTGACGTACGTGGCGGTGTAGTCCGGCCGTGGACGTGCCGCGGCCGGGGTAATCCGGTCGTGGCCCGGGGTGTCCGGCTGGTACCAACTTCCCATGGACCCCCTGGCTCAACTCCTCGCCGAGCGCGCCTGCGAGCGCGTCATCCTGGACTTCGTCCGCCGCCTCGATCTCGGTGAACCCTCGTCCGTGGCCGAGCTGTTCACCGCCGACGGCACCTGGGAGTGGCCCGACGGAAAACGGCTCGTCGAGGGGCGGGGGGCGCTGCGGGCGTACTTCGGGTCCCGGCCCGCCGACCGGCTCTCGCGACGCCTGATGTCGAACGTCCTCGTCACCCTCACCTCCCCCGGCACCGCGATCTCGACGGCGTACTTCACGACGTACCGTGTCGACGGCTACCACGGCGGCCAGGTCCCCGCGGGTCCCCCGGTCCAGGTCGGCCACTACGAGGACAGCTTCCGTGAGGTGGACGGGAGTTGGCTGATCGCGAGCCGGACCCTCTTCCTGCCGTTCGGTGGGGACACCCCGCGTCACTGAGCATCCGGCCGGCGCGTCGCGTAGGCGATTCCCTCGTCGTACGACATGGCCAGGCCCGCCCGGTAACCCGTCTCGTACGCGGTGTCGCCGAGGCGTTCGCGGACGCGGAGTTCGCAGGTGCGGCGGGTGGCGATGAGGTCGGGGGAGTCCATCTGGGCGCGGCCGGTGAGTTCCCAGAGGCGGGTGCCGATGCCGAGGAGGCGGGCGGCGCGGGGGGCGTCGCCCGCGGTGACGACGGCGGTGGCCAGGAGGTCGAGGGACATCGCGGCGCCGACGGTGTTGTGCAGCAGGGCGTGGCCCGCGATGGAGGTGCGGGCGCCGTTCACCGCGGCCGGTACGTCGCCGTGCGCCAGGTCCGCCTGGGCGATGAGGTGGTCGGCGAAGGCCCCGCACCAGTACTCTCCCTGTTTCCGGCTGGCCGTCCGCACCTCGTCGGCGACCTCACGGCCCCGCTCGTCCTCTCCCAGCAGGATGTGCGCGAGGGAGAGCGCGAGTCTGACCTGGAGCTGGGCCGCTCCGAACGCGTCGTCCTGCACGGGGAGTCGGGGCGCCGCGGCCAGGACGTCGATCGCCTCCTTCTGGCGGCTGGTGAGGGCCAGTTGGCCGCCCCTGAGGTAGACCGCGGCGACCTCCGCGACCGGGGAGCCCTGTGCGCGGGCCGCGTCGGCGCACCGCACCGCCCAGTTGGCCGCCGCCTCCTGGTCGCCCTGGAGGAGCGCGACCGCCCCGCGCGACCACAGGGCGAGGGTGCGGCCGTGCCCGGCCGGCGGAGCAGCGGGGAGGGGCCGGTCGGGGCGGGGCGGTGCGTCGCGTGCGTCGGCGGCGAACGCCTGGTCCGGCGGGGGCGGCGGGTCTGCGGCCAGGGCCTGGTCCAGGCAGTGGGCCGCCTCTCGGAGGTAGCCGCAGTGCCGCCACAGGAAGCCGACATGGCCCGTCATCTCCACGGCCGCCTCCCGGTCCGGTTCGGCCAGCGCGCTGTCGACGGCCGCGCGGAAGTTGGCGTGTTCGCTCAACACCCGCTCGCACCAGGCGGCTTGCCGCCCGGTGTTCCACTCGGCGCATCCCTGGTGGGCGAGGCGGGCGTAGTACTCGCGGTGTCGACGGCGTACGGCGCGGTCCTCGCCGAGCGCGTGCAGCCAGTCGGTGCCGTACTCCCGGACGGTGTCGAGCATCCGGAAGCGGGCCGACATCACCGGGTCGGGCAGCACGATGGACTGCGCGACGAGCCGGGAGAGCAGCCCGGCGATCCGCTCCGGCGCCAACGGGCCGCCCGCGCACACCTGTTGGACCGTCTCCGCGCAGAAACCGCCGGTGAAGACGGACAGCCGCGCCCACAGCAGGCGTTCGAGGGGCGCGCAGAGTTCGTGGCTCCAGCCGATGGCGGTGCGCAGGGTCTGGTGGCGGGGCGGGCGTTCGCCGGGGGTGGAGGTGAGCATGTCCAGGGGTGAGGGCAGGCGTTCACCCAACCGTGCGTGGAGTTGGCCGAGGGTGAGGTCGGCCAGGCGGGCCGCGGCGAGTTCGAGGGCGAGGGGGATGCCGTCGAGGCGGCGGCACACGGCGGCGGCGACGGCACGGGCGGCCTGGTCGTCGTCGGCCAGCGGGCGCCCGGCGGCGGCGGCCCGCTCGGCGAACAGCGCCACGGCGTCACCGGCCGCAGCCGTGTCGCCCGTGTCGGCGCCGCCCACCGGCAGCGGTTCGAGGTGCAGGACCTCCTCGCCGGGCAGCGCGAGGCGTTCCCGGCCGGTGACGAGGATGCGCAGGCCGGGTGCGCGGGTGAGCAGGGCGGCGGCGACCTTGGCGCTGTCGGCGAGGAGGTGCTCGCAGGAGTCGAGGACGAGCAACAGCCGTTTGCCGTGGGCCCATTCGGCGATGACGTCGAGCACCGGGCGGGTCGAGTGGTCGGCGAGGCGGAGGGTCTCCATGACGGCGAGGCCGACGAGTCCCGGGGTGTGGAGCGGGGAGAGTTCGACGAGCCAGACCCCGTCCGGGTAGGCGTGACGGGCCTCCGCCGCCGCGCGCAGGGCGAGCCGGGTCTTGCCGACCCCGCCGGGCCCGACGACGCTCACCAGCCGGGCCGTGCCCGCGGCCGACTGTCCGCCCGGCGCGGCCGGATCCCTGGCCGCCGGGTCCAACGCGGCCCCAAGCCAGGCGAGTTCGGCGCGCCGCCCGACGAAACTGTGCGTCTCGGGCGGCAGATTCCCGAGGTTCCCGGGGTTCGGGTGAGTCGTGTCCGGCACGAGGCCCAGTGTGTCCGTACGTCACCGGCTCCACGCCCGGGTCCCGGCACGCGGTCCACGGCTGCCCGGAAAAGCCGAAACACCCCCTGGACAGGTGCCCTTTCCGATCATCCGGGGAGTCATTCGGACACATCGTGATCGAGAGCTGATCAACTGCCCGGTGCCATGGGTGGGGAGGCGGAAATTCCGCGATCGTCGTGGCGTGAACGCGATGGATGGGGGACGCCGGTCCCGGACGGCGTGGACGGGTGGCGGCAGGGCGGGGACGGACCGCCGCGCGGCGCGGACAGGCGGCCGGACCCTCGGCGCGCCCGTGAGCTTCCTCCTCGCGCCCGTCGGCTGTCTGCTCGCGGCCACACCGGGGCTGCTGATTGGCCGGGTACAGCCGATCCTGCCCTTGCTGGCGATCGGGCCGCTGATGGCCGCGACGTTCCTGAATGCCCGCCGTACGTTCCTGGTCTGCTGCTGGACCGTCCTGCTCGCGCTCGCCGCGGGCCTCGGCGCGAGCCCGCACGTCACCGTCGGGTTCGCGGTCCGCTGGGCCGGGCTGCTGCTGGGCTGCGTGTGCAGTGTGTACGCGGCGCGCCAGCGCGGCCGGCTGCGGGAGCGGCTCGCGGAGGCACGGGAGGTGGCCCGGATCACCCAGGAGGCGATCCTGCGGCCCCTCTCCCGCACCCTCTCCGGCACCCATGTCTCCACCCGTTACCACTGCGCGAGCCGTGAGTCGTCGCTCGGCGGCGACCTGTACGACGTGGCGGTGACGCCGTACGGCCTGCGGGTGCTGGTCGGTGACGCGCGCGGGCACGGGCTCGACGCGCTGCGGACGGCGGCCGACACGGTCACCGCGTTCCGCGAACTGGCGTACACCGCACCGGACTTGACGACGATCGCGAGGGCGCTGGACGCCCGCCTCTCCCCTCATCTGGCCCCCGAGGACTTCGTCACGGCGGTGCTGGTGGAGTTCGGCCCGGGTGAGGTGCGGCTGGTCAACTGCGGGCATCCGGCGCCCCTGCGCTCCGGCCAGCGGCTGGAACTCCTCGAACCCCGGTTTCCCGCCCTGCCGTTGGGTCTGCACCCGGACCCGCGCCAGTACCGGGTCCGGCTCCAGCCCGGTGACCGTCTGCTCCTCTACACGGACGGCCTCACCGACTCCCGCGCCCCCGACGGCACCCCCTTCGCCCTTCTCTCCGAGTCCGCGCTCGCGCTCAGCGAACCGATGCCGGACGCGGCGCTGCACACCCTGTACGAGCGGCTGCTCGCCCACACCGGCGGCCCGCCCACCGACGACCTGGCCCTGGTGCTGTGCCAGCCGTCGGGGGTGACGGCGCCGGTCCGGGTCTAGGGCCTGGAACACGCGGCCCACCCGGCCCCGGCCACCGGTTCAGCCCAACTTGACCAGCAGTTGGGTGAGTTCGGCCGGCTTGGTGATCATGCAGTCGTGGCCGGTCTCCAGTTCCCACACCTGTGCCGGGGTGCCGTTGGGCTGCACCGCGGGGACGGGCCGCCGCTCGAAGCCCTCCGGTTCGCTGCCCACGCAGTGGATGTGGGTGCGCGGGACCGCCCTCGCGGCGGGGTTGTCCAGGTGGACGGGCTGCTGGAGGCAGAGCGCCGGCTGGTCCGAGACCAGCGTGCGCAGCCAGGCCACATCCGCCGGGTCGGTGACCCCGAACAGGCCGCCGGGCGGCGGGAGTTCGGGCAGCGGCGGAATCCGCCAGGGGGTGTCGGACCGCGCGGCCAGGTCGATCAGTACCTGGGTGAGGGGCATGATGTCGGTCGCGGCCTCGCCGTCCACCGGGACCATCGCGTCGAGGTAGACGAGCTGGGCGATGCGGTCCGGGACCCGGTTGACCACACCCGAGACGACCAGTCCCGCGTAGCTGTGGCCCACGAGGACGACATCGGTGAGGTCCTCCTGCATGATCAGGCCGACGACGTCGTCGACGTGGGTGTCGAGCCCCACCCCGGGCCCGAGCAGCCCCGCCTTGTCGCCGTATCCGGTGAGGGACGGCGCGAACACCCGGTGCCCGGCCGCCGTCAGCAGCGGTACCACCCGGTCCCAGGCGCGCCCGCTGTGCCAGGCGCCGTGCACCAGCAGATAGGTGGACATCTCATCACTCCCTGTCGTCGGTGGCCGGGGTTGCCGCCCGGCCACCGCTGACGCTCCCGCCCGCCCTCCGCCCCAGCCAGGGCCCCCGCGCCCCTGGGTGTGACAGGACCAGGCAGGCGCCCGGCCTGCCGTTTTACAGTGGACGGATGGCCGACGAACCGAATCTGCTGGGCGAGTACGTGCGCGCCCGCCGCGAACTCGTCACGCCCGAACAGGCCGGTATCCAGGTCTTCGGGGTCCGGCGGGTGCCGGGCCTGCGCCGCGAGGAGGTCGCGCTGCTGGCCGGGATCAGCGCCGACTACTACCTGCGCCTGGAGCAGGGCCGCGACCGCAACCCCTCCGTGCAGGTCCTCGAAGCCATCGCCCGGGTGCTCCGGCTCGACGACACCGCGACGGCCCATCTGCTGCGCCTCGGCGCCGACAGCCCGCGCCGCCACCGCGCCCGTCCGCACCGCCGGAAGGAGACGGTGCCGCCGACCATCACCACACTGCTCACGACGCTCCCGCTCCCGGCGATGGTCGAGGGCCGCTACTTCGACGTCCTGGCCGCGAACCCCCTCGCGACCGCCCTGTCACCCCGCTTCACGCCGGGCGCCAACCGTCTGCGGTCCCTCTTCCTCGACCCCGCCGAGCAGGCGCTCCACCCGCGGTGGGAGGACTCCAGCGGAGGCATGGTCGCCGCGTTCCGCGAGGCCGTCGGCACCGACACCGACGACCCGCGGTTCATCGAGCTGGTCGGTGAACTCTCCCTCGCCAGCCCCCTGTTCAGCCGTCTCTGGGCCCGCCACGACGTCCAGTCCTGCGAGGCCTCGTCCAGGTACCTCGACCACCCCCAGGTCGGCGGCCTCCGGCTCAACCGCGAGCGCCTGAGCATCGACGGCGCCCCCGGCCAGACCCTCGTCATCTACCACCCGGACCCCGGCACGGACGCGGCAGACAAGCTGACCCTCCTGGCCTCGGCCATCCAGCCACCGCCGGAAACCGCCACCGCTCCCCTACCCGAGACCCGCCACTGACCGCACCAACTCCTCGGCGGAATCGATCAGTTGCACCTCGCCCAGGGTCATGGTCGGATTCGCCGCCCGTCTCCGCCGGGCCTCGGCCAGCGCCTCCCGTGTGAGGCCGGACGGTTCGGCGAGCAGTGAGCGGAGCATCGCGCGGGCCGGTGCGGCGACGGGCAGATCGTCCACGGCGACCTGGGCGAGGATGATCGCGGAGAGCGCCCAGTCGAGCGCCGGTTCACCGTCCTCCGCGGTGGCCCAGTCGATGACGCGGGGTCCGTCCGGGGTGAGCAGGACATTCTCCGGGTGCAGGTCGAGATGGAGCACCCGGGTGCCGGGGAGCCGACCCGGGACGGCGTGCAACCGCCGTAGCAGCGAAGCGAGTACGGTCCCCGCCTCCCGGGCGTCGATCGCGCCGGCGGCGAACGCCTCCAGCATGGTGGGGCCGGTGAGGCGTTCCATGACGAGGTCGGTGCGCGAGTCGCCCGGCCGGACGCGGGGCACGGGATAGCCGTGGGCCCGCACGTGTTCCATCACCGCGCCCTCGGCCGCCGCGTCGCCCCAGTCCTCGCGGTTGCGGCGCAGCACCCAGACCTCGTCGAGTGCGTAGACGTCGGCGGTGCGGCCGGAGCCGATCAGTCTCCCCGGCGCTTTCCCCGTGGCTGGCATGGCCAGAACCTACCGGGGACGGCGGACCGGGCAACCCCTGCTCACAGCCGGGGCCCAGGTTCCCCGTACAGTGGCCGGGTCGCCATCACACCCGTACGGGGGGAAGCCGGTGCAATTCCGGCGCTGACCCGCAGCCGTGATCCGGTCCCGTGAGGGCCCGGTGAGCCGGACCGCCCCGCACGGCACGTGACCGGTTCACACGCACCGTCGAGGAATACGGAGCCGAGCCGCCCGGGGGTTCCCGCGCTGCCGTGCTCCCCGCAGGGAAGGCATCCGCCGATCATGAACGTCCGCCGCAGCGCCGCGGTCCTGGCCACCGTCGTCACCGTGATGGCGGCGACCCCGGCCGTCGCCGCCGGTCCGTCGCCCTCGCCGTCCACGGCGATACCCGCCGGGCTCTACGGCACCGCCGACCCCACCTACGACGGCGTCTGGCGCCAGTCCCTCGCGCTGCTCGCGCAGAACGCGGTGGGCGTGGAGCCCGCCGAGCAGGCGGTGACCTGGCTGCTGGGCCAGCAGTGCGCCGACGGCGCCTTCGCGGCGTTCCGCGCCGACCCCGCCAAGGCCTGCGACGCGAAGGTCATGGTCGACACGAACAGCACGGCCGCCGCCGTCCAGGCCCTCACGAACGACAGCCGCGGGGACTCCGCCGTCACCAAGGCCGTCACCTGGCTGAAGTCGGTCCAGAACCCCGACGGCGGCTGGGGCTACTCCCCGGGCGGTGCCAGCGACGCGAACTCCACCTCCGTCGTCATCGGCGCCCTCGCGGACGCGGGCGTGACCGTGCCGAACCTCCGGAAGGACGGCAAGTCCCCGTACGACGCCCTGGCGAAGCTCGCGCTGCCCTGCGACGGCGGCGCGGACGAGGGTGCCTTCGCCTACCAGCCCGACAAAAGGGGCAGGCTCGCGGCCAACGCGGACGCGACGGCAGCGGCCGTGCTGGGCCTCCACGACGAGTCGCTGACCGGCAGCCCGCAGGACGACGCCGACCCGCCCGCGTCCTGCGAGAAGCACGGCACCGACCCCCTCCGGGTGGCGGACAACGGCGCCGCGTGGCTCGCTCACGCCATGGCGAAGACCGGCCACCTCACCACCGCCCTCCCCGGCGCCAAGCCCCAGCCCGACTACGGCAACACGGCCGACGCGATCGTCGCCCTGTCGTCCCTCGGCCGGCACGACGAGGCCGCCAAGCCGCTGCACTGGCTGGAGACCCACTCCAAGTCCTGGGCCGCGCAAAGCGGTCCGGCCGCCTACGCCCAGCTCGTCTTCGTGGCGACCACGGCGAAGGGCGCCGACGTCCACGACTTCGGCGGCCAGAACCTCGTCACCCTCCTCAACGCGACGGGCCCGGCCCCCAAGGGAATCGGCGAGCCGCAGACCGCGGGCCCGACCGAGAAGGCGGCCTCCGACGACAACGGCGGTTCCTCGAACGTCGCCTGGACGGTCGGCGGCATCCTCCTCCTGGCCGCGATCGTCGGCGCCGTCCTGATCGCCCGCAGCCGCAAGCACGGCCGGCGACAGTGACCCGCCGCCTCCTCCTGCTCCTGCCGGCCCTGCTCCTCGTCCTGGGCGCCGCGGGTCACGCCCAGGCGGCCGGCTACCGCTACTGGTCCTTCTGGGACCGCACCGGCACCCACTGGACCTACGCCACCCAGGGCCCCGCCACCACCCGCCCGGACGACGGCACCGTCCAGGGCTTCCGCTTCGCGGTGAGCGAGGACTCGGCGAACGCGGCGCAACCCCGCCTCCGGTCAGCGGACTTCGCGAAGATCTGCGCCAACTCCCCGGCCGCCCAAGGCAAGAAGCGCGTGGCCCTGGTCATCGACTTCGGTACGGACTCCGACGCCCCCGCCCCCCGCACGGCCTGCGCGACGGTCGCCCCCGACGCGACCACGGCAGAGGCGCTGGCCACGGTCGCCAAGCCCCTGCGCTACAACACGGCCGCCCTGCTCTGCGCCATCTCCGGCTACCCGAAACAGGGCTGCGCCGACCAGGTGACCGACCGGAAGAAGACCCCAACCCCCCACCACGGCCCGTCAGTCGGCCTGCTGGCGGGAGCAACGGCCGTCGTCCTACTGGCCGCGGCAGCAGTATGGCGAGCCCGACGGCACCCCCATGACTGAAAACCCCGGCCCGAGCAACCCCCTTCTGAAGGGGCGCGGGGCTGTGACATGTGCGGCTCCGCCGCGCGGGCGCGACCAGCCACGACGGCGCGGCGGCCCACACTCGGCCCATCACAACACCCTGCACCCAGGGGCCTGGTGGCTCTGGTCCCTGGGCCTGGCGACAGCCGCCACCCGCACCACCAACCCCCTTCTCCTGGCCCTCCTGATCACCGTCACGGCCTACGTGGTGGCAACCCACCGCACCACCGCCCCCTGGTCCCGCTCCTACACCGCCTTCGCCAGACTCGCCCTGGCCGTCCTCCTCATCCGCCTCCTCTTCGCGACGATCCTCGGCTCCCCCATCCCCGGCACCCACACCCTCCTCACCCTCCCCGAACTCCCCCTCCCCCACTGGGCCCAGGGCATCCGCCTCGGCGGCGAGGTGACCACCGAGGCACTGCTCTTCGCGTTCTACGACGGCCTGAGACTGGCCACCCTCCTGATCTGCGTCGGAGCGGCGAACGCCCTGGCGAACCCGGCCCGCCTCCTCAAGTCCCTCCCCGGCGCCCTGTACGAGACCGGCGTGGCGGTGGTCGTGGCCCTCACCTTCGCCCCGAACCTCATCGCCGACGCCCAGCGCCTGCGCGCCGCCCGCCGTCTGCGGGGCCGCCCGGACCGGGGTCTGCGCGGCCTCCTCCAGGTCGGACTCCCGGTCCTGGAGGGCGCGTTGGAACGCTCGGTCGCCCTGGCCGCGGCCATGGACGCGCGAGGCTACGGCCGTACGGCCCAGGTCCCCGCCTCCGTGAGGCGGACGACCACCGCGCTGACCCTCGGCGGCCTCCTGGGCGTCTGCGCCGGAACGTACGGCCTGCTCACGGCCGAAGGCGCCGCATACGGACTGCCGTTGCTGCTCGCCGGTGTCGTCGCCGCCCTCGCGGGCCTGCGCCTGGGTGGCCGCCGCACGCTTCGCACCCGGTACCGCCCCGACCCCTGGGACCTACGGGCCTGGCTGGTCACGGCGTCCGGCGTGGCGGTCGCCGCGCTGCTGACCCTCGCCGCGACCCGCGACCCCGCGGCGCTCACCCCCGGCGTGATCCCCCTGACCGCGCCCACCCTCCCCCTCTGGCCGGCCGCCGCCGTCCTGCTCGGCCTGGCCCCCGCGCTCCTCCCCGCCTCCAAGCCTGCCAAGGAACCGTCGTGATCCGCTTCGAGGACGTCTCCGTGACCTACGACGGCGCTCCTGAACCCGCCGTCCAGCACGTCGACTTCGAGGTGCCGGAAGGCGAACTCGTGCTGCTCGTCGGCCCGTCGGGCGTCGGCAAGTCGACGGTGCTGGGCGCGGTGAGCGGACTGGTCCCGCACTTCACCGGCGGCACCCTGCGCGGCCGGGTCACGGTGGCCGGCCGTGACACCCGTACCCACGCGCCGCGCGAACTCGCCGATGTCGTGGGCACGGTGGGCCAGGACCCGCTGTCGCACTTCGTGACGGACACGGTCGAGGACGAACTCGCCTACGGCATGGAGTCGTTGGGCCTCGCCCCCGAGGTGATGCGCCGCCGGGTGGAGGAGACCCTGGACCTGCTGGGCCTCGCCGGTCTCCGTGACCGCCCGATCGCCACCCTCTCCGGCGGCCAGCAACAGCGCGTGGCGATCGGCTCGGTCCTCACCCCGCACCCCAGGGTCCTGGTCCTCGACGAACCCACCTCGGCCCTCGATCCGGCGGCAGCGGAGGAAGTCCTCGCGGTCCTCCAGCGCCTCGTCCACGACCTCGGCACGACCGTCCTCCTCGCCGAACACCGCCTGGAACGCGTCATCCAGTACGCCGACCAGGTCGCCCTCCTCCCGGCCCCGGGCGCGGCACCGGTCCTGGGCACCCCGGCGGAGATCATGGCCGTATCCCCCGTGTTCCCGCCGGTGGTCGACCTGGGCCGGCTCGCCGGGTGGACCCCGCTCCCCCTCACCGTGCGGGACGCGCGGCGCCGGGCGGGCGGGCTGCGGGAGCGCCTCACGGACCGCGAACCGGTGCGCGGGACCCGCGCCCCTGTCTCCGGGCCGGTCCCCGACAGCCGCCCGAGCGGCCCCCGTTGGCGCCCACGCAGGACGACCGTCTCAACTCCCGCCCCCACGGCGGAAGTCCAGGGCCTCGCCGTCCGCCGCGGCCAGGTCGACGCCCTGCGTCACCTCGACCTCACCCTCGCGCCCGGCGAGACGGTCGCTCTCATGGGCCGCAACGGCGCCGGAAAGTCCACGCTCCTCAACTCCCTTGTCGGGCTGGTCACTCCGACCTCGGGGACGGTCCGGGTGGGCGGTCTCACCCCGCATCGCACGGCACCCCGCGACCTCGTCCGGCGCGTGGGCCTGGTCCCGCAGGAACCGCGTGACCTGCTCTACGCGGACACGGTCGCCGCGGAGTGCACGGCCGCCGACGCGGACGCGGGCGCCGAGGCGGGGACGTGCCGTGCGCTGGTCTCAGAGCTGCTCCCCGGGGTGGCCGACGACGTCCACCCCCGTGATCTGTCGGAGGGGCAGCGTCTCGCGCTGGCCCTCGCGATCGTGCTGACGGCCCGCCCGCCGCTCCTGCTGCTGGACGAGCCGACCCGGGGTCTGGACTACGCGGCCAAGTCCCGTCTGGTCACGGTGGTGCGGGCGCTCGCCGCCGAGGGGCACGCGATCGTCCTGGCCACGCATGACGTCGAGCTGGCCGCCGAACTCGCCCACCGGGTCGTGCTGTTGGCCGACGGAGAGGTGATCGCCGACGGGCCGACGGCGGAGGTGGTCGTGGCGTCCCCGTCGTTCGCCCCGCAGACGACGAAGATCCTGGCCCCGCAGCGGTGGCTCACGGTCGCCGAGGTCAGGGCGGCCCTGGCATGACCACGCATCCGCCCCGCCGCGGGCGTCACCGCCCCATCCCCCTCACTCCCCGTTCCACCGCCGCCCTCGTCCTCGTCACGGTCACCGGCTTCGCCGCCTTCACCTGGCCCTTCCTCGCTCCGCCCACCTCGCAGGTCGCCGCCCACTCCCAGGACGCCCCCTGGCTGTTCGCGGGGCTGCTGGTGCTCCTCGTCGCGGTGTCGGCCGCGGCGATCGCGGAGTCCGGGCTCGGGCCGAAGGCCGTCGCCATGCTCGGTGTGCTCGCCGCGACCGGTGCCGCGCTGCGGCCCATCGGTGCCGGTACGGCCGGTATCGAGCCGATGTTCTTCCTGATGGTGCTGAGCGGGCGCGTCCTCGGACCGGGCTTCGGGTTCGTGCTGGGCAACGTCACGATGTTCGCGTCGGCGCTGCTCACCGGCGGGGTCGGCCCGTGGCTGCCGTTCCAGATGCTGGCGATGGGCTGGTTCACGATGGGTGCGGGGCTGCTGCCGGGCAGGGAGCGGCTGCGCGGCCGTGGCGAGGTCGTGCTGCTGGCCTGCTACGGATTCCTCGCCGCCTTCGGGTACGGGACCGCGATGAATCTGGCCGGGTGGCCGTTCATGGGGGCGCTGGCCTCGTCCGTGGCGTTCGAACCGCAGGCCGCCGTTCCCGCGAATCTGGCGCGGTTCGTGGCCTACTGCCTGGCGACCTCGCTGGGCTGGGATCTGGGGCGGGCCGTCGTCACCGTCGTCCTCACGCTCACGCTCGGGCCCGCACTCCTCGGAGCACTGCGGCGGGCCACGCGCAGGGCCGCGTTCGAGACGCCGGTCACGTTCGACGGACCCCCTGGGTGAGAGGGTGTGCGCCGACCGTGACGGAGGGGGTGAAGCGGCCCACATGACCCATGTCACGAACTACTGGGATTAGTAGTGTTTAGGCATGTCATGTACGCGCCTCAAACACCCTCTGACCTGGTGTTTGAGAGCCACGTCACACAGTTGACTATTCACCCACATGCGACCACAACTAGTAAAAGGGGTCTTTGCGGACACGGATCGAGAGTGTTTCTCTGGAGCAGTCGCACGGCGCCGACGAGCCCTCACGGGCCTCGGCGCCGACGCATTGCCCCCGCCGCGCACCGCGTGACACCGGCAGGCGTACGACACCTCTGTCCCCGAAGAAACAGGTTCTCCGTGTCCGTCTCCCGCATCGTCGCTCGCATCGCCTCCCCGAAGAAGGCCCTGACCGCCGCCGCTCTCGCCGCCGCCACCACCGGCATGGTGCTGACCTCGGCCCCCGCTCAGGCCGCGACGACGTCGTCCTCCTCCGCGCAGGCGATCGCGCACAAGATGATCCCGAGCGCCGCGCAGTACAACGCGTTCAGCAAGATCGTCGAGCACGAGAGCGGCTGGAACGTCACCGCCACGAACTCCTCCTCCGGCGCCTACGGCCTGGTCCAGGCCCTCCCGGGCTCGAAGATGTCCTCGGCCGGCTCCGACTGGAAGACCAACGCCGCCACGCAGATCAAGTGGGGCCTGGACTACATGAACTCCCGCTACGGCAGCCCGACGGCCGCCTGGAGCTTCTGGCAGTCCAACGGCTGGTACTGATCACCGGCCCCACACGCACCACAGAGCGGCGGGGGGGCGGGGGGCCCCGGGGGCCCCCCCCCCCCCGGGGGGGGGCGGCGCCCCCCCCCCCCCCCCCCCCCCCCCCCCCCCCCCCCCCCCCCCCCCCCCGCCCCGCCCCCCCCCCCCCCCCCGCCGCGGCGGCGGGTGTCTTGGTGGGTTGCTCCCGGGGGGTGGGGCCCCCCCCCCCCCCCCCCCCCCCCGGGGGGGGCCCCCCGGGGCCCCGGGGGCCCCCGCCGCTACATTGCGTTCATGGCCGAGAACACACCCTCCCCGTCCCACGACCGTGAAGCGCGCGGAGTGCGGCTGGTGGCCGTGCTGCTGGGGCTGACCGTGGTCAGCGGGCTCATCGACGCCGTCAGCTATCTGGGCCTCGGCCATGTCTTCGTCGCGAACATGACCGGCAATGTGGTGGTGCTGGGCTTCGCCGCCGCCGGGGCGCCCGGGTTCTCGGTGCTCCACAACCTCACCTCTCTCGGCGCCTTCCTCGTTGGCGTGGCGGCCGGTGGCCGGATCTCGGTCCGGATGGCCACCGGGTCGCGGCGCACCTGGGCCCGGGTGAGTCTCGGCGCGGAGGCGGTGCTGGTGGGGGTGGCGGCCGTCATCGCCTTCGCCGCACCGGGCGACCACGCCATCACCTACCCCCTCATCGCCCTCACCGCCTTCGCGATGGGGCTGCGCAACGCGGCGGTCCGCACGCTCAAGGTCGCCGACATCTCGACCACCACGGTCCTGACGTCGACCCTGACCGCACTGGTCGCCGACTCGGTCGCGGGCGACGGCTGGGGCCCCGGTTCGCTCCGCCGCGGTCTGGCCGTCGTGGGCATGATCGCGGGCGCGGTGCTCGGCGCCTGGCTCACGGTCCACCACGGCCTGCGCTACCCGCTCCTGATCGCGGCTCTGGCCGCCGGGGTGTTCGCTTTGACCGCATCCGGACGGGAGTAGCCCAAAGCCCGGTGAAGAAGGCAGAATTCGTGCGTCTGAGTCCCACGATCAAAAGGATCGATCACGCATGATCACGCTCACGAAGGAAGACGGTCCGGCGGATCTGGACGGAGTGACCCATCTGGAGATCGGGGCGTCCTGGGACCCCACCGTCGGCAGCAGCGGCGGCATCATCGGGAAGCTGCGCCAGAAGGCCGGTACGGACCTCGACCTGATCGCCATCGCGATGCAGGGCCAGGACCCGGTGCGGCTCGCGGGCCTCGATTCCGTGGACCCGCTGGGCAACGGCTCGCTGGTGCACAGCGGGGACAACCAGACCGGCAAGGGCGAGGGCGACGACGAGACCGTGACCGTCGACCTCGCGCGGATACCCGGCAACATCTCGTCGATCGTCTTCGTCGCCGCCGCCTACAAGAAGGGCAGCTCCTTCCGGAAGGCCCGCAACATCGCCTTCAAGGTCTACGACGCGACGGGCGGCAGCACCCAGCAGGTCGCCGAGATCTGGCCCAACCTGCTCAGCGACCACAACGGCTGCGCGGTCGCCAAGGCGATCCGTGAGGGCGCGAGCTGGAAGCTCCAGGTCATCAACGAGACCGGGAACATCAAGCAGGGCGACGAGCGGGAACTGATGAAGTTCGCCGTACGGAAGTAGCCGTACGCGCGGCTGCGCGCGGGTGCTTGAGACGGGCCGGCGGCGCCGGGATGCCGCCGGCCCGAGCTGTGCGCACGGTCAACCGGCGGTCACCTGAAGCTCCTTGACCCCGTTGATCCACGCGGAGCGCAGCCGGCGCGGGTCGCCGGTCAGGGTCAGGTTCGGCATCGCGTCCGCGATCGCGTTGAAGATCAGGTCGATCTCCAGGACCGCGAGGGACTTGCCGAGGCAGTAGTGCGGGCCTCCGCCGCCGAAGCCGAGGTGCGGGTTCGGGTCGCGCATGACGTCGAACCGGTCCGGGTTCTCGAAGACCTCGGGGTCGTGGTTGGCCGAGGCGTAGAAGATGCCGACCCGGTCGCCCTTCTTGATCAGCTTGCCGCCCAGCTCGGTGTCCTGGGTCGCCGTGCGCTGGAAGGCGTTGACCGGGGTCGCCCAGCGGACGATCTCCTCGGCGGCGGTCGAGGGGCGTTCCCGCTTGTACAGCTCCCACTGGTCGGGGTGGGTGAGGAACGCGTGCATGCCGTGGGTGATGGCGTTGCGGGTGGTCTCGTTCCCGGCCACCGAGAGCATCAGCACGAAGAAGCCGAACTCGTCGGAGTTCAGGTTGCCCTCGTCCTCGGCGGCGACCAGGGTGCTGACGATGTCGTGGGCCGGACACTGCTTGCGTTCGGCGGCCATCCCCATGGCGTAGGCGATGAGTTCGGCGGCGGACTCGGCGCCGACCTGCTCGGTGATGGCGTACTCGGGATCGTCGTACGCGATCATCTTGTTGGACCACTCGAAGATCTTGACGCGGTCGTCCTGCGGGATGCCGATGAGTTCGGCGATGGCCTGGAGGGGCAGTTCGCAGGCGACCTCGGTGACGAAGTCGAAGGGGCCGGGGTGGGCGCGAGCGCCCGCGACGATCGCGTGGGCGCGGGCGCGGAGGCGGTCCTCCAGGGCGCGGATCGCCCGCGGGGTGAAGCCGCGCTGGACGATCTGGCGGACCCGGGTGTGCTCGGGCGGGTCCATGTTGAGCAGGATGAGCCGCTGGACGTCGATCGACTCGCGCGTCATGTGCTCGCCGAAGCGGATGATCGCCGTGTTGAGGGTTGAGGAGAACAGCTCCGGGTGCGTGGAGACGTACCGGACGTCGGCGTGCCGGGTCACGGCCCAGTAGCCCTCGTCCTGGAACCCCGCGATGTTCAGGGGCTGTTGGATCCAGCGCACCGGCTCGGCCGCGCGCAGCTGGGCGAACTCCGGGAGCGGGACGCGGTGGTGGAGCAGGTCCGGGTCGGTGAGGTCGAACCCCTCGGGGAGAGCTGGACAGGGCATGGGTACTCCAGCCTGATTCTGACGGCCCATCAGGAATGTGTCGTGAAGGTAATAACGGGTTCTAGAACTCGCAAGGGGTACGGCGACCCGAATTCCCTGCACGCCCCTTGCGGTTGTGGACGGCCTGTCAGCAGACTGCACACAGAACTAGAACGCGTACTAGTTCTGCGTGGCGGGTGGCCGGGACGCCCGCGCCGCGCGGTGTACGAGGAGAGGACGTGTCCCATGGTCGCGGAACCCGTCATCGTGGAAGCCGTACGCACCCCCATCGGCAAGCGCGGCGGAGCGCTCGCCAACCTCCATCCCGCCTATCTCCTGGGCGAGACCTACCGTGAACTGCTGGGCCGCACCGGCATCCACGCCGACTGCGTCGAGCAGATCGTCGGCGGCACGGTGACCCACGCCGGCGAGCAGTCCATGAACCCCGCGCGCACGGCCTGGCTGACGATGGGCCTGCCGTACGAGACGGCGGCGACGACCGTCGACTGTCAGTGCGGCTCCTCGCAGCAGGCCTCGCACATGACGGCCAACATGATCGCCGCCGGTGTCATCGACGTCGGGATCAGCTGCGGCGTCGAGGCGATGTCGCGGGTGCCGCTCGGCTCGGGGTCGAAGCACGGGCCGGGAAAGCCGTTCCCGGACGAGTGGAACGTGGACCTGCCCAACCAGTTCGAGGCCGCCGAACGTATCGCCCGCAACCGGAAGTTGACCCGCGAGAACGTCGACTCGCTCGGTCTGATCTCGCAGGAGCGGGCGGCGATCGCCTGGTCCGAGGAGCGGTTCAAGAAGGAGACGTTCGCCGTCCAGGTGCCGACGACGGAGGACGAGCAGCGCGCGGGCCACGGCATGTGGCGGCTCGTCGACCGGGACGAGGGCCTGCGCGACACGTCCATGGACGCGCTGGCCCAGCTGAAGCCGGTGATGCCGACCGCCGTGCACACGGCGGGCAACTCCTCGCAGATCAGCGACGGCGCCTCGGCGATCATGTGGGCGTCGAAGCGGATGGCGCGGGCGCTGAAGCTCAGGCCGAGGGCGAGGATCGTGGCCCAGGCGCTGGTCGGGGCCGATCCGCACTACCACCTCGACGGGCCGATCGACGCGACACGGGCCGTGCTCGGCAAGGCGGGCATGACACTCAAGGACATCGACATCGTCGAGATCAACGAGGCGTTCGCGTCGGTGGTGTTGAGCTGGGCGCAGGTCTTCGGCCAGGACCTGGAGAAGGTCAACGTGAACGGCGGTGCGATCGCCCTCGGCCATCCGGTGGGCGCAACCGGCGCCCGCCTCATCACCACCGCGCTGCACGAACTGGAGCGCGCCGACAAGGAGTTCGCGCTGATCACGATGTGCGCGGGCGGGGCGCTGGCGACGGGCACGATCATCCAGCGTCTGTAGCAACCCAGTTGTCGGGGTGCAGGTGCTCCTCGGCGCAGACGCGGAAGGCCGCGAGGAGCGGTCGCCCCTCCTCGCCCGCGCGGACGGCCAGCACCACCGGGACCGGGGGCACGCCCTCGATCGGGACCGTCGTCAGATCGAGCCGCAGGCCCTTTCTGACGGCACCCGCCGGAACCATCGCGACCGCCTCGCCCGCCGCGATGGCCTCGAGCTTGTCCTCCAGCTCCCGGACGAACGGGCCGGCCGGCGCGGGGCGGCCGTCCGGGCGAGGGTCCACGCGCCAGAACGCGTTGAACTCCTCGTCCGGGAAACGGGGTACGGGCTCGTCGGCGATGTCGTCGATGCTGACGCACTCCTTGCCGGCCAGCCGGTGGCCGACCGGCATCAGCAGCATCCGGGGCTCCTCGCAGAGGACGCTGACGCTCAACCCCTCGGTGTCGAAGGGGAGTCGGCCCACGACCACGTCGACCCGGTGCTCCAGCAGGGCGGACGGCAGCTCGCCCCAGCCGAGGAAGCGGCTGTGCACGTCGGCCTCCGGATGACGGGCGCGCAGGGCACGCACCGCCGGGGTGATGATGAGTCCGTTCATGAACCCGATGACGACCCGGCTGGGCCGCCCGGCCGCCCGCGCCACGGCGGTCGCCTCCTCCGCCGACCGCAGCAGTTCATGGGCCCGGGGCAGGAACGCCCGCCCCGCTTCGGTGAGTTGCGTGCCCTGCGCGGTCCTGTCGAAGAGCCGCACCCCCAACTCCCCCTCAAGCCGCCGCACATGACGGCTCAGCGAAGGCTGCGCGAGGTGGAGCACGGCCGCCGCCCGGCCGAAGTGCAGTTCCTCGGCGACGACGGTGAAGCAGCGCACCAGGCGCAGGTCCAGGTCGGTCATCCTTCGACTGTACGACGGTGCGAGCTGCGTCGATACCGGAAATGAATCACGTCTTCCGGAGTCCGTCTTGGACGGGCGGGGTGCGGTGGGCGCACGCTGGAGGCACACCACTTCCTGACCCACCTGGGGTGATTTCGTCATGCGTGTCTTCGTCACCGGAGCGACCGGATTCGTCGGCAGCGCGGTCGTCCGCGAACTACTCGCCAACGGCCACGACGTGCTGGGCCTGGCCCGTTCCGACGCGTCGGCCGATCGGCTCGCGGCGACCGGGGCGGAGGTGCACCGGGGTTCGCTGGAGGACCTCGACGCCCTCCGCGCGGGCGCGGCGGCGTCCGACGGTGTGATCCACACCGGTTTCATCCACGACTTCTCGAAATACGCCGCCTGCGTCGCGATCGACCTGAGCGTGGTGAAGGCCCTCACCGAGACCCTCGCGGGCTCGGACCGTCCCCTCGTCATCAGCTCGGTCATGAGCCACGGCCGGACCGAGGACGACGTCCCCGACCCCGCCGACCGCCCCGACCTGCTCCGCCTCCCGGCCGAGGTGACCACCCTGACGGCGGCGGCGCGGGGCGTCCGTTCGTCGGTGATACGGCTGCCGCAGGTGCACGGGGAGGGCGATCACGCCTTCGTCCCCGGCGTGATCGACATCGCCCGCGCCAAGGGCGTCTCCGCGTACCCCGGCGACGGCACGAACGGCTGGGCCGCCGTGCACCGCGAGGACGCGGCGGTGCTGTTCCGGCTGGCCCTGGAGAACGCCCCCGCGGGCACGGTGCTGCACGCGGTGGACGACGAGGGCGTACCCGTACGGGAGATCGCCGAGGTCATCGGCAGGCGGCTGGACCTACCGGTGAAGAGCGTGCCGGTCGAGGAGGCCGGGGCCCACTTCGGCTGGCTGGGCCACTTCTACTCCTCCGACCTGGTCGGCACGAGCGTCCTGACCCGGGAGCGGTTCGGCTGGACACCGAGCCGGATCGGTCTCCTGGAGGACCTCGACCACGACTACTACTTCGAGGTCAACCAGCCGTCGTAGCGGACCAGTTGACGAAGGTCGTGAACGCGGCGGGGCCGAGGGTGAGGATCGGTCCCGCCGGGGTCTTGGAGTCGCGGATGGCGAGGGTGGGGGTGGTGGGGCAGGGGAGTTCGGCGACCTCTATGCAGTTGCCGCCCTGGTCGCTGCTGTACGAGGACTTCCGCCAGGCGAGCGGGCCGAGGGGCGCACACTCGACACAGTTGCCTCCCTGGTCACCGCTGTAGCTCGACTTCCGCCACTGAGTCACCGTCGGCATCGCGTTGTTCCCCATAACGTTCCTCCATCACGCGCCGGATCAGCGCCGCCGAGTCCCGAATGGAGAGGGCGGCAGCCTGGAGATGATCGTAACGGAGCGAACAGTCCTTGACGGTGTCCGGGTTGGCGGTCGGATGCCCGCTGCCGTAGCTCTCGGTGTAGACGATGGGCGGGTCGCTCGGGAAGCGATAGAGGTCGAACGAGCCTTGCAAACCCGCGTGGGCTCCGGCCGAGTGCGGCAGGATCTGAATGTTGATCCGAGGATTGTCCTCATAGGTCAACAGGCGGGCCAGTTGATCGCTCATCGTCTTCCGGCCGCCGATTTCCAGATACAGCGCGGCCTCACTCAGGATCGCCCAGAAGACCGGCGGGTTCTCCTTCTCGAAGATGCGCTGCCGAGCCATGCGAACGGCGGTCCTGTCGTCCAGGTTGCTCTGGTCCAGCGTGCCGAGCACAGCGCAGGCGTATTCCTGAGTCTGGAGGAGACCGGGGATCATCTGAGCCTCGAAGGAACAGATATCGACGGCCCGCGCCTGTAGTTCAGCAACTTGCTGGAACCACGCGGGCAGTTGACTGCGCAGCACGAGATCGAGCAACCGGGTCAGCAACCCACCGGTATTGAGGGCCGCGTCGACCGCCCTGCTGAATTCCAGCGTCGGGAACTTCTTCGCCGTCTCGATCTGGCCGATCAAGGATCCGGTGTAGTTGATGATGACGCCTAGTTGGCGCTGGGTGAGACCGGCCGCCTCTCGGTAACGGCGGAGTTCGTAGCCGTAGTAGTCCAGCGCCGAAGCCCCCGGGTCGAGGGTGGTGATGTGCACGCTAAGCCCCCTGTTCAGCCGACGTTTGTCCACCCGCGAACGGGTTGTATTCATACCGTTGCCGAGGGTAGCCGCGAAGCATCAGCCTCGTTATGTGAACGAACCGATTCCCCCCGCCGTGCTGGCCTTTCCCCACCGCCAGCAGTACGTCATGCACATCACCGTGGGCGAACACTCGGCCCGGCACATCCGCCGTATCGTCCGCTCGTTCCTGCTGGAGTGGGGCATGCCGGAGCTGGCCGACGCCGTCGAGCTCGCTGTCACGGAGCTGATCGCCAATGTCGTACGGCACGTTCCGGACCGGCGCTGCGGACTGTTCCTGCTGCGCCAACCGACCGGCGTACGCGTCGAGGTGAGCGACAGCTCCTGCCAACTCCCGGACCTGCACCCGGAGTTCGACGCGGAGTCGGAGAACGGGCGCGGGCTGGTACTGCTGGACGCGGTGACGGACAAGTGGGGGGTCACCCGGACGGCCGGCGGCGGAAAGGCCGTGTGGTTCGAGTGTTCGCGAACTGCGGTGGTCAGCTGAGGAGTTCGGACCGCGTGTCGCCATTCGCCCAGCCGCCTAGGCAGCGGGCCACTCCAGCATGCGTCCTTCATGGACAGCGGGACGGCGCCCCAGCCTGGGCAGGGGAGACATGTCCTCGACCGAGTCGCACAGGTCGTGAAGCATCACACGCGCATTCGGCCACAGCCAGCGGTACTCAGGGGAGCCAAAGGAGATTTCCCCTATCTCTCCGTGGCGGTCGCTCCGGTGGTCGATGAACAGCAGATCGCCGGTGAGGCCTTGCGCGAAGGGCACCCACCGCTCATGCGCGATGGACCCGACCACCTCTTCCTCGTAGCCCTCTTCCGCGGCTTCCCGCGACATCGCGGCCAGGTTCTGCTGCCACTCCAGAATCCCGTCCGTGGTGAGCGGGCTGTAACCGAGGAGGAAGGCGCCGGCCTGCGTACTCGACCGACGCGGGGCAACACCGTTGTGCTTCGAGAGCAACAACCTGAGATCGCCGGCCAGCGAGAACCCGACCTCGCCTTCCAGGTGAGACATCTCCGCGCTGGTGGCACCCGGAAGAAGCGCCTGATGATCCTCAGGCGCATTGTGGATGAGCCACGACTCCCATCTCATCCACAGTTCTTCGAGTTGATGCCCCGCTTCAGGTGCCGGGGCACTCATCCGGGCACCGCTGATGCCTTTTCCAACTCCGGCTTCTTCTGGGCCGGTTGAGTCAGTGATCTGGCCCGCGGTCCCTGGAAGACGTACGACAGCCCGAAGCCCGCCGTCACCACCGCCGCGCCGCCCACCGCGTCCAGGACCCAGTGGTTGCCCGTCGCGACGATCGCGGTGACGGTGAAGAACGGGTGCAGGAGGCCGAGCGCCTTCATCCACCACTTGGGGGCCAGGGCGAAGATGACGACGCCGCACCACAGGGACCAGCCGAAGTGCAGGGACGGCATCGCCGCGTACTGGTTGGTGAGGGCGGTGAGGGTGCCGTAGTCCGGCTTGGAGAAGTCCTGGACGCCGTGGACCGTGTCGATGATGCCGAGGCCGGGGAGCAGGCGCGGCGGGGCCAACGGGTAGAGCCAGAAGCCGATCAGGGCCAGGAGCGTGGCGAAGCCGAGGGAGGAGCGGGCCCAGCGGTAGTCGACCGGGCGGCGCCAGTAGAGGACCGCCATCACCGTCAGCGGGACCACGAAGTGGAAGGACTCGTAGTAGAAGTTGAAGAAGTCCTTGAGGAAGTCGACCTTCACGACCCAGTGGTTGACCGCGTGCTCGATGTCGATGTGCAGGAAGCGTTCGATGGAGAGGATCTGGTGGCCGTGGTGTTCCGCCGTGGCCCGGCCGCCCGAGTTGGTGCCGCCGGTCGCCGCGAGGCGGACCTGCTGGTAGGCCGCGTACGTGACGCGGATCAGGAGGAGTTCGAGGAGGAGGTTCGGGCGGGTCAGGACGCGGCGCAGGAACGGCAGCAGCGGGACGTGCTTCCAGCGCGCCGGGACCGGCTCGGCGTACTCCGTGGGGATCGGCCGGCGGTAGTACTCCGACGTGCGGGACAGGAACGGGACCGCCGTCGCGGCGGCGAGGGCCGCGAGCAGGACGACGTTGTCCCGGATCGGGTACATCGCCGGCATGTTCGGCAGCATCATTTTCGCGGGCAGGGTGACCACGAGGATCACCGCGACCGGCCACACGAACCGGTCCGAGGCCCGCTTGCCGACCCGGCCGACCACCGCGAGCAGCACCCACAGCAGCTGGTGCTGCCAGGTCGTCGGCGACACGGCGATCGCCGCGCAGCCCGTGATCGCGACCGCGAGCAGCAGCTGCCCGTCGCGCGCGTACCGCACGGCCCGGCGCAGGCCCAGGTAGGTGACGGCCGCGCCCAGCGCGAGGAACACGCCGATCTCCAGCGGGCCGGTGAGTCCGAGCCGCAGCAGCGCGCCGTGCAGCGACTGGTTGCCGAGGCCGTCGGCCGCGCCACCGAGGCCGGCGCCCGCCATGTGGTGCACCCAATACGTGTACGAGTCGTGCGGCATCGCGGCCCACGCGACCGCCACGCTCGCGGCGAACGTGCCCGCGGAGGTGACGGCGGCCCGGCGGCGGCCGGTGAACCACAGCAGCGGCGCGAACAGCAACACCGTGGGCTGGAGCCCGGCGGCGAGCCCGATCAGCACCCCGCTGGCCCGCTCACCGCGCACGGTGAAGCAGCCGAGCAGCACGAGCAGGACCGGGATGACGCTGGTCTGGCCGAGCCACAGCGTGTTGCGCACCGGCAGCGACAGCATGAGCAGGCTGATCGCGACGGGCGCGGCGAGCAGCGAGGCACGGCGGGTGACGGGCGGCGGCAGGGCGCGCGAGACGACCAGGCCGAGCGCGACGACCAGCAGCAGCGTGCCGAAGGTCCAGCCCCAGCCGAGGGCCTGCTCGGCTGCCCTGGTGAGCGGTTTGAGGACGAGCCCGGCGAAGGGGGTGCCGGTGAACTGCGTCGAGTCGTACAGCGAGCCCTTCACATGCAGCACGCCGTTCGGCCCGACCCAGGTCTCCAGGTCGGTCAGCCGTTCCCCTTGCGGGGTGCTGAGGACGACGGCCACCTGCCGTACGGCGAGGACCGTGGCGACCAGCCACAGGCCCAGGCGCGCCACGCGCAGCCGTGCCCTGGCCGTCCCGGCGGCCGTCGCCCCGAACGCTCCTGCGGCTCCCGCCGGTCGCCCGCTGTGCTCCACGTTCGCCACGCCTCGTAGGCCTCCCGCCCCGTCGTCCCACGCGTGTGCCGCGTGGATGTCCCTCTGCGAACCCTATGAGGTTCGCACCCCCTGCGGGAGAGACGCAGGCAACCCCCCCTTCACCTGACGGCCGCTCTCCTTTTGTCCGGATGACGATAGTGGGCGTGAGGTTGCCTGGGCACGGGAAACAACTGCGCGCTTCCGACCGGCCCCGCTAGCTTGTCGACATGATCGGTTTACCGCGGGGCCGGGCCCCGGCACGCGCACTGGCCGTCGTACTGGCGTTGTTCGCCCTGCAACTCGGCTCCCTGGTGGCACCGGCCTGGGCGTGCGGCTGCGGCGCCCTGGTGCCGGGCGGCGCGCAGCGGGTGGCGGTGGGGCGCGAGACATCCGTGGTGCGCTGGGACGGGCGCCAGGAACAGATCGTGATGCGGCTCACTGTCTCCGGTGACGCACGGCGGGCCGCCTGGATCATGCCGGTCCCGCACCGGGCGACGGTCACGCTCGCCGACCCGGCGCTCTTCGACGCGCTGAACACGCTCACCGCGCCCGCGCACCGCGTCCGTCACCACTTCTGGCCCCAGGACGGCGACTGGCCGCTCGTCTCCGGCGGTGCGGGCGGCGGCGCCCCGCCCGGCGCCGTCACGGCCCCCGGAGTCGGTGTGATCGGCCGTGAGCGCCTCGGCCCCTTCGACGTGGCCCGGCTGACCGCCACCGACCCGGACGCGCTCGGTGACTGGTTGCACACGAACGGGTTCGTCCTGCCGTCCCGCCTTGACCAGGCCCTCCAGCCGTACGTCGACCAGCGCTGGGAGTACGTCGCGGTCCGCCTCGCCCCCGCGGCAGCCGGCACCCCGCTCCAGGGCGCCCTCGACCCGCTGCACCTCACCTTCGCCGCCGAGTCCCCCGTCTACCCGATGCGCCTCTCCCGGCTGGCCCGCACCCCGCAGTCCCTCGGCCTGTTCATCCTCGCCGCGCACCGCATGGAACCCGGCGGCACCATCGGCGGCGAACCGCCCCGGGTCGCCTACGCGGGCCGCGTCCCCACCACCTCCGGCCCGCTGTCCGCCCTCGCCAGGGGCACCCCGTTCCTCACCGCCGTCAACCAGGAGTTCCCCGACCCGGCCCGCATCACCGGCGACCACCTGCTGCGCCGCACGGCGACCGACACCCCGTTCCACCAGGTCATCTACGAGGACCGGTTGACGAGGATCGCGGGCGTCCCGGCCTGGCTGCTGACGATCGCCGGAAGCCTCGCGGTGCTCCTCACGGCCACCGTCCTGTTCCTCGTACGACGCTCCCGGCGGCCGGAGATCCCGCCGCCACCGGCGTTTCCACCGCCTCCGACGCACCCGCCGGGTAGTTGACTTGGGTGGCCGACGCGGGTGCTCGGCCCACGTCACCGGACGCACGAAAGGCACCAGCACATGAGTGAGACACAGCTGTGGGACGACGTCGACGACTACTTCATCGGCCAACTCGCCCCGGAGGATGAGGTGTTGACGGCGGCCCTGCGTGACAGCGAGGCCGCCGGGCTGCCGGAGATCGCCGTGAGCGCCGCCGAGGGCAAGCTGCTCCACCTGCTGGCCCAGATCCAGGGCGCCACCCGCGTCCTGGAGATCGGCACCCTCGGCGGCTACAGCACGATCTGGCTGGCCCGCGCACTGCCCGCCGACGGCCGCGTGGTCACCCTGGAGTACAGCGCGCGGCACGCCGAGGTCGCCACCCGCAACATCGCCCGCGCGGGCCTCGACAAGATCGTCGAGGTGCGGGTGGGCCCGGCCCTGGAGTCGCTGCCCGTCCTCGTCGACGAACACCAGGACCCCTTCGACCTGGTCTTCATCGACGCCGACAAGAGCAACAACCCGCACTACGTCGAGTGGGCCCTCAAGCTCACCCGCCCCGGCAGCCTGATCATCGTCGACAACGTCGTGCGCGGCGGCCGGGTCGCCGACCCGGACAACGCCTCGCCGGACGTCCAGGGCACGCGCACCGCGATCGAGCTGATCGGCTCGCACGCGCGTCTCTCGGGCACCGCGATCCAGACGGTGGGCCGGAAGGGATACGACGGCTTCGCGCTGGCGCGCGTGCTGCCCTAGCTCAACTCCCGTGATAGAAGCCGACGTTGACGCTGCGCGGCCCGGTGCGGTCCTGGATGACGATCTCGCCGCTGCCGCCCCGGGGCAACGGCACGCTTCCGCCGTAGCCGACCGTCTGGGCGTACTCCCCGACGATCAGGCGTACTTCGGAGGACGGGTCGGGCTGGGAGCCGCGCAGCCAGCTCACCTGCCACACCCCCTCGGGTCCGCACAGGAACTCCAGATGGACCCGCGAGATGAACAGCCAGTCGTCCGGTGTCACCAGCCGGCACACCGACTCGTCCCGGCCCACCCGCAGCACCGCGCCCGGGTCACTGGGCGCGTCGGCCATCAGCATGCCGGCGGTCGCGCCCTCGTCCGTCCCGGAGACCGAGGCCATGGTGAGTTCGAGCACGTGCGCTCCCCTTGAAGTGTCCTTACAGCAGCGGGCGCATGATAAATCGCCCGGTGCCGCCGCGTCCGGCACAATGAAGTCATGACCGAGCGAAAGCCACCGGGTGTGTCCTTCGAGTCCTGGGTCGACAAGCAGATCCGGGATGCGGAGCAGGCCGGAGAGTTCGCCCATCTGCCGGGCGCGGGCAAGCCGTTGCCGTCCGGCGCCGACACGACGTACGACGAACTGTGGTGGATCAAGCAGAAGATGGCCCGCGAGGGCATCTCCGTGCTGCCGCCCACGCTGGCACTGCGCAAAGAGGCCGAGGACGCCCTTGCTGCGGCGTACTCGGCCTCTTCGGAGCGGATCGCCCGGCGGATCATCACCGAAGTGAACGTGAAGATCCGCGAGATGATGTTCAAGCCGCCGCCCGGACCCCCGCTCGGGATGAAGCCGTACGACGTCGAAGAGGTCGCGCGGGAGTGGCGGGAGCGCCGGGCGGCTGACGGACAGGGCTGAATGGACAGCCCAGGCCGGTCACAGGTGGAGGAGCCGCTCCGTCAGTTCGCGGTAGTCCCGCAGGGCCAGGCGGAGTTGCTCGGTGTCGTCCGCGCCGTCCGAGCCCTTGGACTCCCAGGAGCCGTGCAGGGTGGCGCGGCGCTTGGTGACGGCCTCGGTGAAGCGGGCGGCGACCTCTTCCAGCACGTGGTCGGCCTCCTCGACGGCGGACCGGGGCTCGTCCACGAACCCGGTGACCGCGTGCTGGAGCCGCAGGCTGAACTTGTCGCTCTCGTCGTGCGGCAGCAGGCTGCCGTTCTCGGCGTCCTGGGGGACGCGGCGTCCGTTGCCGGAGCCGACCGCGGGGGCCGGTTCGGGGGCGTGGACGGACGGGGTGGACTGCTCGGTGCGGTCACCGCGCTCGGTGCGGGTCGACTGGGCAGTGCGCTCGCCGCGCGTCTCCGTCGGGTCGCCCTCGCGCGGGGACGGAATCGCCCGGTCGGACGTCGAGGCCGGCGAGGCGGTGCGGTCCGAGCGGTCGGTGCGGTCCGAGCGGTCCGAGCCGAGGGGGGTCGCCCTCTCCTTGTCGGAGCCGGTGCCCCGCAGCGCGGACTTGTCGTCGGCGGTCCTGTCACCGGACTTGGTGTCGAAGGGCTTGGTGCCGGTCGTGCCGGTGCCGGTGGTTCCCGTGCCGGTGGTTCCCGTGCCGGTGGTGCCGGTGGCGGACTCGCGCGAGGCCTTGTCGGCGTCCCGCTGTCCGGTGGTCCTGTCGGCGCTCGCGTCGGTTGCCCTGCGCTCGTTCTCCTTGCGCTCGGTGTTCGAGTCGCCGGTCGGCCGTATCGCATCGGACATGTAGCTCAACTCCCCTTCAGTGCCTGCTTGTTGAATGCGCCGAACGAATGGCGACCGCCGCCTCCGTGGCCACTGCCGTCGCGGTTGCCGTCGTTCATCAGGTCGTCGAAGAGGGCGCGGGCTTCGAGCATGGCCTCACGCATCTCCTCGGTCCCGGCCTGGCTCTCCGGTGTGCCGTTCGCACGCGTGGTGACGACGCGGTGGACGCGCCGGTAGCCGTGGACGTGGTCCGCGTGGTGCACGGAGAGCGCGTCGAACTGCTTCTCGTACTCCTGGACGTCGGGGAAGCCCCGGGCTCCGGCGACCTGGCCGAGCAGCTGGTCGACCTCGGACATGGCCTCGCGGGGCGAATCGACGAACCGCTCCTGGGCGGCGGCCCAGCGTGCCTGGTACTGCTCACGGGCCGCGGGCTCCAGCGGCTTCTCCTGCAACGAACCGTGCTCCTGGACGCGCGCGCCGAGCTCCTGCTCGGCGGCCTTCGCGTCGCCGTTGTGCCGGGCAACGGTCCGGTCGTACTCCGGTCCGAAGCGGCGCTTCAAGCCCGAGCCGCCGGTCGCGCCTCGGGCACGCAGCGCCAGGGCGGCCGCGGCAGCGACCACGCCGACCACGATCACGATCAAAACGATGATCACGCCTGTGGACATGAGTGCCTTCCGGGTTCTCGCCCAACCGGCTCTCGTAGCCGGTCGGTTCCCCTACCGGGTTGCCGTAAAGACCCCCTTCAAACGACGGCCACACCTCCGGGGAATTCATGGCGCCGGTGTGTCGATTCCGTCCCGCCCCGTTCGACGCAGGGGTGAGAAACCATCGAGGAGGTTGTCATGAGTGACGTCATCGCACGGCTGGCCATGTCGCTGGACGGGTACATCGCGGGCCCGGAGTCGGGGCGGGAGCATCCGCTGGGCATCGGCGGGGAGCGGCTGCACTCCTGGGTGTTCGGGCTGCGGAGCTTCCGCCGGATGCAGGGCATGGAGGGCGGCACGGAGGGCCCCGACGACACCCTGCTCGCCGAGTGGACGGAACGGCCCGGCGCGGTGGTCATGGGGCACGGCATGTTCATCACCGGGGAGGTCCCGTGGGGCGACGAACCGCCGTTCCACACACCGGTGTTCGTCGTGACGCACCACGCACGCGAGTCGGTGGTGAAGAAGGGCGGCACGACCTACCACTTCGTCACCGAGGGCCCCGCCCGCGCGCTGGAGCTGGCCCGCGAGGCGGCCGGCGACAAGGACATCTCGCTGGCCGGGGGCGCCGACCTGGCCCAGCAGTTCATCCGCGCGGGATGGTTGGACGAACTCCTGCTGCATGTCGTGCCGGTCCTCGCGTGCGGCGGACGGCGCCTGTTCGACCACCTCGGCGACGCGCACATCGAGTGGCACAAGACCCAGGTCCTCGACTCCCCCGAGGTCACCCATATTCGCTTGCGCCGCATCCCCACCGCCTCGTGACAATGCCCGTATGACCTGGACGATCACCCCGGAGCCCGTCGACTCCCCGGCCGCCGCCGCACTCTGGCGGGCCTACTACACGGAGGTCAGCGACCGCTGGTACCTCCTGCACGAGCGGCGGCGGACGGACCCGGAGGAACTGGAACGCGAGATCGCCGCCCACACCGGCTCCGAACTCGCCCCGCCCGACGGGCTGTTGCTCGTCGCCCGGTACGACGGGGAGGCGGCCGGGAATGCGGGGGTGCGGCTCCTCGGGGGCGGCGTCGCCGAGTTGACGAGGGTCTTCGTGTACGAGGGGATGCGCGGCCGGGGCGGCGCGCCGAGGCTGGTGAAGGCCGCCGAGGACGCCGCCCGCGAGCTGGGCGCCGAGGTGATGATCCTCGACACCCGCACCGACCTGGTGGAGGCACGCGCGCTGTACGCACGGCTCGGCTACCAGGAGACGGAGCGGCACAACGACGACCCGTACGCGGAGCACTGGTTCCGGAAGAGCCTCAACTGAGCGCCGTGGACGCCCCGTCGTGCGGCTGTTCGCGGTCCGAGCCGCACAGCTCCCCGTTCAGCTCCTTCACCAGCTGGATGAGGTCCGTGGGCCGGTCAGGACCCCACCAGTCGCCCAGGGTCTCGGCGAGAGATTCCTCACGGGCCAGGGACAGCTTCTCGGCCACTTCCCGGCCCTGGTCGGTGAGCCGGAGGTCGAGGCCCTCGCGTACGGCCAGCCTGCGCTCCTCGACCTGGCGGACGGCGGCGAGGATCACTGGCAGCGGCACGGTGCTGCGTTCGGCGAGGACACCCGGCTCCGCCCAGCCGTCCCGCTTGATGCGCAGCAGCAGCCAACTCGCCGCCGGCTGAAGGTCGTAGCCCGCCTTGGTGGTGATGGTCCGGTAGATCTCGCGGCGGCCCTCCCGGGTGCCGAGCACGGACAGCGCGCGGCACACCTCGTCGTAGGAGGAGCGCTGGACCGGGTTGCTCGCGAGGGTCTCGCTGACGTCGGGTGCCGTGACCGAGCCGCGCAGCTTGTCCTCCTTGAGGAACCACGCCAGGACGAAGCCGACGAGGGCGACGGGGGCCGCGTAGAGGAAGACGTCGGTGATGGACGAGGCGTATGCGTGCAGGGCCTCCGGGCGTACGGCGGGCGGGAGTTGGGAGATTCCGCGCGGGTCCGACTCCAGCCCGTCCGGGGTGACGCCGGGCGGGAGGGAGGTGCCCTTGAGGGCGTCGGTGAGTTTGTCGCCGAGACGGCTCGCGAAGACCGTGCCGAAGATGGCGACGCCGAAGGAGGCCCCGATGGAGCGGAAGAAGGTCGCGCCCGAGGTGGCGACGCCGAGGTCCTCGTACGAGACGGCGTTCTGCACGATCAGCACCAACACCTGCATGACCAGGCCGAGTCCGAGCCCGAAGACGAAGAAGTACGCGCTCATCTCGGCGGTGGAACTGCCCTCGTCGAGTTGGTGGAGCAGCAGCAGGCCGAGCGCGGTGACGCCGGTGCCCGCGATGGGGAACACCTTCCAGCGGCCGGTGCGGCTGACGATCTGGCCGGACGTGGTGGACGAGATCAGCATGCCGAACACCATCGGCAGCATGTGCACACCGGACATGGTCGGGGAGATGCCCTGCACGACCTGGAGGAACGTCGGCAGATAGGTCATCGCGCCGAACATCGCGAAGCCGACGATGAAGCTGATGACGGCGGCGAGCGTGAAGGTGCGGACGCGGAACAGCTTGAGCGGCAGGACGGGTTCGGCGGCCCGGCGCTCCACGACGACGAACGCCACGATCAGCACGACGCCGAGCACCGCGAGCCCGATGATCTGCGGCGAGCCCCAGCCCCAGGTCGTACCGCCGAGCGAGGCGACCAGGACCAGGCAGGTGGCGACGGCGGCGATGAGGAAGGTGCCGAGGTAGTCGATGACGTGCCGGGTCGACCTGCGCGGGATGTGCAGCGCGGTCGCGATGACGGCGAGGGCGACGACACCGACGGGGAGGTTGATGTAGAAGACCCAGCGCCAGCTCAGATGCTCGGTGAACAGCCCGCCGAGAAGCGGCCCGAGGACACTCGTCGCACCGAACACGGCCCCGAACAGGCCCTGGTAGCGCCCGCGTTCACGGGGTGCGACCACATCGCCGACGATCGCCATCGACAACACGATCAGCCCGCCGCCGCCGAGACCCTGCAAGGCCCGGAAGGCGATCAGCTGGGGCATGTTCTGCGCCGCGCCGCACAGTGCGGACCCGACGAGGAAGATCAGGATCGCGATCTGGTAGAGCCGCTTCCGTCCGTACTGGTCGCCGAGTTTGCCCCACAGCGGGGTCGCGGCGGTCGACGCGAGCAGATACGCGGTGACGACCCACGACAGGTGTTCCAGTCCGCCGAGGTCGCTGACGATCGTCGGCAGCGCGGTCGACACGATGGTCTGGTCGAGGGCGGCGAGGAGCAGCCCGAGGAGCAGCGCCCCGATCGAGACGAGGACGTTGCCCGACACGTGTTCCTGGGCGGAACTGCCCCGTCGCGGGGGCCCCTCCGGTGGCTGCGCGTGGTGCACATTCCCCGTCATACCGTGCGCATCGCCGGCCATGAAGACCTCCTGCGGCTCTCGTTACACATCCATGGTGATCGGTATGGCCGGTTACGGCCTGTTGAGTCCGATGGGAAGCCGTCGTTCCGGGGGTCCGAGGAGACGGGGTGAAGGAGATCCGCATAACCTCTGGAGATCCACGGGGAGGGACGAACACGTGAACGAGGCGAAGGGCCACATATGCCCGCGGTGCGGCGCACCCCGGGCAGCCGACGGCTCCCCGTCGTGCACCTGCACCCAGCAGGCGGCCGACGCGCTCCGCGACACGCGCACGGCGGAGGCGGCAGCGGCGGAGGACTTCGACCCGCTGCGGATCAGGCCGTATGTGGAGCTGGACGGGGAGGCGAAGGGACCGGGGCCCACGGCGGGCTCGGGGACATCGGGGGCACCAGAGGGCGCGGCCGGTGCGGCCGAGACCCAGCGACTGCCCGCCGTCGAGGAGACGATGCCGCTGCGCGCGGTGCCGCCGGCGCCCGCCCCTCAGGGGGAGACCTCGGTCCTGCCCACCCTGCGGGCCCCCTCGGACACGACCCCGAACGCCACCGACCTGAGCCTGTTCGAGGACGGCGAGGACGGCGGAGGCCGCGAGGGGACCCCGGGTGCGTCCACGGGTGAGGGCGACCGGAACCCGACGCGTCGCCGCCGTACCGCGCTGCTCGCCATGGCGGGAGCGGCCGTGGCGGTGACAGCGGTGGCCGGCTTCGCCGGCGGCCTGTTCTCGTACGAGCCCCCGTCCCGGGACGACGCGGCCCCGCAGGACGTACGGGCGAGCGTCCCGGCCGAGTCGGAGAGCGCGGCCTCGGCGACACCGACCACGAGCGGCTCCCCGTCCGCCGGGCCGACGACGGCGTCCCCGACCCCGTCACTCGGCGAGACTCCGTCACCGACGGCGTCCTCGACCCCCTCGGCCACACCCTCCACGTCCGCGAAGCCGAGCCGCACCCCGACCCCCACGGCCACCGCCTCCACCGCGTCGGCCACCAACCACCAGAGCAGCAGCACGCCCGCCCCGGTCCTGCAACGCGGCGACGAGGGCCCCGAGGTGACCGAACTCCAGCTCCGCCTCACCCAGTTGAGGCTCTACACCGGCCCCGAGAACGGCATCTTCGACAAACAGGTCCAGTCCTCGGTCCGCACCTACCAACTGGCCCGAGGCATCACATCCGACACGCCAGGCGTCTACGGCCAGACAACCCGCACAAAACTGGAGTCGGAAACCTCCCAGCCGTAACGCGACACAGGTGGGGGTCAGGGGATCCAAGCCTCACCCGCAGGCCAACCCCCAAGGGGCCACCCCCTAAAGGGGCGCGGGGAACTGCGCGCCCAGCCCCCACGGCGCGGCACCCACAAAACAACCCAAGCCCCCCAACCGCCGTACCACTCACCCCGGGTCACCCCAAGTCACCGCACGTCACCCCACGTGCAGCCGAATCCCCCCACCCGCAACCCCCTCAACCCGCACCTCACGCAAATCCCGCACCACGACATCCGCCCGATGGAACCCGGCCTGCGGCCCAACCCCCACCACCCGCATCCCCGCGGAGCGCCCCGCCGCGATCCCCGCCCCCGAGTCCTCGAACACCACACAGTCCGCGGGCGCGACGCCCAGCTCGGCCGCGCCCTTCAGGAACCCCTCAGGGTCCGGCTTGCTCGCGCCGACGGACTCGGCGGTGACCCGAACCTCGGGAAGTTCCAGCCCGGCCGCCCCCATCCGCGCCGTGGAGAGGGCGACATCCGCCGAGGTGACGAGCGCGTGCGGCAGCCCCCGCAGCGAGGCGAGGAACTCCACCGCACCGGGAACGGGGACGACGCCCTCGACGTCGGCGGTCTCCTCGGCGAGCATGCGCGCGTTCTCCGCGTAGTTCTGCTCCATGGGCCGGTTCGGCAGCAGCAGCGCCATCGACGCGTACCCCTGCCGCCCGTGCACGACCTTCATGACCTCGTCCGCGTTCAGCCCGTGCCGGTCGGCCCAGTTCCGCCAGATCCGCTCGACCACGGCATGCGAGTCGACGAGGGTGCCGTCCATGTCCAGCAGCAGGGCACGGGCGGTGAGCACGGTGGTGGCCGTCATCGGCAGGCTCCAAGGAACGAACGGGAGGGGGCGCGGCGGATGACCCCCGGAGGGACAAGGCGGCCCCGTCCGCCGGTCAGGGAAAACGGACGGGAGCCACTTTGTTTCTCTACGGTACAAAACCGGACCGGCATCGCGCCACCACCCCCCGGAACAGTTCACTCACCGTTCAGCTCACCCCGCCGAACGAGAGCCCCCGCCACCCGGCGCCCCGCACCCCCGGCACCAGGCGCCCCGCACCCCCGTCACGCCACCCCCGTCACCCGGCGACGGCCTCCCACAGACTCCACGCCCCCAGCGCCAGCATCAGCACCGCCGCGATCTGCGTGATCAGCTTCAGCGGCACCCGCTTCATCAGCGCCTTTCCGCCCACGATGCCCAGCCCCGCGACCGCCCACAGCGCCAGCACCGCGCCGAGACCGACCGAGAACGGGTCGTCGTAACGGGCCGCGAGGTTGGCCGTCATGATCTGGGTCAGGTCACCGAACTCGGCGACCAGGATGAGCATGAATCCGGCGCCGGACACCTTCCAGAAGGACTGGTCCTTCGGCGCGCGGACCTCCTCCTCGTCGTCGCCCCTCTTGAAGAGCAGCACCGCGGCCCCGGCCAGGAAGAGCACACCGGTCACCGCGGCCACCAACTGCTGCGGCAGCAGCGTCAGTACGCTGCCCGCGGCCACCGCCAGCACGACATGGAGAAGGAACGCGGCGGCGACGCCGGCGAAGACGTACGAGGCGCGGTAACGGGTGCCGAGGACGAGTCCGGCGAGCGCGGTCTTGTCGGGGAGTTCGGCGAGAAAGACGACGCCGAAAACGAGCGCCGTCACGCTGATGCTGATCAAAATTCCTCAATCGGTCGGAGTCGCCGCCCCGCCGAGAGAATCGTCGCTGTCCGCGGACACCTCGGCACGGCAGCGCACGCGAAAAACGACTAGTGCACTGCTTACCGAAGGTCTCGCTGGCCAGCCCGTCCACCTGCGGACGAACCTGCCTCCGGGCGCCGGCTCAGAACGAGCTGAGCAGTATGTCGACGGTCCGGCGAAGAGCTACTCCCCTTCTGCGCCGTCCACTGTACGCGAGATCCGGGCCGCCCCGCCCGTGAGGAAAGTCTCGCCGCACCCCTTGTTGTGACATGAACACGTCACTAACTTCTTACCGAACACACACCTTCCGGCAACACGGCACGGCGAGCATTCCCTCGCTCGCACTCCAACACCCCCACACCACAAGGGAGTTCGTATGCCGAAGTTCTACGCGCGTCGACGGCTAAGCATACTCGCGGCGTTCACCGGACTCATAGCCTCCGTCGCCCTGTTCAACAGCCCGACCGCCTCCGCCGCCCTCCCCACGCCCGTCAGCGCGGCCGCCGCCCGTACCTACCTCGCCTCCCTCACCGTGGCGACCGAGGTCAGGACCGGCTACGTGCGCGACCTGTTCCCGACCTGGGACACCATCAGCGGCACCTGCAACACCCGTGAGTGGATCCTCAAGCGCGACGGCACGAACGTCGTCACCAACTCCGCCTGCACCGCGACCAGCGGCAGCTGGTACTCCCCCTACGACGGCGCCACCTGGACCGCCGCCTCCGACGTGGACATCGACCACCTCGTGCCGCTGGCCGAGGCCTGGGACTCCGGCGCCCGCAACTGGACCACCGCCCAGCGCGAGTCCTTCGCCAACGACGTGACCCGCCCGCAGCTCCTCGCGGTCACCGACAACGTCAACCAGTCCAAGGGCGACCAGGACCCGGCCACCTGGATGCCGTCGCTGACCTCGTACCGCTGCACGTACGTCCGTGCCTGGGTGCAGGTGAAGTACTACTACGACCTGTCGGTCGACTCCGCCGAGAAGACCGCGCTGACGAACTACCTCTCCGGTTGCTGATCGCCGCCAACCGGTGATCTGCGGAACCTGGCCACTGACCTCCGTCGTTCCGTACCGTACGGGGCGACGGAGGAGGGCGGGCCGAAGGGGCGAGGCCCCCGGAGGCGAGCCCGACCATGCAGGGGGCAGGTGATCGACCGTGGCCGGACTGAGTCTTGGACCACTGCTTCGCTACGCCGACGGATCGTCGGCGACGGTCTGGGTCGAGGCGAGCCGTCCGTGCACGGCCGAGGTGCGCTGTGCGGACGGCGCGGGCGGCACCGCCCGCACCTTCCAAGTGGCGGGCCACCACTACGCGTTGGTGCCGGTGGAGGGCCTCACGGCCGGGACGTCGACGCCGTACGACGTGTTCCTGGACGGCACGCGCGTATGGCCGCTGCCCGACTCGCCGTTCCCTCCGTCGGTGATCCACACCCCGGACGCCGACGGCACGGTCCGCGTCGCGTTCGGCTCCTGCCGCTGGGCCGCGCCGGCCGCCGGCTCCCACGACCCGGTGGGCCCGGACGCCCTGGACTCGCTGGCCTCGCGCATCGCCCGCGAGCCGGAGTCCGAACGGCCGGACGTACTCGTCCTGCTGGGCGACCAGGTGTATGCCGACGAGGTCTCCGACGCGACCCGCCGCTGGCTCTCCGCCCGCCGCGACCTGCGCGAGCCGCCGGGCGGCGAGGTCGCGGACTACGAGGAGTACACGCACCTCTACTACGAGTCCTGGCTCGACCCGGAGATCCGCTGGCTGCTGTCCACCGTGCCGTCGTGCATGATCTTCGACGACCACGACGTGATCGACGACTGGAACACCTCCGCCGCCTGGGTCGCGGACATGCGGGACACCGCCTGGTGGCGCGAGCGGCTGCTGAGCGGGCTGATGTCGTACTGGGTGCACCAGCACCTCGGGAACCTCTCCCCCGCCGAACTCGCCGCCGATCCCCTCTACTCGGCGGTCCGTGGCGCCCCCGACGGCACCGACGAACTCCGTGCCTTCGCCTCCCGCGCCGATGCCGACCCGGCCTCCGTCCGCTGGAGCTACCGCCGCGACTTCGGCCGCGTCCGGCTGCTGATGGTGGACAGCAGGGCGGCCCGCGTCCTCGACGAACAGCACCGCGCGATGCTCGACCCCGGCGAGGCCGACTGGCTGCGCACGGAGGCACTCAAGGACCGCGCCTCCTACGACCACCTCCTCATCGGCACCTCCCTGCCCTGGCTGCTGCCCCATCTCGTCCACGACGCCGAGACCTGGGACGCGGCCCTGAGCCGGGGCGAACGGGGCGCCCGCTGGGCCGGGTTCGGCGAGAAGCTGCGCCGCGCGGCCGACCTCGAACACTGGGCGGCGTTCCCGGAGTCCTTCGAGCAGCTGGCGGACCTGATCGCCGAGGCGGGGACGGGGGACGAGGCGCCGGCATCGGTGCTCGTGCTGTCGGGAGACGTGCACCACGCGTATGTGGCCGAGCCCAAGTGGCGTGACCGTCCCGGGACTTCAGGTGCGGCCGGGCCTCCGGACTCGCGGGTCCTCCAGCTCACCTGCTCCCCGGTCCACAACTCCATCCCCGCCTATATGCGCGTCGGCTTCCGCTTCGGCTGGAGCGCGGTCGCGCGCGGCCTCGGCCGCCGTCTCGTCCGGCACGGCCGCTGCCCCGACCCGTCGGTGACGTGGCGCAAAACGGGCGGGCCCTGGTTCGGCAACCAGCTCATGACCCTCACGCTGCGCGGCCGTTCGGCCCGGCTGCGGCTGGAGCAGGCACGGCCGGACGGGACGCTGCGGACCGTGGAGGACTCCCCCCTGACACCCTCGTGATCCCGTTGCGGGCATGATGAGGCGGACCGTCCGCTTCCGAGCGGGCGGTCTGCTCCATTGCGCCCCCACACGCCCGGGAGTCACCCCTTTGTCCCCAGTGAACGCGTTCGACGGCGAACCGGTCTCCGTCTCCGTCGCCGTGGTCGGCGCCGGTCCGCGCGGTACCAGCGTCCTGGAACGCCTCTGCGCCTCCGCGCCGGAGCTCCTCCCGCCCGGCGCCCGGCTCACCGTGCACGTCGTCGACCCGGCACCCCCGGGCCCCGGCCGCGTATGGCGCTCCGCGCAGTCGCCCGAGCTGCTGATGAACACCGTGGCCTCGCAGGTGACCCTCTTCACCGACGACAGCGTCGACTGCTCGGGGCCGATCCGCCCCGGCCCGAGTCTGCACGAGTGGGCGCCCGCCGAACTCGGCCCGGACGACTACCCCACCCGCGCGCACTACGGCCGCTATCTGGAGTGGGTGTTCGCCCGCACCGTCCGCGAGGCCCCCGACTCCGTCCATGTGCGGCCGCACACGGCCCGCGCCGTACGCCTCGACGACACGGCCGACGGCCACCAGTCCCTCACCCTCGACAACGGCCGTACCCTGTCCGCCCTTTCGGCCGTCGTCCTGGCGCAGGGCCACCTCCCGACGATCCCGGACCCGGCCCACCGCCGCCTCACCGCCTACGCCGACCGCCACGGCCTGCACCACATCCCGCCCGCCAACCCGGCCGACGTCGACCTGTCCGTCGTACGCCCCGGCGAACCCGTCCTGTTGCGCGGCCTGGGCCTCAACTTCTTCGACCACACGGCCCTGTTGACGACGGGCAGAGGCGGCCGTTTCGTCCGCGCGCGGAACGGGTCCCTGCGCTACGTCCGCTCGGGCGACGAGCCCCGTCTGTACGCCGGTTCACGCCGGGGCATCCCGTACCAGGCCCGCGGCGACAACGCGAAGGGCCCCTACGGCCGCCACATTCCCCAAGTCCTCACCCCCGAGGCGATATCCGCCTTCCGCAAACGCGCCGACTCGGCCGAGCCGCCCGAATTCCTCACGGAGATATGGCCGTTGGTGGCGAAGGAGGTCGAGACGGTCTACTACACCGCGCTGCTGCGTCTCTCCCGGCACCCGGCGTCGGCGGACTTCGCCGAGCGCTTCCTCGCCGTCCCGCACCGGGACCCCCAAGAGGCCCTGATCCTGGACGAGTTCGGGGTGCCGGCGGCCGACCGCTGGTGCTGGGACCGGCTGTCCCGGCCGTACGGGGAACGCGATCTCGCGCACCCGGCGGCCTGGCGGGACTGGCTGCTGTCGTATCTGCGCGAGGACGCGGAGCACGCGGCGCGCGGCAACGTGGACGGCCCGCTCAAGGCGGCCCTGGACGTGCTGCGCGATCTGCGCAACGAACTCCGGCTGGTCGTCGACCACGGCGGCCTGGCCGGTGCCTCGCGCCGTGACCACCTGGACCGCTGGTACACCCCGCTCAACGCGTTCCTGTCCATCGGACCGCCCCGCCGCCGTATCGAGGAGCTGGCCGCGCTGGTCGAGGCGGGCGTGGTGGAGGTGCTCGGGCCGCGGCTCGACGTACGGGAGGCGGACGGCGCCTGGGTGGCGTCCTCGCCCGAGATACCGGGCTCGGCGGTCCGTGTGACCACCCTCATCGAGGCGCGCCTCCCCGAACCGGACCTGCGCCGCACCGCCGACGAACTCCTCGGCCGGCTGCTGCGCACGGGCCGGTGCCGGCCGCACACGGTGGACGGCTACGAGACGGGCGGACTGGACGTGACACCCCGCCCGTACCGCCTGATAGACCGTCAGGGAGCCGTCCACGAAAGGCGGTTCGCGTTCGGGGTGCCCACGGAGGGCGTGCACTGGGTGACCGCGGCGGGCGCCCGGCCCGGGGTGGACTCGGTGACACTGTCGGACGCGGACGCGGTGGCACGGGCGGTGCTGCGCGCGGCGGCGACAACACCGGCGGCCGGCCGGCGGGCGCCGGACACCGGCGCCCGCTCCTGTTCGTCCCCGCAGGTCAGGGAGCCCAGCCGAACGGCACCGTGAAGCAGGCGGCGCGGGTGTGGCTGCCCGGCCTGTCATGGATCACGACGGAGGACGCCTCGCCCTGCCGGAAGCCCCACGCGTGCCGGGCGCTCGCCTCGGCGGCACCGTGCTCGTCGGCCGTGAAGTCGAGCCAGACCTCGTTGTCGGCGTTGGCGGCGGCCGGATCGGTGGACGGTTTGTGCTGGAAGTGCCCGCCCGCGGCGGCCGGGTCCGCGCCGCACGGCTTCTGGTGCACATGGACGGCGTACGCGTGTCCCGGCACCATCCCGTCGACCCGCAGCTTCACCGTCGTGGCACCGCCCACCGCCGTGTGCTGATTCACCTGAATCCACGCGGCGGCGGGCACCAGCTTGCTGTCGTACGTCACCGCCGCCGACGGCACGAGGGCGCCGACCGGCGCGAACCGCGCGTCCGTCCGCATCCAGAAACCGTCCGGAGCACCGGCCGCGGCGCCGCCCGTACCGCTCGCCAGTACGGCCGCGACGACGGCGCCCGCGCATATCCCTGCCACCATGATGTGTACCGTTCCTCACGTCTTGTTCCGCTTGGTTCCCCTTTGCCTACGTTGCTACGGGATGCGGGCGCGGGCCGCCCCCTGGGACGGGGCAGCCGGGTGAACACGCTGTGCCGATCACTCGCGCCCCCCGTGAATCTCCTGTCACTGCCCGGGCGTACGCTGTATGGCTGTCACTGGCCGCCCCTGCCGCTCCCTCGCGACACCGCGGCAGGTATGGCCCACGGGGGAGTTCACGGGGAGACGCGTTGTTCGAGAGTGTGGGGTCACTGACCGGCAGTCCATGGATCTACGCCATGGTCGCCCTGTCCGTACTCCTTGATGTGTTCCTGCCGGTCCTGCCGAGCGGTGTCCTGGTCATCGCGGCCGCGACGGCGGCGGCAGCGGGCACCGGTGCGGCGATCGACGCGGTTCCCGTGCCTCACGAGGTCCCGAGCATCCTGGCGCTGATCGCGTCCGCGGCGACCGCGTCCCTCCTCGGCGATCTCGTGGCGTACCGGCTCGCCTGGCGCGGCGGCGAACGCCTGGACCGCGCGATCTCCCGCTCCCGCCGCCTCACCACCGCGCAGGAACGTCTCGGCCAGGCCCTCGCCCGAGGCGGCGGCGCCCTAGTCATCCTGGCCCGCTTCGCCCCCGCCGGCCGCTCGGTGGTCTCCCTGGGCGCAGGCGCCGCCCACCGCCGAGCCCGGGACTTCCTCCCCTGGTCAGCCCTGGCGGGCCTCTCCTGGGCGGCCTACAGCGTGGCCCTCGGCTACTACGGCGCCCAGTGGCTGGGCACGACCTGGCTGGCAACGGGGGTGTCGTTGCTGGCCCTGTTCGGCGCGGGTGCGGCAGCGGCCTACGTAATGCGCCGCCAACCAACAACACCAGAGGCAACAGCCTCCTAAACAACGAAACACGCCAGGCGACACCCCCCCTAGGGGCGCGGGGAACTGCGCGACAAGCCCCCACCGGCCCGCACGTCACAACGAACGCCAGGCACACGTCCGCCTTCAGGGGCGCGGGGAACGGCGCGACAAGCCCCCACGGCCCGCACCTTCACGACGACCCGCAGGCACGTGTTTCCAGGGGCGCGAGGAACCGCGCCCCCCCGCCCCACCACCCCGCACCTCACGACACCCCCCGAGCCACCCCCTTCACCTCAAGCCCCCCAAGCAGTTCCGCGGTAGCCGCCGCAATCACATCAACCGCATGGTCAAAGACCTCACGGTTATGCGCAGCCGGCGCCCGGAACCCGGAGACTTTGCGGACGTACTGCAACGCGGCAGCCCGCATCTCCTCCTCCGTGGCCTCGTCGGGCAGAGCAGGCGGTCGAAGCGTCTTGATACTGCGGCACATACCCCCAGTCTCCCGCGTCGCAGCCCATCCCGCCGCCCCTCTCCCGAACACACCTGCGATGATCTCCCCCGAGGCGGCCACCGTTCACGGGGCCGACCGACGAGAGGACAAGCACATGGCGAACGACGAACTCACCGTGGCGATCCTGGGCCCGGGCGGAGTGGGCGGCCTGCTCGCGGCCCTGCTGTCCCGCGCCGGACACCGGGTGATCTGCCTGGCCGGAGAGGAAACCGCCGACACCCTCCGTACGAACGGAATCCGCGTCCACAGCACCCGCTTCGGCGACTTCACCGCCCCCGTGGAGGCCGACACGGAGCTACGCGAACCGGTGGACGCCTGCCTGATCACGGTCAAGGCGACGACCCTGGACCGGGCACTGACCCGCGTCCCGGCGAAGGCACTGGCCGACGCCCTCCTCGTACCGTTCCTGAACGGCGTGGAACACCCGGCACACCTCCGCGCCCACTACACCCCCGCCCAGGTCGCCCCCGCGATCATCCGGGTCGAGTCGACGCGCACCGCCCCGGGGCACATTGATCACGGCAGCCCCTTCGCGGAGATCGACCTGACCGGCGACCCGGTCCCCCGCCCCCGCCTGGACACCCTCGCCACCGCCCTGAACGCGGCCGGCCCCACCACCCAGGTCCTCCCCGACGAGACGGCCGCACTCTGGGCCAAGATGACCTTCCTCGCCCCCCTCGCCCTCCTCACCACCCGCTACGGCCTCCCCCTGGGCGACGTACGCACGCGCCACCGAGGGGAGTTGACGTCCCTGCTGGAGGAGACGGCCGCGGTGAGCCGGTCCTACGGCGGCCCGTCGGACCCGGGCGGGGCGCTCGCCCGGTACGACGCGTTCCCGCCGGGGACCAAGTCGTCGATGCAGCGTGACGCGGAGGCCGGACGTCCGCTCGAACTGGACGCGATCGGCGGGGCGTTGCTGCGGGCGGCGGAGCGGCACGGGATCGCGGTGCCGGTGGCGGCAAGGCTCGTAAGGGAGTTGGGGGCGCCCGGCGCCAACTGACGCCCCGCTCAGGCCTGGAGGTCGAACCGCCAGTCGTTCGAGGTCATCCAGCTGCCCTTCGGGTACTCGAACTCCACCGCGCCGATCAGGGTGAACCCGGCTTTCCTGCATACCGAGTTGGACGCGGGATGGTCGACGCCCGGAAAGGCGTGCAGATACCGGTGCCATCCGGCGGCCCGCGCCGCCACCACGACGGCGCGGGCCGCCTGGGCTGCCAGCCCGCGCCCCTGGAACTCGGGCAGCACCCCCCATCCGGTCTCCCACACCGGCTCGCCCCGCCACTCCCGCTCCCAGAAGCCGATCGAGCCCACGGTCTCCCCGCTCACCGCGGACTCCACCCGGAACATCCCCCCGCGGTCCAGCCGGACGTACCGCCTCTGCCGGTCGACGAGCCGCTCCTCGCTCTCGGGACCCCCCAAGTGCGCGGTCATCTCAGGGCTGTTGAGCCGCTCCAGCAACCAGAAGTCTCCCGCACCCCAGGGCTGAAGCCGCACCTGTTCCACATCCATGCCGAGCACATTAGGCGCGCTCACCGACAGCCGCGGGCCGGTGCGCCCTCGGCCAAGACCGTCAACTCGCCCCCATGAAGCGGTACATGCCGACCGAGCCGTGCCGGGCGGTGTCGGCGAAACCGAACTTCTCGTACAGGAAGCGCGCGGGTCCGTCCGCGATGAGCGAGACGTACGCGGTGGCGGGCGCCCGGCGTTCCAGCTCCTCCGTGAGCGCGGCCATGATGCGCCGGCCGAGCCCGCGTCCCTGATGCGCGGGATGCACGCAGATGTCGACGACCTGGAACGCCGTACCGCCGTCCCCGATGATCCGCCCCATCCCGATGGGCTCGCCCTGGTGCCGGAGCACCACCCCGTACCAGGTGTTGGGCAGCGCGGCGGCGACCGCCGCGGGGTCCTTGTCGGAGAGTCCCGCGTCGGTCCGCAGGCGCCGGAAGTCCTCGACGGACGGAACACCCGCGACCACTTCGTAAGGGTCAGTAATCACTTCCATGCCTTACACGCTAGAGGACGAGCGGTGAAGATTGCCACGGCGGCACCTCCCCGACCAGCGGTCGAAGCGCTCCTTCCGCACCCGTTCGCGTGAAGTCCCTGAAGGAACTCGCGACCCAAAATCGAACAGGCGTAGCATTACCTCGTGGCTACGACCTATGACTTCCCGAGTGACCTCCTCGCCGGTCAGGAGGAGCTGCATCAGGTCCGGGCCGAGCTGTCGGCCCTGCTGAAGCGGCTGCCCTGGTCGGTCGAGCCCCTGGACGGGTTCAGCGACACGAGCGGCTGGCGCAAGGTGGAGCGCCCGGCCTCCCCCGGCTGGACACCCGACGAACAGGCCGAGGTGGAGAAGCTCCGGCAGCGCGAACACGAGCTGGCGGTCTTCGTCAGCGGCCACCGTTTCTGGACGGAGGTCGTGGCGGCGGAGCGGGTGGAGACACGGATGCGGCTGAAGCACGCGCACGAGACACCGACGGCGGACGGCGACTGAGAAACCCCGGGCGGCGGGCGGCGGACGGCGACTGAGAGACCCCGGACGTCGGACGGCGGCTGGGAGACCCCGGGCGTCGGACGCGGCACCCCGCCGGTCCTTCACCTAGGGCTTGCGCGGCCCCCGCCGGCCCAGCAGCAGGGTCGCGGCAATTCCGGCGACCCCCGCGATCCCGACCACAGCGCCGAGAGTCCCCGCGGTCCCCGCCGTCCCGACCGCCCGGAAGCCGCGCGTCGCACGCCAGGACAGCACCGACCACCGCGACTGCGCGGACAGGACGGACCCCGTGCTCAGCCACGACCCGGCCGAGACGAACGACAGGGCCGAGCCGATCGAGCCGACCGAGAGCGCGCTCCCGATCGACCCGACCGACAGGCTCGACCCGACGGAGCCGATGGACAGCACCGACCCCACCGAGCCGATCGACAGCACCGAGTCCGTCGACCACAGGGACAGGACGGAGCCCGAGGGGGTGGTGCGGTGCGCCGACGGTACGGAGGATGTGGTCATGGACCCATCCTGCCCACCCGCGCGGGAAAGTCCCCCTCGGTGCCCCCGGTCTACTTCAGGTGGCGGCCGAAGAACCTGTCCCCGTCCTCCCGTTCGAACCACGGGGTGCCGAGGTGACCTCCCAGGTTGGCGTGGAGGGTCTTCTCCTTGCTGCCGAAGGCGTCGAACAGCTCAAGGGCCCGCTGGCGCGGGTTGCCCTCGTCGTCCCACTGGAGCAGGAGCAGCAGCGGGACGGTGACCTGGCGGGCCTCCTCGCGCTGGGCGTGCGGGACGTACCCTCCGGCGAAGAAGCCGGCCGCCGCGATCCGCGGCTCCAGCACCGCCAGCCGGATGCCGAGGGCGGTCCACCCCGAGTATCCGACCGGGCCGGTGATCCCGGGCAGGCCGAGGAGGGCGTCGAGGGCGGTGCGCCAGTCGGGGACCGCCTGTTCGACCAGCGGGCCGACGAGGGACTCGAAGATGTCGTCGGTGGGCTCACCGGCCCGCATCGCCCGGCGGAGGTCGGCGCGGGCCTGTTCGGCGGCGGCGGAGCGGGGCCGGTCACCGCACCCGGCGGCGTCGATGGCGGCCACCGCGTAGCCGCCCGCCGCGGACAGCCGGGCCCGGGCCACCAGGCGCGGTTCCGCCTTGGGCAGGCCGTTGTTGTGGGCCATCAGGATCAGCGGGACCGGCGCGGCGGACTCGGGCGTCCACAGGGTGCCGGGAATCTCGCCGAGGGTGAACTCGCGTTCCAGGACGCCGTCTTCGAGACGTCGTTCAGTGGTGAAGTCCATGGTCGTGCCTTTCGGGAGAGCTGCGTACGGCGCTCCCGGACGACCTATCGCCCGACCGCGACCCCGGAGGGGAGCACCCATGTCGTCACTGCGTTCACGGGTACCACCTCCTCGCTCTCTCGCACGGCCTCCGTGAAGGTAGCAGCGGGCGCCCCGGCCCGCCAACGGTTTTCCCGGCACCCGCCGCGGACCCGGACCCCGCCATGGAAAGAGGCCCCCGGGGAACTCCCCGGGGGCCTCTGACCTGCTGCTTGTTCCTGGTGGGCGCGGACGGTTTCGAACCGCCGACATTCGCCTTGTAAGGGCGACGCTCTACCCCTGAGCTACGCGCCCAGGACGAGTCGACAGCCTACATTGCCGGGGGGCCTGTCCCGCAAACCCGTATCGGGAAGAAAGCGGGTCGAGGGCGAGGTCAGGGGCGTCCCGGGGGTTTACCCCACCCCTGGTCCGGGAGTGCGCCGGATGCCCTCGCCGTGCGCCGCTCTCTACGGTCGTAGAGCGCCGTAGGAGTCACCAGGGCTCCGCGTCCGTCCCAGGGGGAGAACAACCGTGACCAGCTCCGGCACCCGTAGCCGTACCCGCACCCGTCGCCGCGCCACCCGCGCCCTCACCGGCACCACCGCCGTCGCCCTGCTGCTGCTCGGGGCCACCGCCTGCGGCACCGCCTCCGCCGGGGACGACAAGCACCCCGATCACCGCACCTTCGCGCTGCCCGGCCGTACGCTCACCATCGACTCCGACGACTCCGCGCTGGAGGTCGTCGCCTCGGACGCGAACCCGGCGGGGAAGATCGAGGTCACCCGGTGGTGGCAGGGCAGCGTGTCGATCGGGTCGGGTCCCAAGGTGAGCTGGGCGATGGACGGTGACCGGCTGAAGTTGCGGATGAAGTGCTCCGGGGTGATCGCCGACTGCTCCGCCAAGCACCGGATCGAGGTGCCGCGCGGGGTCACCGTGAAGGTGGAGGACGGGGACGGAAGCGTGCGGGCGCGCGGGTTCAAGGACGCGCTGAGTGTGCGGACCGGCGACGGTTCCGTGCATGTGACCGACTCCTCCGGGCCGCTGACCCTGCACACCGGGGACGGCTCCGTGCACGCCGAGGTCTCGTCCCGGCAGGTGCGCACGACCACCCGTGACGGGTCCGTGCACCTCGAACTCGGCGCCGTACCCGACCTGGTGGAGTCCACCAGCGGCGACGGTTCCGTGACGATCGCGCTGCCCAGGGACGGCGGTGCGAAGTACCGCGTGACGACCAAGACCAGGGACGGATCGGTGGATGTGTCGGTGCCCCGGGACTCGTCGAGTTCGCATGTGGTGACCGCCCACACCGGCGACGGGAAAGTCACGGTGCGGAACGTGAACTGACCGGCCCGTGTGTTCGTCCTCTACCGGTGGGAGAATGACAGCGGTCAGGATGGAAGACACGGGAGAGGGATGTGACGGCGACACCAGCGCAGCCGTATTCGCCGCTCACACGGCTCCGGCGCGTGCCAGGGCTCCGGCCCCCGCGCGGTTCCGCCGCAGGTCGCGCCCCACAGCCCGGCGCCGCGCCCCGTGACCCCCGCCCCGGTGACACCGCCCGCACGGGCGGCACCACCCGCGCGGCCCTCGACACCCTGACCCTGATCGGCCTCCCGCTGCTCGTCGCGCTCGCCCTCCCCGTCTCCTTCGCCGGTGGCGGCACCCGGCGCTGGTTCGGCGGGCGGGCGGAGAGCCAGCGGGCCGAGGCGCAGGCGGCGAAGGATGCCGCGGCGGCGGCGTTCTACGAGCTGGACACCGCCCAGCGGGATCTGCGGATCTCGATAGAGACCATTACCGCGGTCGACGACTCGCCTGCCGCCCGCCGCGCGGTCACCGACTTCGAGGCGCTGGGGCGGCGCATCGACGAGGCGAGCGGCCGGTACATCAACGCCGTCGACGCGCACGACCTCGACCGCGACGACCTGGAGGCCGCCGCGGCGAACCGCGCCCGTACCGAACTGTCCGCCGCGAAGGACCAGTTGGGGCAGGTGAAGCAGGAGCTGGACCGGTTCGAGAGCGGGCTCGGTCCGCTGCTCGGCAAGGCCGAGACCCAGCTGGCCCGGCTGGCGCCCGCCGTCGAGCGGGCCCGGCAGGCACTGCTCGCCGCCTCCAACGCCCTGGACGCCGTGCGGAGTTCGGGGCTGCGGGCCGACGATCTCGCCGCCCGGCTCGCCGCGCTCGGGCCGGAGCTGACCAAGCTGAACCAGGGTGCCGGGCAGCACGGTGTGCCGCAGACCCTGGAGCGGGCGACGCAAGTGGCCCGGGAGGCGGAAGCCATCCGGGCCCAGGCCGGTCAACTGCCCGAGAAGGCCGCCGAGATCGACCACCGGCTGGTCTCCCTGCGCACCCGCGCCCAGGCTCTCACCACCCGCGCGGGCCAAGTCGACCCGGTGCTCAGCGAGTTGCGGCGGCGCTTCTCCGCCGCGTGCTGGCAGGACCTCCAGCAGGTGCCGCAGCAGGCCGGGGAGAACGTACGGCAGGCCGAGCTGAAGCTGAAGGAGGCACAGGCCGCGCGGGACGCCCAGCGCTGGCCGGACGCCACCTCCCTGCTCTCGACCGTGCGGGCCCTCCTGAACACCACCGACGAGGCCGTCTCCGCCGCCGGCGACCGGCTGCGCCGGCTGAACGCCGTGCAGAAGGACCCCCAGCAGGAGATCGACCGCACCCGCTTCGCCATCCGCGACGCCCAACGCCTCGCGATGACGGGCCGCACCACCCCCGACCCCCGCCACGCCCGCCCCCTCGACGACGCCGTGGCCCGCCTGGACCGGGCGATCGCCACGCTGGAGGGCCGCCACCCCGACTACTGGCACTTCCTCACGGAGACAGAGGCGGTACGCCAGTCCGTGGCCCGGGTGGTCACCCAGATCCGAGAGGAACGCGGAACAGCGGGGCACTGACAGACACCGGCCCAGGAGTACACCGGCCCAGGAGTACCCGCGAAGGGGCGCGACCGGCCCCCACCGGCCCGCGGCTCCGAACAACCGGGCCGATCACGCCAGTGCGGCCCCGAGCACCTCCCGCAACGACGTGGGCGCCCTCCCGATCAGCTCCCCCAACACCGGACTCACCTCCGCGAACTCCCCCGCCCTGCTCGCCCGGAACAACCCCACGAGCAGCTCCGCCTGCCCCTCCGGCACGCCGTGGGAGACCAGCCCCGCCCGGTACTCCTCATCCGCGACCGTCACCCGCTTGATCGTGCGCCCCGTGACCGCCGAGGCCAGCGCCGCCACCTCCGCGAGGTCAAGCGCCTCCGCCCCGGTGAGCGGCGGCGTCACCCCGTCGAACCGCCCCTCCTCCACCAGCGCTGTCGCCGCGGCCTCGGCCAGGTCGGCGTGGGCCGTCCACGACACCGGCCCGTCCTCCGGCGCGGTCAACTCCCCCGTCTTCAGGGCCTCGCCGAGAAGCATCACGGTCGTAGCGGCATAGAAGCCGTTACGCAGCGATGTGAACGGGACGCCCGACGCGCGCAGCACCGCCTCCGTCTCCGCGTGGTCCGGCATCGGGGCGAACGGCGACGCCGGGTTCGCGCCCATGTGGCTGGTGTAGAGGACGCGGCGGGCACCGGAGTCGCGGGCCGCGGCTATCGCGGTGCGGTGCTGTCGTAGCGCCGCGTCGCCCGTGCTCGCGGCGGAGACGAGGAGGATCTGGTCCGCTCCCTCGAAGGCCTCGGCCAGGGTCTCGGGGGCGTCGAAGTCGCCCCGGCGGACGCGGACTCCCCGCTCGGTCAGTTCCCTGGCTCCCTCCGGGTCGCGGACGCTCACCGCTATCCGCTCGGCGGGGACGCGGGCGAGCAGCCGGTCCACCACTCCCCTGCCCAGTTGCCCATTGGCTCCGGTGACGACGATCACGGCTACCACCTCCACGAAGAACAGCACACATCAACCGCTAACACTCACGACATTAGCATCGCTACCGAACAAGTGCTAACGCGTTTCTGTTAGCGTTTGACGCATGTCTGCTGACGACGACTCCACCCCCCGCGAGCGCATCCTCGCCGCCACCGCCCGCCTCCTCACCGAAGGCGGGCGCGAGGCCGTGTCGACGCGGGCCGTCGGGAGCGCGGCCGGGGTGCAGGCGCCGACCATCTACCGGCTCTTCGGCGACAAACAGGGACTCCTCGACGCGGTGGCCACGGAGGGCTTCGCCGCCTATCTCGCCAGCAAGACCGAGCTGGCGCCCACCGCCGACCCGGTCGCCGACCTGCGCGCCGGCTGGGACCTGCACATCGACTTCGGTCTCACCAACCCGGCGCTGTACCTGCTCATGTACGCCGAGCCCCGCCCTGGCGCGGCCCCGCCGAAGGCCGCCGTCGCGGGCGCCGAGATCCTCGCCGGGCACATCCACCGCATCGCCGAGGCGGGCCGGCTGCGCGTGAGCGAGGAGCGCGCCGTGCAGCTGGTGCACGCGGCCGGCAGCGGTACGGCGATCAGCCTCATCTCCCTGCCCGAGGACCGCCGCGACCTCGAACTGTCCACGCTGGCAAGGGAGTCCGTGATCGCCGCGATCACCACCGAGACCCCGGCGACCGACGCCCCCGGCCCGGTCCCCGCCGCCGTCGCCCTGCGCGCCGCGCTCCGGCGGACCGACGTCCTGACCGACGGCGAGCTGAGCCTGCTGCGGGAGTGGCTCGACCGGATCGCGCGCGGCACGCCGTAGACGCGGATCGGCCCCCGTCGCTGCCGGAGCGAGCGACGGGGGCCGATGAAACCGTGCGGGACTACCGACCTCAGGTGCGGTAGGCGTAGTAGTACGCGTTCGGGTACGACGCGATGAGGCTCGCCACCGACCTGCGCAGGGTGTTGTTCGAGTGGTACGTGACGTACGGGACGCCGTTGCTCTTGGCCGTCACGATCATCGTGTGGTCCTTGGCACCGTCGCGGTCGAAGTCCATCTGGAGGACGTCGCCGACCTCCAGCTGGTACACGTTCGCGAGCGGGGTGGTCCGCTTGGAGTTCTGCGCGAACCAGGACCACTCGTTGACGCCGACGAAGGAGTCCGACTGGATGTCGGCGGTGCCGAACCACTTCGTGTAGTCGTAGACGTAGCCCGGGACGTGCTTCCAGCCGCCGGCCTTGAGGGACTGGCTGACGAAGTTGGTGCAGTCGCCGCCGTCCGCGTGGCCGTTGAAGTCCGGGTAGGCCGTGTTGTAGACGTTCCAGTACTTCTCGGCGTAGGCCGCCATCGCCTTGTAGTCGTACGCCGTGCTCGTCTTCGGGACCGCCACCGGGTTGCGGGTGATGGCCGCGCGCGGCGCGTCCGGCATGGTGTTGCCGTCGTCGGCCGGGGCGGGCGACGCCTTCACCGCGGGCTTGGACAGCGTGTTGACGGCGAGGCCGCCCTCGTCGGTGTCCTGGATGTTCGACAGCTGCCAGGTGCCCCGCTGGTCGGCCTTGAAGGTCAACTCGTGGTGGGCCTGGAAGCCGGTGGTCCTCGGCTGGTTCCCCGCGGCCTTCGCGTACGTCAGCGTGGTCGTCTCGGTGACGTCGGCCTTGGCGGTACGGCCGGTCACCCGGGTCGCGTCCAGCGTGACCTTCGTGGTGCCCGCGCTGTAGGTCTCGCCGAGCTTGGCGATGCTGCTCTGGCGGCCGCGCAGCTGGCTCAGCGCCGACTTCTCGTCGCGCGACTGGGTGCTGGAGAGGCGGACGTCGCCGGAGAAACGCGAGGTGGTCTGCTGGGTGCCGGCCCCGCGGACGAGGGCCTGCGTGCGGTCCGTGAAGACCGCGTCGGCGAGCTTCTGGAAGGTCGCCTTGGTCGCGGCGTTCACCGTCGGGTCGTCGACGACGGCCGCGCCCGCGCTCCAGTTGGGCACGAGGGCGACGCCGGCGACGACCGAGGCGGCCGCCGCCGAGATTATGGCCGTACGACTCCGCCTACGGCTCAGTTTTCTGGATTTCAATGGTGTTCCCCTCTACGCCGGCACGCCTACCGGGCGAGGGCATCTTCGCACGCCATATGTGGCTCCTGTGAAGGGGGTTGCACTTGGTCAGTTCACCAGTCGCGAAAGGTCACTTGACCACCGTGGACCAGTCGGGCGACTGAGCGGGGTCCAGACTGCGCAACTGCTGCAAAGTCTGGGGCGACTGCACATCCATCCAGTCCGAAAGCTCCTTGAAGGACACGCACTTGACGCCCTTCTTCGTGCAGATCCTCGGGATGATCTGGTCGATGGCCTTCATGTAGATGCTGCCGTTCCAGTTCTCGAAGTGGTTGCCGATGAACAGGGGCGCCCGGCTGCCGTAGTAGACCCGGTTGAAGCCGGCCATGTACGAGTCGACCGTCTTCTTCTCCCAGTCGGCGAACTTCGCGGGGTCGCCCTGGGTGGCGCCGCCCGACTGGTTGTAGAGGAAGTTGAAGTCCATCGACAGGGCCTGGATGTTGTCCCCGTAGGGGAGCAGTTCGAGCGGGAAGTCCCAGAGGCCGTCCTTCTTGGCGGGCCATATCTGGAAGTCGCCCGGGGAACTGGCGTCGTAGCGCCAGCCGTAACCCTTCAGCGCCTTCAGGAGGTTGGGCTGACCCTCCAGGCAGGGAGCACGGCCGCCGACGACCTCCTTCTTGAAGTCGAAGGGCAGCGCCGGGATGTCGGTGTAGCCGGTGTTGGTCTTCCAGTTCTCCACGAAGGAGAAGAACTGGTCGATCTCGCTCTTCCACTGCGCGACGCTCCAGTCACCGCCGCCCTTGGCCTCGCAGAAGTGGCCGTTGAAGTGGGTGCCGATGTCGTTGCCCTGCTCGTAGGCCAGGCGGAGCTGCTCCAGCGTGTCCCGGATGTGCTGGTCGGTCGGGAAGTCGATCGCGGCCGAACCCACCGAGTGCATCGGCGGGTGATAGAGGTCCCTCTTGCTCTTGGGCAGCAGATAGATGCCCGTGAGGAAGAAGGTCATATGGGCGTTGTACTCCTTCGCCATCTCCCGGTAGTGCGAGAAGAGTTTGTCGTCCCCCTGGAGCGCGCCGTCCCAGGAGAAGACCACGAACTGGGGTGGTTTCTCACCGGGCTTGAGCGGTACGGCCTTCAACTGGTCCTTCTGCGGCCCCGTGTACGAGGTCGAACCGTCCCCCAGCACCTGCGTCTTGCCGTCCCAGGCGGGTTCCTTGGACGACTTGGGCTCGGCGTTCCGGCCGGCCGACGCGGTGGGCGCCGTGTTGTCCCGGTTCAACGCCAGATACCCGGTCACCAGCGAGGCGACGACAAGGAACACGGCCAGGGTGAGGAACCCGGGCTTCGGGGTACGACGGCGCGGTTCAGGCGCTCTGCGGCGGCGGCCGGACGGTGCCTTCGTCCGAGGCTTCATGGGCGGCTCATTCTGCGAGGAGTTGGCGGGGTCGCTGCGGTGGTCAGCCCAGCGGGGTCATGGCTCTCGACCAGATGCCGTAGGGGACGTCGGTGACGGGAGTGCCGGAGATTCCTTTCAGCGGAAGGGGTTCGAGGCTCTTGTTCAGGTCGATGCGGTAGACGACGACGGCCGTGGACACCGACTTGGCCGTGCCGACGTACCAGGCGGCCGTGTCGTCCTGGGTGGTGCCGGACTTGCCCGCCACTCCCCCTCCGGCCTGCGCGTCCTCGGGGTGCGCGGTGGCGAAGGAGGCGGTGAGCGCGTCCGTCACCTCGTCCGCCGTGGTCTTGCTCATCGCCCGGTCGGGCCGCGGCCGTTCGAGAGGGACCCCGGCGCCGTTACGGGTGATACGGCGGACCGAGTACGGCTCGGTGTGCACACCCCCGGCGTCGAACGTGCCGTACGCGCTCGCCATGCGCAAGGCGCTGGGCGTGGCATTGCCCATCGACAGCGCGGGCACCTGTGCCCCGAAACTGGACGAGAGAAGCCCTGCCTTCTCCGCGGTCTGCCGGACGGTCGTCAGGCCGGTGTCCATCCCGAGCTGCATGAACGGCGTGTTCACGGACTGGGCAAGCGCCTGGCGCAGACTGATCTGCCCGTACGACTTGTTGCCGTCGTTGTGCGCGGCGACCTTCTTGCCGCTGCGGTCCCAGTACGGCCCCTCCGGCGTGGTGACCGGCACGCCGTCGTCCCCGTCGTACAGCGTGTCCGGGGTGACCGGGGTCGGCGGTCTGCCACGGGTCTTGGTGACCCCGTGCTCCAGCGCTGCCGCGTAGACGAACGGCTCGAAGGCCGAACCGGCCGGCACCGTCGTCGCGTTGGACTCGTTGAAGCCCTGCGTACGGTGGTCGGGGCCGCCGTACACGGCGAGGATACGGCCGTCGGAGGCGACCGAGGAGGCGCCGTAGTGGGCCGTCCTGGCGCCGGTCGGGTCGTGCTTCAGCGCGTCCTTGCGGGCCTTGGTGACGGCGTCGGTCAGCTCGGTCTCACGGTCGCGGTCGAAGGTCGTGTAGATCTGGTAGCCGCCGAGGTCGAAGTCCTTGTCCGAGATGTGCGCGGTCTTCTTCACGTACTGGGTGGCGAGTTCGACCAGGTAGTCGCTCTGCTTGCCGGTGTCGTAGGTCTTCGACTGCTTGAGCGGCTCGGGGAACGTCGTGTACTTGGCGCGCTCGGCCGGGGACAGCTTGCCGATCTTCACCATGCGGTCCAGGATCCAGGACCAACGGGCCACCGCTCGGGCACGGTTGGCCTTGCTGAGCGTCGGGTCGTAGAGGCCCGCGCCCTTCAGCAGCGAGGCGAGGAAGGCCCCCTGGCTGGCGTTGAGCTGGCTGACGTCCTTGCCGTAGTACGCCTGCGAGGCGCGTTGCAGTCCGTAGGTGCCGCGGCCGAACCAGCTGGTGTTGAGATAGCCCTCGAGGATCTTGTCCTTGCTCATCTTGTTGTCGAGCTTGAGGGAGATCATCGCCTCGGTGAACTTGCGGCCGACCGTCTGGTTCTGGGTCAGATAGACGTTCTTCACGTACTGCTGGGTGATCGTCGAGCCGCCCTCGGTGTCACCCTGGCCGACCGTGCGGTACAGGGCGCGGGCGATGCCCTTCATGGAGATGCCGGGGTCGGTGTAGAAGCTCTGGTTCTCGGCGGCGAGGACCGCCCAGCGGACGTCGGTCGGGATGTCCTTCAGCGGCATCGCCTGCCGCTGCACCCAGCCGGTCCGGGCCATGGGCGTCCCGTCGGACCAGAAGTACACGTTGTCCTGCTGGGTCGCGTACGCGTTGAGGTTCGACGGGATGTCGGTGGCCGCGTACGAGACGACCAGGAACAGTCCGCTGAGGCCGACGGCGGCGGCCACGCCCCCGAGCCACTGCCGCCAGGAGGGCATCCAGCGCCGCCAGCCGGTGCGGCCGGGGCGGGGGTACTGCGGGCGCAGCTTGCGAACGTACGGGGTGAGGAACATCACGGCCGGGGCGAGGCGCGCGGCGACCGGGGCGAAGCGGGTGCGGAGGTGTGCGGCGATGCGGGAGAGACGGGTGCGGAGGGACGGGCGAGGGGCCTTGCGTCCCCGGTGCCGTACCGGTTTCGTCTCCCCCTCGGGTATCTCGGGCTCCTCGGGTATCTCCAGGTCGGAGACCCGCAGCTGCATGGTCTCGTCCGGACGGAACCCGTCGGGGAGCTTCAACTGCATGGTCTCGTCCGGTGCCTGGCGCTCCTCCCCGTCCCCCTCGTGGCTCACGACGCGACTCCCTCCGCACTCCGTATTACTCGCACAGGCAGACGCATCGACGTACGAGGGGCTGAAATGGTTGCCGCGGACGCGACTGCAAATCCCGGTTCCCCCCGGCCTCACAGATCACGCGGCGCCCTCAAATTACCAGTGGTCTTCGCAAGTTCTCCATATAAGAAAACGACAGAACAGGACACAGTCGAAACCTTCATGAAAAAACAAGGTGCCGTACTCACGCGAGAACGCCGCTAGCCTGTGGGCATGCCTCGCTACGAGTACCGCTGCCGTACCTGTGGGTCCACGTTCGAAGTCAGCCGGCCGATGGCGGAGTCCTCGTCCCCGGCGGACTGCCCCGCCGGGCACGCCGACACCGTGAAGCTGCTGTCCGCCGTGGCCGTGCGCGGTATGTCCTCCGCGCCCTCGCCCGCGGCGGGCGGAGGCGGCGGCGGTGGCTGCTGTGGCGGGGGCTGCTGCGGCTGAGCAGGGCCCGCGCGGTTGCCCGCACCCCCGGGGGTTGCCCCTACGGGGTCGATGGACGGGCCGCTCTCAGGAACTCGCGCAGGATGCGCTCGCCGGCCAGGACGCCTCGCTCCGGCAGGGCCGTGACGTTGGGGGCCGTCCACGCCTCGTCCGCCAACTCGCCGTGGCCCGGGCGCCAGGCCGTGTCCGCGGCCAGGAGGAGGTCGGCGTCCAGCAGGGAGTCGCCGGCCGCCAGGGTGAGGGTGGCGTTGGTGCGGTGGGCCACCTCGCGCATGGCGGCGCTCTTGGTGAGGGGCTTGGGGACCGCGTAGATCTTGCGGCCCTGGAGGGAGACCGTCCAACCTCGGTTCTCCGCCCAGACCGCCAGGTCCTTCACCCACTCCTCGGGCAGGAGTTCGCGCTCGACCACGAGATAGGCGAAGAGGTCCTCGGCGATGCGGTGCTTGCGCACCCAGGCGGGATCGGCGGTGGTCGCGAGGTGTTCGCGCACCTCCTCCAGCGGGGCGCACTGGGCGGCCAGCTTCGCCTGGACCCGGGCATGCCAGTCCTCGTCGGTCACACCGTCGACGAGGAGATGGCCGCCATTGGCGCAGATCGCGAACTTCGGCTCGGGGCCCGGCAGGTTGATGCGCTGGTACTGCTTGCGGGTGCGGGTGGTGGTGGGCACGAAGACGGCCGTGTCGCCGAGTTCGGTGAGCAGGGCGGCCGACGTCTCCGTCATGAAGGACAGCGGCCTGCTCTCGTGCACCTCGACGCAGAGCAGCCGGGGCGCCCGCGCGTCCGGCATCGTGAGGGCGAGGGCGGCGGCGGAGTAGATGAGCGTACGGTCGAGGTCGCTCGCGACGAGTACCGGCATCAGACCGCCACCGCCCTGCCGTCGGCACCGGTCGCACCGCGCGTGTACTTGGGGTGGATCAACCCCACGCAGGTGTACGGCAGTTCGGCCACCTCCTCGACGGGTACGCCCCGCTGCTCGGCGAGCAGTCTGACGTGGTCGAGGTCGGCACCCGCACCGGCCCGCGCGAGGATCTTCCAGGGCACCCGGCGCAGCAGCACCCGGGTGGTCTCGCCGACGCCCGGCTTGACGAGGTTCACGTCGTGGATGCCGTACTCCTCGCTGATCCGCTCAACTGCCGCCCAGCCCTCCCAGGTCGGGGTGCGGTCGGCGGCGAGCAGTTCCTTGGCGAGGACGGTCACCGCGTCCGAGACCTCCGGGAAGCGGGCGGCGACGGCGTCCAGGAAGTCCACCGAGACATCCGCGCCGGCGAGTTCGCGGTAGAACTTCGCGCCGTGGAAATCGTGCGGGCCGACCAGGTCCGAGCGCAGCACCGTACGTGAAATCAGGCCCGACACGGTCGAGTTGAGGCAGGCGGACGGAATGAGGAAATCCTCGCGGGTGCCGTACGTCCGCACGCAGGAGCCGGGGTCGGCGAGCACCGCGATCTCCGGGTCGAAGCCGGTGATGCCGTCGGACTCCTCGAACTCCCTGATCGCCTCGGTGAGTTCGCGGGTGATGGCACCCTTGCCGGTCCAGCCGTCGACGAACACGACGTCGGCGGGGTCGTGGTGGGCGGCGAGCCAGCGGAGCGCGTTGGCGTCGATGCCCCGCCCGCGCACGATCGACACGGCGTAGTGCGGGAGGTCGAGACCGTGGCGGTGCTGGGCCCAGCGGCGCATCAGGACGCCCACGGGGGTGCCGGCGCGGGCGAGCGAGACGAGGACGGGGTGCGGGGAGCGTTCGGCGAGGACCAGTTCGGTGACCGCGCCCACCGCCAGTGCGAGGCGGTCGGCGGCCTCGTCCAGCGCGGTGTGGAACAGCTGCTGGTACTGCTCGCTCGGCTGGTACTCCACCGGCAGCGACTCCGCGTAGTGGGCTCCGCCGCTCTGGATGGCCTCCTCGCGCTCCTCGGTCGGCGCCTCCAGGGTCACGTCCGAGAGGTCCTGGAGCAGCCAGCCGACCTCGTCCGGGGCGTACGAGGAGAAGGCGGGGCCGCGGAGGGGGTCGGGGAGCATGGCGGGCCTTTCGGGGACGTACGAGGGGATCACCGCGAGGACTACGTGCGGGGTGTGTTCGGCGAGCCTCGCCAACAGGCCGTCCGGGGCGTGGAGTTCGGGGGTGTCGGCGGTGTCGTCGATCACGGCGACCACGGCGTCGAAGCCGGCGCCGGCGATGTTGTAGGCGTAGCGGTCGCCCGGGCCGTCCGCGGGGGTGTCGTGGGCGGGGAAGGTGAGGCGGGTTCGTATCGCGTAGCCGGGGTCGTCCACCGCGAGGACGGGTGAGCGGGTGGTGGTGGAGTACGTGACGCCGGCGTCGACTATCTGCTCCAGCTCGCGGGCCAGGCGGAGGGGGGCGTACATCAGCTCTTCGAAGCCGAGGATGTGGACGCGGTGGGCGTCCTCCGGCAGTGCGGCTGCCAGGCGGGCGGCCATGGCGGGGAGGGCGGTCTCCAGGCGTATTCGGTGACCTGGGGTGAAGCCGTGTCTGCCGCCGTCGGGGAGGTTTTTGGGCCAGCGGATGTCGACCTGGGTGACTCGGTTGTTCTTCGGGTGCGGGTCGGTGGGGGTCGGTCGCGCAGTTCCCCGCGCCCCCAGGGGGTTGGGGCTTGGGGTGGTTTCGATGCTTGGGGTGGTCTCCGCGCTTGCATCGGGGGCGGCGGCAGCGGCCTTGTCCTTTAGGGGCGCGGGGAACTGCGCGCCCAGCCGCGACGGCGCTGCGGACGGCCGACTACCCGACCCGGCACTCTCCGACTCGTACCTCGCCACCAACTCCTGGCCCTTCTCGAGGACCCCCGTCGGCAGGCTCACCGTCCCCGAAGCCGCCGCGACGAGGTCGACCCTCGCGCCGATCTCCGACGCGAACTCGTCCAGCCGTCCCGCGTCCGCCGCCGAGCGCATGTCGACGAGGGCGACGACCACGTACCGGCGCCGGGGGTACCGGGCGTGCAGGTCGCGGATGGTGTTCAGGACCGTGTTGCCGGTGGAGAACTCGTCGTCCACGAGGACCAAGGGGCCCTCGCCGGAGAGCAGGGCGGGGTTCTCGGGGAGGAGGAGATGGGACGTGGCGTGGGAGTGGGACTCCTCGAAGCCGCCCGCCGTGGCCACGCCGGGGACGGGGCGGCGGGTGGAGTGGAGGTAGGGAGCCAGCGCGATGCCGTCGGCGACCGCGTGGCCGAGGCCCGTCGCGGTCTCCGCGTAGCCGAGGACCACCGCCCGCCGGGACTCCTGCGTGCCGAGGAGTTCGCGGACCCGGCGGCCCAGGGTGAAGCCGTGGCCGTAGACCACCGACGGGGACTGCGGGACGTGCTTGCCGAGCACGTTCGACACGAGGAGGTGGGCCCGCTTGGGGTTGCGGCGGAGGGCCAGGCCCAGGAGGTCGGTCAGCCCGGGGTCGCCGAGCAGTTCGACACCGAGCCGCTGCGCGACCCAACTGCCCGACCAGACACCGTCGTTCACTGCCTTGTTCATACGTCCCTTGCGATTCAGCCGGGTATTCCGGCGGCGAGCAGCTCCACGAAGCCGACGTCCTCGCGTGCGACCCCGAAGATCTCGGCGCGCAGCATCGTCCGCTCGGCCCAGGCGCGGTGCGGCTTCACCTCGTTCATCTTGTTCGTGTACGCCGAGCGCAGCACTCCCCCGCCGCCCCGCTCCGGCCGCAGGATGTCCTGCGCGTCGGAGAACTCCTCGTGGCTGACCACGGACAGCGCGTGCACGGGCAGCACGTGGGTGGGGTGGATGCAGGTCTTGCCCAGCAGTCCGTTGGCCTGGTCGAGGGCGATCTCGCGGAGCAGGCCGTCCATCGCGTGCTCGATCAGCGCCTCGCGCAGCTCCTCGGCCTGGCCCTCCAGGAAGGGGCTGCGGCGCAGCTGCGGCTTGAACATGCGCTCCTGGACCCGGAAGTACTCCCACACCGGCCCGGTCACCGTGAAGCCGGTGCCGTCGGCGCGGCCCAGCATGTTCACCACGTCGGCGATCACGCTGGCGACGATCTGGACGTCGTAGGCCGTCATGTCGGAGGCGCGGCGCAGGCCGTACGACGAGCAGAAGTCCGTCACGCCGAGGCGCAGGGCGAGGACGCGGTCGCGGTACTTGTCGACCGCGCGGGAGATGCCCTCCAGGGTCTCCACGCGCGACTCGCGGTACAGCAGCTCGGGCGACTCCAGCACCGGCATGCCGAACAGCCGGTGCCCGCTCGCCGCCTCCGCGGCGGCCAGCGCCTCCAGGAACGGCGTGCCGCTCTCCTCGGTGAACTTCGGCATCACGAAACCGGAGAGGAGTCGTACGGCCGGACCCATGCGGCGTACGAGATCGGGGATCTGCTCGGGCACGCGGACCCGGACGAACAGCAGCGGAAGCCCGACGTCCGGGCGGGCGGCCAGGTCGGTGAACTGCCGGACCAGGTTCTCCTCGGCGGCCGGCACGTCCTCGTCGCCGATCGAGTCCTCCAGGCACAGCACCATCGACACCACACCGCGCGCCGCCAGCTTGACGACGTCGTCGGCGAGGTGCGGGCGGGTGGCCGGGCTGTAGAGCGTGGCGCCCAGGGCCGCGGCGAGCAGCCGGGCCGGGGAGTCCGCGTCGAACTCGCAGGGCTCCTGGAAGAAGAGACGCTGCCGTACCTCAGGGGCAATGTGCCCGAAATGACGCATAAAGCTCCCCCGTGGTGCCGGTGTGACTCGTGAACGTATTCGACAGGTGGCCGGTAATAGTACGTACAAACCCATGTCGGGGGTTCCCGCCGGGCATGAACTTCAGGTAACTCGGCCGTGTCGGTGTCCGAACCCCCACGTTGTCGTGACCAGGACCGAGAGGGCAGGATGACCGCATGACGCACGCGATGCTGAAGGGGTCGAACGTCCCGCTGGAGGCCACCACGGTACGTGCCGTGCTGCGCTGGACTCCCGGGCAGGGGGTCCCTGACGTGGATGCCTCGGCGCTGCTCCTCGGCCCCGCCGGTCAGGTGCGTTCCGACGAGGATTTCGTCTTCTACAACCAGCCCCGGCACCCCTCCGGGAAGGTCTGGTGGCTGGGCAAGAAACGGGTCGCGGAGGGCCCCACCGACACGATCCAGACAGATCTGGCCGGTGTCGAGTCCGAAGTGAGCCGGATTCTGGTGGTCGCTTCGGCGGAGGACAACACCTTCGACCGCGTACAGGGGCTGCGCATCCTGCTGTACGACGCGGGCGTCGCCGAGGGTGAGCCCCTGCTGTATTTCGACATCAAGCCGGAGACCGGCGAGGAGACCGCGCTGATCTGCGGGGAGCTGTACCGGCGGGGGGACGGGTGGAAGTTCCGGGCGCTGGGCGAGGGGTACGCCAACGGGTTGCGTGGGCTCGCGATGGACTTCGGGATCACGGTGGACGAGTCGGAGGGGGCCGTTCCCGAGACCTCCCAGCCGTTGCCTCCGGAGCAGCCGACCGCGGTGCAGGTGCCGGTGCCCGAGCAATCCGGCTACGGGTATCCGCCGGCTCAGGAGCCGGTGGCCCAGCCGGCGTACGGCTATCCGCAGACCGCTCCCGCGGGGACGTACGGCTATCCGCAGCCGGTGCCTGCTGCCACCGCGCCGGACCCGAACTTCCGGTTGCCGCCGCAGGGGCCGCAGTTCATCTGAGGGTGAGCGCGTCGTTTCCCGGGCGCGGGCCGGGTGGGAGCCCGAAAAACTATCGCTCGACCTTTGTCTTGTAGCCCCGGCCCCACTGAAGGCCCCAGCCGTACAGCCGGTCCAGCTCCGCCTGGAAGCCGTAGACGAACTTGACCTCCCGGCGGACGACCAGCTCGCCCTTGACGTTCTCGATCATCACCACGGCGCAGGAGCGGGCCTGGGGGTGGCGTTCGTCGAGGCCTATCTCGATGCGGGGGCCGTTGCTCGGGTAGAGGGTGACGATCGCGTGGGTGCGGTCGAAGGCGGGGGTCTGGTCGTAGATGTAGACGAAGACCAGGAGCCGCTTGATCTGGTCGCGGTGGTCGAGGTTGACGTACATCGTCTCGCCGGACGCGGAGCCGAAGCGGTCGTCGCCGCTGAGTTTCACGTACGGGGGTGAGTTGACGTCGCCCAGGAGGCCGCCCAGGGGCTGCACCACGCCCTTGGTGCCGTCCATCAGTTCATAGAGGCAGCCGAGGTCCAAGTCGACGTTGACCATGCTCTGGCTGTGGCCCATGACCTCCGGGGGCTTGAGCGCCTTGAAGGGGTGGCGCAGCAGGCTGTCGCGCTGGAGGCCGCCGATGTCGGAGGTCCGCATCCGCCAGGTGAGGTTGACGCGGAGGTTGCCGGTGGCCGCGCCCTGTTTGGTGAGCGAGACCTGATGGTGCCGTTTGGTCAGTTCGATCGCGTTGCTGGCCGCGCTGCCCGAGTCGAAGTCGGCCTCGCGCCGCCATATCCCGTCGAAGAAGCCCATTCCCGCCCCCACGCTCGCATCCACGTCCCGCATGACACAGCTGTCGGGGCGGCCGGACAGAGGACATGTCCTCGACGGCCGCCCCGAACAGAAGCGTTCCCTCACCAGGGAGCTTGTCACACCCCGGACGAGACCTCAGTCTTCTCGTCCGAGCCCGCTTCTCCCCCGGCTTCCGCCAGGGCCTTGTTCCTGCGGACCGATGACCAGAAGGACCAGCCGATCAGGACCACGCCGACCAGGCCGGTGATGACCTCGTTGATCTGGTACTGGATGGTCACCATCAGGATCACGGCCAGGGCGCCGATCGCGTAGTGCGCGCCGTGCTCCAGGTAGACGTAGTCGTCGAGGGTTCCCTGACGGACCAGATACACCGTCAGCGAGCGGACGTACATCGCGCCGATGCCCAGGCCGAGGGCCATGAGCACGATGTCGTTGGTGATGGCGAAGGCGCCGATCACGCCGTCGAAGGAGAAGGACGCGTCCAGGACCTCCAGGTACAGGAACATGAAGAACGCGGCCTGGCCCGCCAGGACGACCGCCGAGCGCTGCTTGCCGGTGCGCGCGGCCTCTTCCTCCTCCTCGTGCTCCCGCTCCTCCTCTTCTTCGAGCTTGTCCTCGAAGTAGCCGGAGAGCCCGCCGACGATCATGTACGTGATCAGACCGGCGACACCGGCGATCAGCACCGTCTGCGCCTTGTCCGCGTGGGCGCCGCCGTGCTGGTGGGCGTGTGCGGCGAAGGTGAAGGAGGTGATCAGCAGGACGATCAGGGCGATGCAGACCGACAGCATGTCGACCTTGCCGAGCTTGGCCAGCGGGCGCTCGATCCAGCGCAGCCACTGGATGTCCCGCTCCTCGAAGATGAAGTCCAGGAAGATCATCAGCAGGAACATGCCGCCGAAGGCCGCGATCGCCGGGTGGGCGTCGGTGACCAGCTGCTGGTAGTGGTCCTTGTTGTTGAGCGCGAGGTCGACCGCGTCGATCGGGCCGATCTTGGCGGTGACGGCGACGATGACGACGGGGAACACCAGCCGCATGCCGAAGACGGCGATCAGGACGCCCACCGTGAGGAAGATCTTCTGCCAGAAGGCGGACATCTTCTTCAGGATCCCGGCGTTGACCACCGCGTTGTCGAAGGACAGCGAGATCTCCAGGACGGCCAGGATCGCCACGATGCCGAAGGCTTCCCACCCCCCGTAGAACGCCGCTGCGACCAGGCCGAGCGCGGTGACCGCGAACGACCAGCCGAAGGTTTTCAGAAGCACTGGCTACCCAATCGTGTGTTGGGGGTCCCCCAGACGGAGTCTGAGGGAAGGTCTCCCCCTGCGCCGCACTCGGCTTTACTTAAAATTTGACGTCGAGCACTGAGTCTAAGGGGAGACTCCGCCGACCGGGACAGCCGGTATGAACAACGGCCTTTACGAGACGTTGACCCCGAAGTCCATGGCGATGCCCCGCAGTCCGGACGCATACCCCTGGCCGACCGCCCTGAACTTCCACTCGCCCTGGTAGCGGTAGAGCTCGCCGAAGATCATGGCCGTCTCGGTGGAGGCGTCCTCGGAGAGGTCGTAGCGCGCGAGCTCCTGGCCGTCCGCCTGGTTGACCACGCGGATGAAGGCGTTGCTGACCTGGCCGAAGGTCTGGCCGCGCTCGTCGGCCATGTGGATGGAGACCGGGAAGATGATCTTGTCGCAGGTGGCCGGCACCTTCGGGAGGTCGACCAGGATCGACTCGTCGTCGCCCTCGCCCTCACCGGTGAGGTTGTCGCCGGTGTGCTCCACGGAACCATCGGGACTCGTGAGCTGGTTGTAGAAAATGAACCACTCGTCCCCGAGGACCCGCCCGCCGCCGCACAGCAGTGCGCTGGCGTCCAGGTCGAAGTCGGCTCCGGTGGTGGAGCGCGCGTCCCAGCCGAGGCCGATCAGGACGTTCGTGAGGTTCGGTGCGGCCTTGGACAGGGAGACATTGCCCCCCTTGGCGAGCGTGACGCCCATAGTGCTGGTCCTCCCCGAGGTGATGCTTCTTTGGTTGTCCTGCGCTCCCCCCAGAGGGGGACCCCCGGCGCCGCACGGGGACCGCGCGGCGCCGGGGGGGTGAAGCCTCCCGACGTCAGACGTTGACGCCGAAGTCCTGGGCGATGCCGCGCAGGCCCGAGGCGTAGCCCTGGCCGATGGCGCGGAACTTCCACTCCGCGCCGTTGCGGTACAGCTCGCCGAAGACCATGGCCGTCTCGGTCGAGGCGTCCTCGGAGAGGTCGTAGCGGGCGATCTCGGCGCCGCCCGCCTGGTTCACCACGCGGATGAACGCGTTGCGGACCTGGCCGAAGGACTGCTGGCGGTTCTCGGCGTCGTAGATCGAGACCGGGAAGGTGATCTTGTCGACGTCGGCCGGGACCGCCGCCAGGTTCACCTTGATCGCCTCGTCGTCGCCCTCGCCCTCACCGGTGGTGTTGTCGCCGGTGTGCTCGACGGAGCCGTCGGGGCTCTTGAGGTTGTTGAAGAAGACGAAGTTCGCGTCACTGGCGACCTTGCCCGCGCTGTTCAGCAGCAGTGCGCTGGCGTCGAGGTCGAAGTCGGTGCCGGTGGTGGTGCGGACGTCCCACCCCAGACCGACGATGACCGCGGTCAGGCCCGGGGCCTCCTTGGTCAGTGATACGTTGCCGCCCTTGCTGAGGCTGACTCCCACGAGTCCTCCATTGGTGTCCAGGGGCGGGGATGCCCCGTAGTGCGTCGGTATCGGATCAACGTCTCGATCCTAGTGACGGGTTCCCGACCCTCGCAGGCCCTGGAACCTAACAATCACAGGGTGTCGAGCGCCTTCACGTACTCGTTGAGGTCGCGGGCGTCCGGCAGGCCGTTGACGACGGTCCAGCGCACGACGCCCTCCTTGTCGATGATGAAGGTGCCGCGCACGGCGCACCCCTTGTCCTCGTCGAAGACGCCGTAGGCACGCGAAGTGTTGCCGTGCGGCCAGAAGTCGGAGAGCAGCGGGTACTCCAGGCCCTCCTGCTCGGCGAAGACGCGCAGGGTGTGGATGGAGTCGTTCGAGACGGCGAGGAGCTGGGTGTCGCGGTCGGTGAACTGCGGCAGGTTGTCGCGCAGGGAGCACAGTTCGCCGGTGCACACGCCGGTGAAGGCGAAGGGGTAGAACAGCAGCACCACGTTCTTCTCGCCGCGGAAGTCGGAGAGCTTCACGGTGGCGCCGTGGTTGTCCTTGAGCTCGAAATCAGGGGCCTTGTCGCCGACCTGGATCGCCATTCGTCCTGAATCCCTTCGGTGGGGCTGTTCGGGTGAGACCACCCTGAGTCCACCCTACGCAGCGATCACCGCATGCGGACGGACGGGCTGGCGTGGCCAGCCCGTCCGGGATTCAACGATCGAGGTACCTCGGTGGACTACCTCTTGGACTTGGCCGCCTTGGGCGTCACCAGCCGGCTGCCGCTCCAGTCCTTGCCCACGCTGACGCTCTTGGCCGCGGAAAGGCCCGCGGTCGTGGCGGCTTCCGAGATGTCGCTGGGCTCGACGTAGCCGTCACGGCCGGTCTTCGGCGTCAGCAGCAGGATCGAGCCGCCCTCCTCGACGTACGAGATGGCGTCCACCAGCACGTCGGTCAGGTCGCCGTCCTCGTCGCGGAACCACAGCACCACGGCATCGGCGACGTCGTCGTAGTCCTCGTCCACCAGGTCGCTGCCGATGACTTCTTCAATGGCCTCGCGGAGTTCCTGGTCTACGTCGTCGTCGTAGCCGATCTCCTGGACCACCTGCTCGGGCTGGAACCCCAGCCTGACGGCAGGGTTCGTCCGCTCCTCCGCGTGGTCCGCGGTCGCGCTCACGGGTTGCCTCCTGATCATGTCTTGATGAATGTCCAGCCACGCGCGTGCGCGAAGCATTGGCCGTAGTCCACACGGACGGGCCGGATCGCGCAAGTACCCGGCGATTCGGAACGCCGAAACGGTGACGATCCTGGCCGTGTCGCCGCAACTCCAGGCACGCTATCGCGGCCACCGGTGACGTACACCACAGCGTTCTGCCCGGTTTGCACGTTTGAGAACCCTCCGAGGGTACGCGACTCGAATGACTTTGCTAAACGAGTCACGGTTACCTCACGGTAGAGATGACGATTGCCGTCCTGCGGTAGACCATGGGGAACGGTGCGGAACCATGGGAAATCCAGCGCCTATAAGCCTCGATAAGCACCCATCAGATCCCCATCAGCCCTCAGACAGCCCACTCAGACAGCCCCCTCACACAGCTCCCTCTGACAGGTAAGGAACAGCGTGGCTTCCGGATCCGATCGCAATCCGATCATCATTGGCGGCCTTCCGAGTCAGGTTCCTGACTTCGATCCCGAAGAGACCCAGGAGTGGCTGGACTCGCTCGACGCCGCCGTGGACCAGCGCGGCCGTGAGCGGGCCCGCTACCTGATGCTCCGGCTGATCGAGCGGGCCCGCGAGAAGCGCGTGGCCGTGCCCGAGATGCGCAGCACGGACTACGTCAACACGATCGCCACCAAGGACGAGCCGTTCTTCCCCGGCAACGAGGAGATCGAGCGCCGCATCCTGAACGCCACCCGCTGGAACGCGGCCGTGATGGTGTCCAGGGCCCAGCGTCCCGGTATCGGCGTCGGCGGCCACATCGCCACCTTCGCGTCCTCCGCCTCGCTCTACGACGTGGGCTTCAACCACTTCTTCCGGGGCAAGGACCAGGGCGACGGCGGCGACCAGATCTTCTTCCAGGGGCACGCCTCGCCGGGCATCTACGCCCGCGCGTTCCTCCTGGACCGGCTCAGCGAGCAGCAGCTGGACGCGTTCCGCCAGGAGAAGTCGAAGGCGCCGTACGGGCTGTCCTCGTACCCGCACCCGCGGTCGATGCCGGACTTCTGGGAGTTCCCGACCGTGTCGATGGGCCTGGGCCCGCTCGGCGCGATCTTCCAGGCGCGGATGAACCGCTACATGGCGGCGCGCGGGATCGCGGACACGTCGAAGTCGCACGTGTGGGCGTTCCTCGGCGACGGCGAGATGGACGAGCCGGAGTCGCTCGGCCAGCTGTCGATCGCGGCGCGCGAGGGCCTGGACAACCTGACCTTCGTCGTCAACTGCAACCTCCAGCGGCTCGACGGCCCGGTGCGCGGCAACGGCAAGATCATCCAGGAGCTGGAGTCGCAGTTCCGGGGCGCCGGCTGGAACGTCATCAAGCTGGTCTGGGACCGCACCTGGGACCCGCTGCTGGCCCAGGACCGCGACGGCGTGCTGGTCAACCAGCTCAACACCACGCCGGACGGCCAGTTCCAGACGTACGCCACGGAGACGGGCGCGTACATCCGCGAGCACTTCTTCGGGCACGACCACCGGCTGCGCGCGATGGTCGAGAACATGACCGACGACCAGATCCTGCACCTGGGGCGCGGCGGGCACGACCACCAGAAGGTCTACGCGGCCTTCGCGGCGGCCAAGGAGCACAAGGGCCAGCCGACCGTCGTCCTCGCGCAGACGGTCAAGGGCTGGACGCTGGGCCCCAACTTCGAGGGCCGCAACGCCACGCACCAGATGAAGAAGCTGACGGTCGCCGACCTCAAGGGCTTCCGCGACCGGCTGCACCTGCCGATCACCGACCGGGAGCTGGAGTCCGGCGCGCCGCCGTACTTCCACCCGGGCCGGGACTCGGAGGAGATCCAGTACATGCACGACCGGCGCAACGCGCTGGGCGGTTATGTCCCGACGCGTGTCGTCCGCTCGAAGCCGCTGGCGCTGCCCGAGGACAAGACGTACGCGAGTGTGAAGAAGGGTTCGGGCCAGCAGTCGATCGCCACCACCATGGCGTTCGTACGGCTGCTCAAGGACCTCATGCGGGACAAGGAGATCGGCAAGCGGTTCGTGCTGATCGCGCCGGACGAGTACCGCACGTTCGGCATGGACTCGTTCTTCCCGAGCGCGAAGATCTACAACCCGCTCGGCCAGCAGTACGAGTCGGTGGACCGTGAACTCCTGCTCGCCTACAAGGAGTCGCCGACCGGGCAGATGCTGCACGACGGCATCTCCGAGGCGGGCTGCACGGCCTCGCTGATCGCGGCGGGCTCGGCGTACGCGACGCACGGCGAGCCGCTCATCCCGGTCTACGTCTTCTACTCGATGTTCGGTTTCCAGCGCACCGGTGACCAGTTCTGGCAGATGGCCGACCAGTTGGCGCGCGGTTTCGTACTGGGCGCGACCGCCGGCCGTACGACACTGACCGGCGAGGGTCTGCAACACGCGGACGGGCACTCGCAGCTGCTGGCGTCGACCAACCCGGGGTGTGTCGCCTACGACCCGGCGTACGCGTACGAGATCGCGCACATCGTGCAGGACGGGCTGCGGCGGATGTACGGCTCGGACGCGGAACACCCGCACGGCGAGGACGTCTTCTACTACCTCACCGTCTACAACGAGCCGATCCAGCACCCCGCGGAGCCGTCCGACGTGGACGTGGAGGGCATCCTCAAGGGCGTTCACCGCATCAGCCAGGGGACTTCGGGGACCGTGCCGGCGCAGATCATGGCGTCCGGTGTCGCGGTCCCGTGGGCCCTCGACGCGCAGCGGATTCTCGCCGAGGAATGGAACGTCCGGGCCGACGTGTGGTCCGCGACCTCCTGGAACGAACTGCGGCGCGAGGCGGTCGAGGTCGAGCGGCACAATCTCCTTCACCCGGAGGAGGAACAGCGAGTTCCTTATGTCACGCGGAAGTTGAGCGGGGCGGAGGGGCCGTTCGTGGCCGTTTCCGACTGGATGCGGTCTGTTCCCGACCAGATTTCTCGATGGGTGCCCGGGACCTATCAGTCGCTCGGGGCTGACGGGTTCGGGTTCGCCGACACTCGCGGGGCGGCTCGGCGGTTCTTCCACATCGACGCGCAGTCGATCGTGGTGGCCGTGCTGACGGAGCTGGCCCGGGAGGGGAAGGTCGACCGGTCCGTGCTGAAGCAGGCGGTCGACCGGTACCAGTTGCTGGATGTCGCCTCGGCCGATCCGGGGGCCGCCGGAGGGGACGCCTAGTTCTTCGGGTGCGGGGCGTGGGGACTGCTCGCGCGGTTCCCCGCGCCCCTGCGGGGCGCTCCGCTCGCCCTAACATGCGGGCATGAAGGAACAATCGGCGCAAGCCCGCTGGGAGTTGCATACTCAGCGGCCCCTGCTGGGGCTCGCGGTCGCGTTCGCCGTGGCCTATGCCCTGCCGATCGTGGACTCGACCGCGGGGCATCGGCTGACGACCGTGTGCACGGTCGTCGAGTGGGTGGTGTGGGGGGCGTTCGCCGCCGACTACCTGATGCGGCTGGCGATGTCCCGGGACCGGCGGCGGTTCGTGCGGACGCACTGGATGGACCTGTGCGCCGTGGTGGTGCCGATACTCCAGCCGCTACGGCTCCTGCGCATGGTGTCGACGCTGATACTCGTCGGGCGCCGGGCACGGATGGCCTCGCAGATCCAGCTGACGACGTATGTCGCGGGCTCGGTGATCGGGCTCCTCATGTTCGGTTCGCTCGCGGTGCTCTCCGTGGAACGGGACTCCCCGAACGGGAACATCCGCACGCTGGGTGACGCCGTGTGGTGGTCGTTCACCACGATGACGACAGTGGGCTACGGCGACCACGCCCCGACCACCGGCCTCGGCCGGATGATCGCCGTCGGCCTGATGCTGTCCGGCATCGCGCTGCTCGGTGTGGTCACCGCGAACATCGCCACATGGTTCATCGCCCGCTTCGAGAAGGACGACGTGGAGGAGCGCCGCCAGACGCGGGCGATCGAGGAGCTGACGGAGGAAGTTCGGGCGCTGCGGGCTGAGGTGGCGGCGCTGTCGGGGGCGGAAGCGGGGGCTGGGGCGGCGGGGGTTCGGCGGGCGATGGGCGACGAGGTGGCGCGTTAGGGCCTGTCCCCACAGGGAGGCCGCGCGGCGTCAGGTGGCCCCAGCCGTCATGGCGGCCGGGGCGGGGCGGACCCTCACCCAGGTGAATGTCCACCCTCGCTCCGCTCGGAGACCGGCTGCCCGGCCTCCCCCAGCCGGGCACCCACCTGCTCACGCCCGCTCAGAAGAACGTCCACAGGACCGCCGCCAGCGTGTCGATCGCGCCCAGGATCAGGGCGATCAGGGCCGGCAGGGAGCGGGAGCCCACCCAGCGGCGGCCCATGGAGAGCCAGCCGCAGATCACGGCGAGTGGGCCCAGGAGGATGCCCAGGGTGAAGAAGCCGGCGATGGCGCAGACGAGTCCGATGATGCCCAGGGTCGCGCGGTCCGGCCCGGTCCCTGACCTCATACGGCCACGTGAGCGGGGGTATTTGCGCGTTCCGTTGCCGAGACCCGTCATCGTCAACTCCCTGGGCGTGCATGCCAGTTCGGCCGGTCTGTCTATGCCCTTCGGGTACCCCGCCCGACGCGAAGAAAGCCTGCCTGCGCGCTGCCCCCCTCCGGCAGCGCGCCGCAGACCACCCGTCCCCCCTGCCCTGCGGAGGACTTGACCCACTGTGACCTGCGGCGCGTACCGGGTGCCAGGAATCTTTAGCGGAGTCACCCTGATAGGCGAACTCCCCCCGCATCGGGGTCAGATGTGGGCCGCCCCCGCGCCCGCCTCCGCGTTCTCGCCGCGCTTGGTCAGGAACGCGACGAACACCGCGATCACCGCCACACCGGCCGCGACCAGGCAGGCCAGGCTCATGCCGGAGATGAACGTGTCGTGGGCGACCTGCGTGATCTTCGCGGCGATCGCCTCCGGGGTGTTCGGAGCGACCGGGGCGACACCGACCTGCACCGCCTCGGCGGCGGCGTCCAGCTGCGGCTGGGTGAGCTTGGGCAGACCCGCGTCCGCCCAGTTGCCGGCGAGGTCGCTGTCGACGCGGGAGGCCATCACCGCGCCGAGGACGGCCGTACCGAGGCTGCCGCCGATCTGCATCGCGGCCTGCTGGAGACCACCGGCGACACCGGAGAGCTCCATGGGCGCGTTGCCCACGATGACCTCGGTCGCGCCGACCATCACCGGGGCGAGGCCGAGGCCCAGCAGGGCGAACCAGATCGACATGACGGCGCTGCCGGTGTTCGAGTCCAGCGTGGACATGCCGAACATGGCGATCGCGGTGGCCGCCATGCCGCCGGCCAGCGGGATGCGCGGGCCGAGCTTGGTGATCGCGGCGCCGGCGAGCGGAGAGCCGACGATCATCATCCCGGTGAGCGGGAGGAGGTGGAGACCGGCGTCGATGGGGCTCATGCCGTGCACGTTCTGGAGATAGAACGTCACGAAGAACAGGCCGCCCATGAAGGCGATCGCCATCAGGACCATGAGGACCACACCGGCGGACAGCGGGACCGACCGGAACAGGCCCAGCGGGATGAGGGGTTCCGCGACCCGCTGCTCCCAGAACGCGAACAACGCGAAGCCCACCACCGACACGGCGAGGAACGTCCAGGTCGTGCCGGAGCCCCAGCCCCAGGCGGGCGCCTTGATGAGGGCCCAGACGAGACAGAACATGGCGCCGGAGAGCAGCCCGATGCCGAGGATGTCGAAGGAGCGCGGCGCGTTCTCCGCGCGGTGGTCGCGCAGGATCAGCAGGCCGAGGATCAGCGCGATGGCACCGACCGGCACGTTGATGAAGAACACCGACTGCCAGTTGACGTGCTCGACGAGGACGCCGCCGAGGATCGGGCCGCCCGCGGTGGAGGCGCCGATGACCATGCCCCACAGGCCGATGGCCATGTTGAGCTTCTCGGCCGGGAAGGTGGCCCGCAGCAGGCCGAGCGCGGCCGGCATCAGCAGCGCCCCGAAGAGACCCTGGAGCACGCGGAAGGTGACGACGAACGCGATGCTGTGCGAGAGCCCGATGGCGCCGGACGCGAGGGCGAAGCCGGTGACGCCGATCAGGAAGGTCTGGCGGTGACCGAAGCGGTCACCGAGCTTGCCCGCGGTGATGAGGGAGACCGCGAGGGCGAGGAAGTACCCGTTGGTGATCCACTGGACGTCGGCGAAGCTGGCGCCGAGGTCCTTCTGGATGGCCGGGTTGGCGATGGCGACGATGGTGCCGTCGAGGGCCACCATCATGACGCCGACGGCGACGGTTATGAGGGTGAACCACGGGTGGCCGCGCAGCCCCGTGGACGGCGTCGGGTCGGACGGGGCGGCTGGTGCCTTGTCCCCCGGCCCCGGCGCGCTGATGGTGGTCTGACTAGTCATACGCGGAGGCTAATGTCAGCCACTGACAGTTGACAAACAGGTTCAGATGTCGCGGACTGTCAACAATCGCGAGGAGAACAGCATGGAGACGTTGCGCGAGCGAAAGAAGGCCCGTACGCGGGACGCGCTGCTGCGTGCCGCCCTGGAGCTGTTCACCACCAAGGGGTACGAGCGGACCACGGTCGACGAGATCGCCGAGGCCGTCGACGTCTCGCAGCGCACCTTCTTCCGCTACTTCGCGAGCAAGGAGGAGGCCGCGTTCTTCGTGCCCCGGCTCACCGAGACCCGCTTCGTGAGCGCGGTCCGCGCCCGCCCGCCGCAGGAGGCCCCGCTGGAGACGCTGCGCCGGGCCGTGCTGGAGAGCTGGGACACCATCAACGAGGCGATCCAGCAGGTCGTACCGCTGGAGCTGCACCTGCGGACCTACCGGGTGATCGAGTCGACGCCCGCGCTGCTCGCCGTGCATCTGCGGCGCTCGCTGGAGCTGGAGGAGGAGCTGGCGCAGATCATCGCCCGGCGCGAGGGGCTCGGCGTCGACGCGGACCCCCGGCCCCGGCTGGCGGTGGCCGTGTTCGGCGGGGTGATGCGGGTGGTGGAGCGGATGTGGATCGCGGGGGACGACCTCAGCGTCGACGCGATGCGGGAGCTGACCGCGGAGTATCTGGACGCGGTGGGACCGGCGCTCGCCGAGAACTGGCGGGCGAGCCGCGTCGGGTGAGTCGTACTGAGTTTCTCGTCACGTCCCGCTGAAACGTGATACCCGTCACTCGGTTAACGCGAGACCCTCTCGTTCTCCTAGTGTGTCCTCCCAGTGACTTCCTTCGACTCCTCCCCCACGCTGAACGCCTGGCGCGCACTGCTCGCGCTGGCCGTGGTGTTCGTGATGCTGGCGACCACCGGCTGGACCGCGGTCCGCAGCCACCCGGGGAAAACGGCGCTCCAGTCCTCCCTCTCCGCGTGGGAGCACGGCCATGTGAACGGGCGCGAGCTGCCCGACCCGGACGCCTCCCCGACCCGGCTGGCCCGCTTCTTCGCCTCGCTCACCGCGCAGCAGCGCACGCGCCTCGCGCACCGCTATCCGCTCGCGGTCGGCAACATGAACGGCGCCCCGGTCTCGCTGCGCTACCGCGCCAACCGCATCGCTCTCGACCAGCAGCGCGCGGTCGAGAAGAAGCGCATGCACGACCCGCGCCTCACCCCCGTCGGCAAGCAGGAGGCGGGCCGGCTCCTGCACCGCTTCGAGGCGCTGACGACCGGGGACCGCCACATCCTGTCCTTCGACCCCGAGGGCTCCGGCCGCATCGCCGAGGTCTTCGGCGACCTGGACACCGCGCAGCGGGTGTCGGTCATCGTCCCCGGGGTCGACACCGACCTGCTCACGTTCCAGAAGACGTACAAGAACTACACGGCACCGGTCGGCATGGCGCAGAACCTGTACGCGGCCGAGAACACGGCGAAGTCCGCGACGGACACCGCCGGCACGCGGACCGCCGTCATCGCCTGGGCCGACTACACCGCCCCCGGCGGCCTCGGCATCGACTCGGCCACCGCGGGACGCGCCGAGGCCGGTGCCATACGGCTGAACGCGCTGGTGCGGGCGCTGCCCGGCGCCTCGCGGATCGCCCTGTTCTGCCACAGCTACGGCTCGGTGGTGTGCGGGGTCGCCGCGCACGAACTGCCCGCCCGGGTGACCGACATCGCGGTGGCCGGGAGTCCCGGTATGCGCACCTCCAGCGCCGCCCACCTGCACACCGATGCCCGGGTGTGGGCGATGCGGGACGCGAACGACTGGATCCAGGACGTGCCGTACATGGAGCTCGGCGGCCTGGGCCACGGCGAGGACCCGGTGTCGAACGCGTTCGGCGCGCGGGTGCTGGCCGCGAAGGACGCACAGGGCCACACCGGGTACTTCGCGCCCGGCACCGACAGTCTCGCCAACTTCGCCGACATCGGGGTTGGCGCGTACCACTCGGTGACGTGCGCGCACGAAGGTGACACCTGCCGAGAGGGTTTGTCCGGCGCCTCGGCGGCCGGACGCGCGTAGAAACAGCAGGAAGTGCGGTCTGCGCGGGGATGGGACGGAGGAGCATGTGCCGCCTACGATGAGCCGCATGGGTGACGTACTGGCCGGATTTCATGCCGCCTGGGAGTTCGAGTCCGACTCCGTGCTCATCCGCTACGAACGGGGCATCCGGACACCCAAGCTGTTCCAGGCGCTCGGCGAGCGCCGGATCCCCTTCGAGGCGATCGAGACGGTGACGCTCGCGCCGGGCCGGCGCGGCACGGTCGTGCTGCGCGTGGAGCCGCGGGCGGGGGCGGACCCTCTGATGGAGACGGCCGCGGGTCAGCTCAAGGAGAGCTGCGATCCGTACCGGCTGGCGCTGCCCGCCGAGCGGGAGACTCTCGCCGAGTACTACGCCGACGAGTTGCGTGCGCGCCTCAAACCGCACGAGGGGGCGGCGGAGCGGTTTCTCGTGGCCGCGCCCGAGGTGCCGCTCCGGTTCAAGGCCTACGACGGGAAGGCGTCCTTCGACGGGAGGACGGTGTCGTTCCGGTGGTTCTGGACCGGCGCGTCGTCGGCGAAGTGGAAGGCCGGCGACCAGAGTTTCGCGGTCGCCGACCTGAACGGGGTCGAGTGGCGCTCCCCCGAGGTCTTCGAGGGGCATCTACGGCTGTTGCACGGCACCGCGCCACTGCTGCCTGTCGACCAGGACCCGGCGGCTGTGGTGTTCGGGCTGGGGTACGGACCCGTGCACGAGTCCCTGCCGTTCGCGGCGGCCGTGCTCGCCGCGGTGCGCTCCGCGCGGCCCAGTGCGGTGATACCGGCCGCTCGGCGGGATCCTGCGGATATCGCCGAGCGGATTCGGCATCTGGGGGAGCTGCACGCGTCGGGGTTGGTGACGGACGAGGAGTTCACCGTGAAAAAAGCGGAGCTGCTGGCCGAGCTGTGAGTGCGGGTCCGTTGTGGCAGGTCGCGCAGTTCTCCGCGCCCCTGAAGGGGCGCTCCGGCTCGGGGTGTTTTCTACTCCCTGTGGGACGACGTGAACGTCATGTCCGCGTAGCGGTCGCCCGCCACCTTGCCGGCGATCGGCTCCAGGAGGGACAGCTCGTCGTCCGTCAGGACGATCCTCGTCGCCGCCGTGTTCTCCTCCACCCGGCCCGGCTTGGTCGTCCCGGGGATCGGGATGACCGGGAGGCCGTGGACCTGGGAGCGCTGTTGGACCCAGGCCAGGGCGATCTGGCCCAGGGACGCTTCGTGTGCCTCGGCGACCGTGCGGATCGGGTCGAGGAGGGTGGCGTTGGCGGCCGCGTTCTCGCCGGTGAAGCGGGGCTGGGTGCGGCGGAAGTCGCCCTCGGTGAGGTCCTGGTCGGCGTCGGCGAAGGAACCGGTGAGGAAGCCCCGGCCCAGCGGTGAGTACGGTACGACCGCCACGCCCAGTTCGGCGGCGGCGCCGACCAGGCTGATCTCGACGTCTCGGCTGAACAGCGACCACTCCGACTGCACGGCGGCGATGGGGTGCACGGCGTGCGCCGCCCGCAGTTCCGCGCCGGTGACCTCGCTCAGGCCCAGGTGCTTGACCTTGCCCTCGGCCACCAGTTCCGCCATCGCGCCGACGGTGTCCTCGATGGGGACGGCCGGGTCGCGGCGGTGCATGTAGTAGAGGTCGATGACGTCGACGTCGAGCCGCTGGAGGCTCGCCTCGACCGCCTGGCGGATGTACGGGCGGTCGTTGCGGATGACGCGCCGGGTGGGCTCGCCGGGCGGGATCGACAGGGCGAACTTGGTGGCGATGACGAGCTGGTCGCGGTGCGCCTTGAAGAACGGCGACAGGAACCGCTCGTTCTCGCCGACGCCGTACGCGTCCGCCGTGTCGTACAGGGTCACGCCGAGTTCGAAGGCGCGGTCCAGGGCGGCCTGGGACTGCTTCGCGTCCGCGGGGCCGTAGGCGAAGCTCATGCCCATGCAGCCGAGGCCCTGGACGCCGACCTCGGGGCCTGCCGCGCCGAGCCGTGCGGTCGGGATCGTGGTGTCGGTCATCCTGCCTTCTCCTTCTCGTGGGCGCGGCCGGCCGTGGCGTAGAAGTTGATCTTCCGGTCGAGGACGGCCAGGGTGTCCTGAAGTTCGGCGATCCTGGCGATGACGTCCCTGCGGGTCGCCTCCAGGAGTTCGAAGCGGTCGCCGTAGGTGTGCTCGCCCTCGCGCATCAGCTCGGCGTAGCGGACCATGTCGGCGACCGGCATCCCGGTCAGGCGGAGCTTGCCGACGAGGTCGAGCCAGTCGAGGTCGCGGTTGCTGTAGCGGCGCTGGCCGGTGTGCGAGCGGTCGATGTGCGGCATCAGCCCGATGCGCTCGTACCAGCGCAGGGTGTGCGCGGTCAGCCCGGTGAAGGCGACGACCTCGCTGATCGTGTAGCTGTCCGCGCCGTCCGGACGCCGCTCGGCCTGTGGCGGGCCCGCGCAGCTGTCGGTACTGGTACCCGTGGTCTCCATCACCGTCATGACCACCACGCTATGGCCTTGGAGTGCACTCGAAGCAAGCGGAACCGGTAAGAAATCGGCGGGACGGGCGAAGGGCGCGGTGGATAGCGTACGGACCATGAGTCTCGTACGACGGGCAGTGCCCGAGGATGCCGCCGAGCTGCTGCGACTGCGCCAGGTGATGATCGACGCGCTGCCCGGGTCGGACCCCGGCACGGACTGGCACGCGGAGTCCCTGCCGACGCTGAAGGAGCGGCTGGCGTCGGACGGGGACTTCGGGGCGTTCGTCGTGGACCATCCGGAGCGGCCGGGCGCGCTGGCCGCGCTGGTGGTCGGCACGGTGGACTACCGGATCGGGAAGGCGGGGAACCCGCGCGGGAAGGCCGGGTTCGTCTTCAGCGTGGCCACCGACCCGGACGCGCGGCGCCGGGGATACGCCCGCGCGTGCATGGAGGAGCTGCTCCAGTGGTTCCGCGAGCGCGGGGCCGGCCAGGTCCTCCTCACCGCCTCCCCCGACGCCGAGCCGCTGTACGCCTCCCTCGGCTTCACGCGCAAGCCCGACCCCATGATGGGGCTCATGCTCTGAACCACTTAGGCTCGACGGCATGTCCTTGCAGAGCCTCGCGCTGATCGAGAACTGGCCGGTGCCGACCGCGGCGGCGGCTGTCGTACGCGCCGACGGAACCCTTCTGGGAACCCACGGCCCGACCGACCACCGCTTCCCGCTCGCCTCGGTCACCAAGCCGCTCGCGGCGTACGCCGCCCTCGTCGCGTACGAGGAGGGCGCGATCGAGCTGGACGAACCGGCGGGTCCGCCCGGCGCCACGGTCCGCCACCTCCTCGCCCACACCTCGGGCCTGGCCTTCGACGAACACCGCGTGACGGCCCCGCCCGGCCAGCGCCGCCTGTACTCGAACGCGGGCTTCGAGCAGCTCGGCGACCATGTGGCGAAGGCGACGGAGATCCCGTTCGCGGAGTATCTGCGCCAGGCGGTCCTCGACCCCCTCGGCATGGCGTCCACCTCGCTGGACGGCTCCCCCGCGAAGGACGGCGTCTCCACGGTCGACGACCTCCTCCGCTTCGCCGCCGAACTCCAGGCCCCCCGCCTCCTCGACCCCCGCACGGTCGCCGAGGCGATGACGGTCCAGTACCCCGGCACCAAGGGCGTCCTCCCCGGCTACGGCCACCAGAACCCCAACGACTGGGGCCTCGGCCTGGAGATCCGCGACTCCAAGTCCCCCCACTGGACGGGCAGTTCGTCCTCCCCGCGCACCTTCGGCCACTTCGGCCAGTCGGGCACGTTCCTGTGGGTCGACCCGGCCGCGGGCGCGGCCTGCGTGGCCCTGACGGACCGGGCGTTCGGCCCGTGGGCGGTCGAGGCATGGCCGCCGTTCACGGACGCGGTGCTGGCGGAGCTCTAGGTCATCTCCCACATCAGCACCTCGGCCCCGGTGGCCGCCTCCACCACCAGCTCCCGCGCGTCCGTGACCCGCGCCGCGTCCCCGGGGCCCAGCTTCTCCCCGCCCATCCGGACCTCACCGCGCACGACATGGACGTACACCTGCGCCGCGTCCGGTACGGCCGTGCGCTCGCCGGGGACCAGGCGTCGGACATGGAGCATCGCGCCGGCCTCCGGTACCGCGTAGGGCGTGGAGTCGGCGATGCCGCGGACGATCTCGTACGACGGTTCGCCGCCGGGTTCCAGGGGGGCCAGCCACATCTGCACGAAGGTCAGGGGGCCGTCGCCGTCGTTGCGTTCGACGTGCCGGACGCCGGCGGCCGAGCTGAGGCGCTGGACGTCGCCGGGGCGGACCCGGGTCAGTTCGCCCGTGGAGTCGCGGTGGCTCAGCTCGCCCTCCACGACCCAGGTGATGATCTCGGTGTGGCTGTGCGGGTGTTCGTCGAACCCGGCGCCGGGTGCGAGCCGTTCCTCGTTGCAGGCGATGACCGCGCCGAACCGGAGGTTGTCGGGGTCGTAGTGCGGGCCGAAGGAGAAGGCGTGCCAGGACTCGATCCCGGCCTGCGGGTCACCCCCTGGGTAGCGCTCGGCGGAGCGCCGTACGTCCATCACACGGACCACGGTAGACCTCGGTCGAGACCCGCCACCGCACGCTCCCGTCCGGATAAGGCAGTCTTGTCCCCGTGCCCGAACCCGAAACCAGCAAACCCGCAGGCCCTGTGCCCCGTGCCCATTCGCACCCGGCGACTCTGAAGCGGCTGGAGCAGTCGTCCGGGAGTCTCGCCGCCCAGGCCATCGCGCGCATGGACGAGACGCTGTCGTGGTACCGGGCGATGCCACCGGAGAACCGTTCCTGGATCGGGCTGGTCGCGCAGGCCGGTATCGCCGCGTTCACCGAGTGGTTCCGGCATCCCGACGCCCCGCAGGCCATCTCCACCGATGTGTTCGGCACCGCCCCGCGCGAGCTGACCCGGGCCATCACGCTGCGCCAGACCGTGGAGATGGTGCGGACGACCATCGAGGTCATGGAGTCCGCCATCGACGAGGTGGCCGCCCCCGGCGACGAGTCGGTGCTGCGCGAGGCGCTGCTCGTCTACGCCCGCGAGATCGCCTTCGCGACCGCCCAGGTGTACGCGCAGGCCGCCGAGGCGCGTGGCGCGTGGGACGCCCGGCTGGAGTCCCTCGTCGTGAACGCCGTGCTGAGCGGTGAGGCCGACGAGGGGGCGGTCAGCAGGGCCGCCGCGCTCGGGTGGAACTCGCCCGAGCATGTGTGTGTGGTGCTGGGGACCGCGCCCGACGGGGACAGCGAGCTGACCGTGGAGGCGATCCGGCGGGCCGCCCGGCACGCCAAGCTCCAGGTGCTCACCGGGGTGCTCGGGGACCGGCTCGTCGTCATCGCGGGCGGGAGCGACAACCCGCTCGCCGTCGCCAAGTCGCTGATCGGGCCGTATGCCGCGGGACCCGTCGTGGCCGGGCCCATCGTGCCCGACCTGCTCGCCGCCACCCGCTCCGCGCAGGCCGCCGCCGCCGGGCTCAAGGCGTGCGCCGCCTGGCAGGACGCCCCGCGCCCGGTACTGGCGGACGACCTGCTTCCGGAACGTGCGATGGCCGGTGACCCCGGCGCCCGGGACCAGTTGGTGGAGGAGATCTACAGACCGCTGGAGGAGGCCGGGTCCGCGCTTCTGGAGACGTTGAGTGTCTATCTGGAGCAGGCGAGTAGCCTCGAAGGTGCCGCGCGCATGCTGTTCGTCCATCCCAACACCGTGCGCTACCGGCTTCGACGTGTGACTGACGTCACCGGCTGGTCGCCGTCGGATGTACGCTCCGCGTTCACGCTGCGGATCGCGCTGATCCTGGGGCGTCTGGCTGATGGAGATCCCCAGAACTAACCTTTTGTCGGGGCCCCACAAAACCCCTTCCCGTTCTTCGTCCCTGTCCCCACGGGCGGCCGTGCCCGTCCCCAAGAGAGAGTGTGAGAGTGCTCGTACTCGTCGCTCCCGGCCAGGGCGCCCAGACGCCCGGCTTCCTGACCCCCTGGCTCGACCTCCCCGGTGTCGAGGACCGTCTGCGTGCCCTCTCGGCCGCCGCCGACCTCGACCTGGTGCACTACGGCACGGACGCCGACGCGGACGAGATCCGTGACACCGCCGTCGCCCAGCCGCTGCTCGTCGCCGCCGGACTGGTCTCCGCCGCGGCCCTCGGCACCGTGAACCCGGGTGCCGTCGCCGGGCACAGCGTCGGCGAGATCACCGCCGCCGTCCTCGCGGGCGTCCTGGACGACACGGCCGCCCTGGCCCTCGTACGCAAGCGCGGTCTGGCGATGGCCGAGGCCGCCGCGATCACCGCGACCGGCATGTCCGCGCTGCTCGGCGGCGACCCGGACACCACGGTCGCGCACCTGGAGAAGCTCGGCCTGACCCCGGCCAACGTGAACGGCGCGGGCCAGATCGTGGCCGCCGGCACGATGGAGCAGCTCGCCGCCCTGGAGGCCGACAAGCCCGAGGGCGTCCGGCGGGTCGTGGCCCTGAAGGTGGCCGGCGCGTTCCACACCCGGCACATGGCCCCGGCGGTCGACACGCTCGCCAAGGCCGCGCTGGAGCTGACGCCCGCCGACCCGGCGATCACCTATGTCTCGAACAAGGACGGCCGGACGGTCGCCACCGGTGCCGAGGTGCTGGACCGGCTGGTCGGCCAGGTCGCCAACCCGGTCCGCTGGGACCTCTGCATGGAGACCTTCAAGGAGCTGGGCGTCACCGCCCTCCTGGAGGTGTGCCCCGGCGGCACCCTGACCGGCCTCGCCAAGCGCGCCCTGCCGGGCGTCAAGACGCTGGCCCTGAAGACCCCCGACGACCTGGACGCGGCCCGCGAGCTCATCGCCGAGCATGCCGACGCCTGAAGAAGGAGCCGTAGGAACATGTCGACGAAGATCAAGCCGAGCAAGGGCGCGCCGTACGCGCGCATCCTCGGTGTGGGCGGTTACCGTCCGGTCCGGGTCGTCCCGAACGAGGTGATCCTGGAGACGATCGACTCGTCGGACGAATGGATCCGCTCCCGTTCGGGCATCGAGACCCGGCACTGGGCGAACGACGAGGAGACCGTCGCCGCGATGTCCCTGGAGGCGTCCGGCAAGGCCATCGCGGACGCGGGCATCTCCGCCGAGCAGATCGGCGGCGTGATCGTCTCCACGGTCTCGCACTTCAAGCAGACCCCGGCCGTGGCGACGGAGATCGCCGACAAGCTGGGCACGGACAAGGCCGCCGCGTTCGACATCTCGGCGGGCTGCGCGGGCTTCGGCTACGGCCTGACCCTCGCCAAGGGCATGATCGTCGAGGGCAGCGCGGAGTACGTGCTCGTCATCGGCGTGGAGCGGCTGTCCGACCTGACCGACCTGGAGGACCGCGCGACGGCCTTCCTGTTCGGTGACGGCGCGGGCGCGGTCGTCGTCGGCCCCGCCAAGGAACCGCACATCGGTCCGACCGTGTGGGGCTCGGAGGGTGACAAGTCCGAGACCATCAAGCAGACCGTGCCGTGGACCGAGTACGACAGCACGGGCAAGTTCCCTGCGATCACGCAGGAGGGCCAAGCGGTCTTCCGCTGGGCCGTGTTCGAGATGGCGAAGGTCGCCCAGCAGGCGCTGGACGCGGCCGGGATCACCCCGGACGACCTGGATGTCTTCATTCCTCACCAGGCCAACGAGCGGATCATCGACTCGATGGTGAAGACGCTGAAACTGCCGGAGCACGTCACGGTCGCGCGTGACGTACGCACCACCGGCAACACCTCGGCCGCCTCGATTCCGCTCGCTATGGAGCGGCTTCTGGCGACCGGCGAGGCCAAGAGCGGCGACACCGCGCTCGTCATCGGCTTCGGGGCGGGTCTCGTGTACGCCGCGACGGTCGTTACCCTCCCCTAGGCACTCCGTGCCGGATCATCATCTGGTCCGGCACGGTCGCATCCACCCGCCGCTGCCGCGGCGGGGCACCGCCACACCCTCTGGATCACAAAGAAGGAGCGCCTGACATGGCCGCCACTCAGGAAGAGATCGTCGCCGGTCTCGCCGACATCGTGAACGAGATCGCCGGCATCCCGGTTGAGGACGTCCAGCTGGACAAGTCCTTCACCGACGACCTGGACGTCGACTCGCTGTCCATGGTCGAGGTCGTCGTCGCCGCCGAAGAGCGCTTCGACGTCAAGATCCCCGACGAGGACGTCAAGAACCTCAAGACGGTCGGCGACGCGACCACCTACATCCTCGAGCACCAGGCCTGAGCCACGTCTCGGGCCCGGACCACCGGGCCCTAGCCGCCTCATAGGCCCGGCTGCATGGCCCCGCCACCCGGCGGTGGCGCCGCTTCATCCTCGTACCGTTGGAGAAAGATTTCCGTGAGCCCGACCAATCGCACCGTGGTCGTCACCGGTATCGGCGCAACCACACCGCTGGGTGGCGACGCAGCCTCTACCTGGGAGGGCATGGTCGCCGGCAAGTCCGGCGTCAAGCCCCTGGAGCAGGAGTGGGCCGCCGAGCAGGCGGTCCGTATCGCCGCGCAGATCGCCGTGGAGCCGTCGGAGGTCATCCCGCGTCCGCAGGCCCGCCGTCTGGACCGCTCGGCGCAGTTCGCGCTGATCGCGGCGCAGGAGGCGTGGGCCGACGCCGGTTTCACCGACAAGGCCGGCGAGGACACGTCCGTCGACCCCGACCGGCTCGGCACCGTCATCGCCTCCGGCATCGGCGGTGTGACGACCCTGCTCGACCAGTACGACGTGCTGAAGGAGAAGGGCGTCCGCCGCGTCTCCCCGCACACCGTCCCCATGCTGATGCCGAACGGCCCGTCCGCCAACGTGGGTCTGCTCGTGGGCGCCCGCGCGGGCGTGCACACGCCGGTCTCCGCGTGCGCCTCCGGCGCCGAGGCCATCGGCTACGCCATCGAGATGATCCGTACCGGCCGCGCCGACGTCGTCGTCGCGGGGGGCACGGAGGCGGCGATCCACCCGCTGCCCATCGCCGCGTTCGGCAACATGATGGCGATGTCCAAGAACAACGACGACCCGCAGGGCGCCTCGCGTCCCTACGACACCGCCCGTGACGGCTTCGTCCTCGGCGAGGGCGCGGGCGTCCTCGTCCTGGAGTCCGCCGAGCACGCCGCGAAGCGCGGTGCCCGGGTGTACGCCGAGGCGGTCGGCCAGGGCATCTCGGCCGACGGCCACGACATCGTGCAGCCGGAGCCGGAGGGGCGCGGGATCTCCCACGCCCTTCAGAACCTGCTCGACAACACCGATCTCGACCCGGCGGAGATCGTGCACGTGAACGCGCACGCCACGTCGACGCCCGCGGGTGACGTGGCCGAGCTCAAGGCGTTGCGCAAGGTGTTCGGCGACGACGCCGACCACATGGCCGTCTCGGCCACGAAGTCCATGACCGGGCATCTGCTGGGCGGTGCGGGCGGTGTCGAGTCCGTGGCGACCGTGCTCGCGCTGTACAACCGGATCGCGCCGCCGACCATCAACGTGGAGAACCTCGACCCCGAGGCGGAGGCCAACGCGGATGTCGTCCGCGGGGAGGCCCGCAAGCTGCCGGTCGAGGGGCGTATCGCCGCGCTGAACGACTCGTTCGGGTTCGGTGGGCACAACGTGGTGCTGGCGTTCCGGACGGTCTGAGACATTCGCTGAACGGCGTGTGGCCCGCTCCCTGGGTTTGGGGGGCGGGCCACACGTTGTTTTTCGGCTATCGGCCGGTGGGGGCTGGTCGCGCAGTTCCCCGCGCCCCTAAAAACATCACACCACCTGGTGCAGCCAGCGGACCGGAGCTCCCTCGCCCGCGTAGCGGAACGGCTCCAGCTCGTCGTCCCACGGCTTGCCCAGGAGCTTGGCGATCTCCGCTTCCAGGTCGGTTTCGCCCTGTTGAGACCTCGTCAGGGCCGCGCGGAGGCGGTCCTCCGGGATGAGGATGTCGCCGTGGATGCCGGTGACGGCGTGGAAGATGCCGAGGTCGGGGGTGCAGCTGTAGCGCTCGCCCTCGGCGGTGGGGCAGGGTTCGGCGGTCACCTCGAAGCGCAGGAGGTGCCAGCCGCGGAGGGCCGAGGCCAGTTTGGACGCCGTGCCGACCTCCGCCTGCCAGGAGAATTCGGAACGCCAGGTTCCGGGGGCCGCGGGCTGTCGGATCCAGTCGAGGCTGACGCGTGTGCCGAGCACCCCGGCGACGGCCCACTCGACGTGCGGGCACAGCGCGCGCGGCGCGGAGTGCACGTACAGAACTCCACGTGTCGTCACCGGGACCTCCGGACAGAGCGGGGCATCTTGCGGGCTGGCAAACGGCGGCGGCAGCGCAGCCATGTTGAGGGCGAGGCTACCGTGCGGCGGGGCGCGGAGTGTGACGTACCGTCCGTCCCACTGCCAGGAAACCCCGCCATTCACCCATGGGGACGCTTGTACGGGGTGAGCCGTTGCATCGCGCACGTTCGGGAACCCTCGCGCGTTGTGATGGGTTGAGACGTGACACGACACCAAGGGGCTGGGCCAGGCATGCGATTCCGACGCCACCGTTCACGGGCCGTGCTCGCCGTCACGGCGGCGGCCGTCCTGGGCGCCGCCGGCTGTGACGCCGGCGGCGGCTCGACGAGCCCGCACGGCAAGAGCGGTACGGCGGCGAAGGCGAAGCCCTCCCCCACCCCGCTGTGGGACAGCAGCCCGTCCTCGGTCGCGGCGGTCGGCGACTCCATCACCCGCGGCTTCGACGCCTGTACGGTCCTCTCCGACTGCCCGGAGGTCTCCTGGGCGACGGGCAGTTCGGCCTCGGTCGACAGCCTCGCCGTACGGCTGCTGGGCAAGGCGGGCGCGGCGCGGCGCAGCTGGAACTACGCGGAGACCGGCGCGCGGATGGCCGACCTGCCCGCGCAGATCGGCCAGGCGGTCACCCGCAGGCCGCAGTTGCTCACGGTGATGGTGGGGGCCAATGACGCCTGCGCGGCCTCGACGTCGGCGATGACCTCCGTCGCCGACTTCCGCACCGACTTCGAGACCTCGCTGAAGACACTGCGCAGGTCACTGCCGAAGACGCAGGTCTACGTCTCCAGCGTGCCGAATCTCAAGCGGCTCTGGTCGCAGGGGCGGACGAACCCGCTGGGCAAGCAGATCTGGAAGCTGGGCATCTGCCCCTCGATGCTGGCCGACGCGGACGCCCTGGACTCGGCGGCGACCGAGCGGCGGGACACGGTGCAGGACCGGGTGGAGGCGTACAACACGGTGCTGAAGGAGGTGTGCGCGAAGGACGAGCGATGCCGTTTCGACGGGGGCGCGGTCTACGACTACCGCTTCGGGACGGACCAGTTGAGCCACTGGGACTGGTTCCACCCGAGCACGGACGGCCAGGCGCGGCTCGCCGAGATCGCCTACCGCCACGTCACCGCACGTACACCCGTGACCTAGGGTTTCCCTCATGAGCGAACTTTTCGGCACACTTCCCGACGGCACGCCGGTGCACCGCTGGACGCTGGAGCGGGCGGGCGTGCGGGTGCGGGTGCTGTCGTACGGCGGGATCGTGCAGTCGGTGGAGGTGCCGGACCGGGCGGGCCGGGTGGCCGACGTGGTGCTCGGGTTCGCGGACCTGGACGGCTATCTCGCCCATCCCGAGCCGTATCTCGGGGCGTTGGTGGGCCGGTACGCGAACCGGATCGCGGGCGGCCGCTTCCCGCTGGACGGGGTCACGTACTCGCTGGCGCAGAACAACGCGCCGAACTCCCTGCACGGCGGCGAGCGCGGTTTCGACAAGCGCGTGTGGGACGTGGAGCCGGTCGAGCACGGGCTGCGGCTCAGCCGGGTCAGCGCGCACGGCGAGGAGGGCTTCCCGGGGCGGCTCGTCGTCTCGGCGACGTACACGCTGGACGCGTCGGGGGCGCTGCGGTTCGCCTACGAGGCCACGACGGACGCGCCGACGATCGTGAACCTCACGAACCACAGCTACTTCAACCTCGGCGGCACCGGCAGCGGCACGGCAGGGGGCCATGAACTCCGGCTCGCCGCCTCGCGGTTCACGCCGGTCGACGCCGATCTGATCCCGACCGGCGCGCTGGACGACGTCACGGGCACGCGCTTCGACTTCCGTGAGCCGCGGAAGGTCGGCGCCGACTACGACCACAACTTCGTGCTCGACAAGGGCGTCACCGAAGCCCCGGTCGAGATCGCCGAGCTCCACGACCCGGCGTCCGGGCGGGTGTTGACGGTGGCGACGACCGAGCCGGGCATCCAGCTCTACACAGCGGATCATCTGGAGGACCCCTTCACCCCGGGCGCCGGGATCGCCCTGGAGACCCAGCACTTCCCGGACTCCCCGAACCGGCCGGGGTTCCCGAGCACGGAGCTGCGGCCGGGGCGGACGTACCGGTCGGAGACGGTGTACGGCTTCTCGGCGCGCTGAGAGCGGTCGCCTCGGCAGGAGATGAGCCCCGGTCCAGGGGTCAGGTCCCGGACCGGGGCTGTCTGAGGGGACGGTGTCCCGGATCAGACGTTAATCGTCGTCGTGACCCTGCGGTCGGTGATCGAGCGCCCGGCCTGGATCTCGTACGAACCCTTTACAAATGCCCACGCGTTCGCCGTCTCATCCCACATCTCGAAAGATCGGCGCGGAAGTTCGAGGACCACCTCGACGCTGTCGCCGGGGCCGGCCTCGACCCCGGCGAATCCGGCCAGCCAGCGGGCGGGCCGCTCCGGGTCGGGCTCGACGGGGGCCAGATAGACCTGGACGACCTCACGGCCGTGCCGGGCACCGGAGTTGGTGATCCGCACGGTGACGGACGTGCCGTCCGCCTCGATGGCGTCGTAGCTCCAGTCGGTGTAGCCGAGGCCGTGCCCGAAGGGGTACGACGGGGTGCGGCCCGCCTTCTCCCAGGCGCGGTAGCCGATGAACACGCCCTCGGTGTAGGGGAGTTCGCCGTTCTCCGGGAGGACCTGGGTGACCGGGGCGTCGGTCAGGGAGCCCCAGGTGGTGGGGAGCCGGCCGCCGGGTTCGTGGGCGCCGGTGAGGACGTCGGTGAGGGCGGCGCCGCCCTCCTGGCCGGGGAACCAGCCGAGCAGCACGGCGGCGACCTCGTCGCGCCAGGGCAGTTCGACCGGGGAGCCGGCGTTGACGATCACGACGGTGTTCGGGTTGGCGGCGGCGACGGCGTGCACCAAGTCGTCCTGGCGGCCGGGGAGTCGCAGGTCCGTGCGGTCGTAGCCCTCGGACTCGACGCGTTCGGTGGTGGCGACCACGACGACGGCGGTGTCGGCGGCGCGGGCCAACTCGACTGCTTCGGCGATGAGTTCGTCGGGATCGCGCTGCGGTTCCTGGTGGACGAGGCTGAAGCCGACGACCTTGAGGTCGCGGTTCTCGGCGAAGCTCACGACGTAGGTCAGGGACACCTCGACCGGCGTGCCGGCGGTGAGTTCGACGCGGGCGCGGGGTTCGGGCGAGCCGAAGAAGGAGCCGAACGGGTCGTCCTTGACCGGGCGTTGGACGTCGTCGTAGTACGTGGTGCCGTCGACGGCGAGGGTGAAGGCGCCGAGTCCCTTGATGCCGAAGGTGTGTTCGCCGGTGTCGCGCGGGGTGAAGGTGCCGGTGAGTTCGACGGTGTGGAGGGTGTCGTGGGTGACGCCCTCGGGGAGGTCGTCGCCCATCCACCGGAGCTGTCCGCTGGGTGCGTCGGCGCTGCCGATGACCTGGCCGGCCGCGTCCCGGCAGACGGCGCGCAGCTCGAACCCCTTGTCGGCGTCGGCGAGTTCGGTGTTCGGGTCGGCGCCGACGGCGTAGCTGAGGGCGCCGTCGGGGAGGGCGGCGGTGAGACCGTCGAGCGGGGAGACGACGTGCGGCGGGAAGACGATGGCGGAGCCGCCGCCGAGGACGCGGGCGTCGCGGGCGGCGGCGCCGAGGAGTGCGACGGTGCCGTGGGGCTTCAGGGGCAGCGCGTCGTGCTCGTTCCGGACGAGGACGAAGGAGCGGCGGGCGATCTCGCGGGCGAGGGCCTCTCCGTCGACGGGGGACGGGAGCCGGTCCGCCGCGACGACCGGCTCGGCGCCGTCCAGGATGCCGACGCGGGCGGCGAGCCGCAGCACGTTGCGTACGGCGGTGTCGACGGTGGCCTCCGCGACCTCGCCGTCCCGCACGGCCTGGGCGAGGGCGTCGCCGTAGACGGTCTTCGGGCCGGGCATGGCGACGTCGAGGCCGCCCTCGATGGTGGCGACGGTGGAGCGGGCGGCGGTCCAGTCGGAGACGTTGAACCCGTCGAAGCCCCATTCGCCGCGCAGGATCTCGTTCACGAGGTAGCGGTGCTCGGACATCGTGGTGCCGTTGACCGTGTTGTACGCGGTCATGATGCCCCAGGGGTGGGCGTTCTCCACGATGTGCTCGAAGGGGGCCAAGTACAGCTCGCGCAGGGCGCGTTGAGAGATGAGGTTGTTCACGGTGAAGCGGTCGGTCTCGGCGTCGTTGGCGACGAAGTGCTTGACGGTGGTGCCGACTCCCCCTGCCTGTACGCCTGTCACGTACCCGGCGCCGATCCGGCCGGTGAGGTACGGGTCCTCGCTGTACGCCTCGAAGTGCCGTCCGCCGAGCGGGGAGCGGTGCAGGTTGACGGTCGGGGCGAGGAGCACGTGGACGCCCTTGCGGCGGGCCTCCTGGGCGAGCAACACGCCCGCCCGGTAGGCGAGTTCGGGGTCCCAGGCGGCGGCGAGGGCGGTCGGCGACGGCAGCGCGACGGAGGGATCGGCGGCGGTCCAGCGCACGCCCCGGACGCCGATCGGGCCGTCCGACATCACGAGGGACCTCAGGCCGATCTCCGGGAGCGCGGGCAGGGACCACATGTCCTGCCCGGCGAGCAGCCGCGTCTTGTCGTCGAGGCCAAGCCTGCCGAGCGCCGCCTCGACGACCGCGTCAACCGCTCCGACCGCTGCGCCCGCTTCACGGGTTTCCGCCATCCCGGTGCCTCCTCGTTGAGTCCGTGGTGAGCCCACGGTGCGTCCGTGTGGTGCCTCCATCGTGCATCGGCTACCTGTAGAGCGGTAGGTTTCGTTACCTTGCCGTTATGTGAACGGTCGCCGGGTGTCGTACGGTGACGCCATGAACGCCACGAACTCCAGGACCCGGCGCGAGGAGCGGCGCGCCGAGATCGTGCGGGCGGCGCTGGAGGTGATCGCCGAGCGCGGCTACCGGGGCACGAGCCTGGCGGCGGTGGCGGAGCGCGTCGGCCTGACCCAGCAGGGCCTGCTGCACTACTTCCCGACGAAGGACGCGCTGCTCGTCGCCGTCCTGGAGGAACGCGACCAGTGGGACGCGGTGCCGGACACCCGCTGGCGCGTCGACCTCCTGGCCTCCCTGGTCGAGTACAACGCGATGCGCCCCGGGATCATCCAGACCTTCTCCGCCCTCCTCGGCGAGAGCGTCACGGAGGGCCATCCGGCCCGGGAGTACTTCACCGAGCGGTACGGCCGCGTACGGGGGAGCATGGCGGGCGTCCTGCGCGCCGAGTACGGCGACCATCTGCCGAACGGCCTCACACCGGAGCGGGCGGCACCGCTGCTGGTGGCGGTGATGGACGGTCTCCAGTACCAGTGGCTGCTGGACCCGGAGTCGGTGGACATGCCGGGCGCGTTCAGGGACTTCCTGGCCCTGCTGGGCGAGAACTGACAGGCAGTCAACTCCACACGTCTGCCCGGCTATTGATGCCAGACCACGGCCAGGGTCTTGCTCACCACGCACACGAGGGCGAGGACGAGGGCCCAGTCGTAGGCCCCGGCGAGGACGAGGGCGGCCACCCCGGCCCCGAACCACACCGCCTCGAACCCGACCCGCCCGGCGCCCCGCACCTTGTACCTGGCCTTCGGCGAACCGCACAGCCCCCACGCCACGGCGAGCACGACCGGCCCGCCGATCCCGAGCAGCCAGGCCCACGGCGTCGCGACGTCCCGCGTGAACCCCCAGTACCCGACGGCGACCAGGGCACCCACCTCGATGGCGAAGAGGACGCCGAGGTTCGCTGTCTTCGCTGTCTTCATGGGCGGCAGTATCACCCGGAAGCGATCACTCCGTCCCGGGAACGGCGGCCACGACTTCGACCTCGACGAGCGCGTCCGCTTGGAACAGCCGCGACACCTCGAAGGTCATGCCGGTGGGCGGGGTACCGGCGGCGACGGAGGCGTTCCTCGGGGTGCCGGCGGAGGAGGCCGGGGGGATCGGATCGTCCGTCGGGCCGGTGGCGTAGACCACACCCGTCACGCGATACTGCCGCCGTCCCGCACCGCACCCCACTGCGACGGAAGGCATCAACCACCTTGAACGTCATACGAGTTCGGACCGGCATCCTCGGACTGGCCCTGTTGGCCGGTTTCTCCGCGCCCAGTACCGGGGCGGCGGCGGCCGGCACCGCCCTGTCCCCGACCGTCGAGGAGCAGCGGCTCGACAAGGAGGTTCCCCGGGAGATCCTCGAGCACTCCGGATTCGACTCCGTGGCACCGGAGTTCAACCGGGCGCTGGAGGGCGCGCACAGTTACGCGCAGGCCCGGCGGATCGTCGTACGCGAGGGGACCGCGTTGTGGCGGCGGGCCGTGGCGCGGGCGCAGGGGCGGGGGCCGGCCGGCGGGGATCTGAGCCGGGACGACGACCGGCCGTTGTACTGGGCCCGGTTGGGGATGACCCGGGAAGTGCGGGGGTGGCAGCCCGGGTTCCGCATCAGTGAGGCGCAACGGGCCGCTCTGCTCTCCGAGTTGGAGGTGACCTCGCGCGGGCAGAGCAGCATCCGGTATCCGCACGAGAAGGGGGTCAGGCGGATACTCGTGACCGGGTTCGACCCGTTCACCCTCGACGCGGACATCCGGATCTCCAATCCGTCCGGGGCGACCGCGCTGGCGCTCGACGGCACGGTGATCCGGACCGCGGACGGGCCCGCGCGGATCGAGACGGCCATGTTCCCCGTGCGGTGGGCCGACTTCGCGGACGGGAGCGTGGAGCGGGCGTTGCGGCCGTATCTGCCGAAGGTGGATCTGTTCACCACCGTGAGCCAGGGGCGGGTCGGCCGGTTCGACGTCGAGCGGACCAACGGGGCCTGGCGGGGCGGGTATCCGGACAACGACAACGTGTCGAGGACCGAGACCGTGCCGGTCGCCGATCCGGCCTCCCAGCCCCAGTGGACGTCGACGACCCTGCCGTACAAGGCGATGGTGGCCGCCGACACCGGGCGGTTCCCGGTGTACGACCACACCGAGGTGACGGAGATCCCGGCGGGCGGCACCGATCCCGTCGTACGGCCCGACGGGCCCACCGCGGGGTCCACGGCCCGTGCCGGGGGCGGCGGGAACTACCTCTCCAACGAGATCGCCTACCGGGCGACGCTGCTACGGGACCGGCTCGGGCTGCACGACTCGCTGCCGGGCGGCCATATCCACACGCCGGTCCTTGCGTTCGGGGCGGGGAACACGGACCCGGCGACGGGGACGATCACCGATCCGGAGTTCGTGCGGAACCGGGTGGACATCATCGCGCAGGTCAGGGCGCTGGTGACGGTGGCGATGGACGCGTCACTGGCCGACTGACGCGGGTCCGGTCTCCGGGCCGCCCTCTTCCCGTTGACCCTCCTCGGTCTCCTCCCCCAGCAGCTCCCGCGCCATCATCGTCGCCCCGGCCACCGCGCCCGGCATCAGGAACACCGCGACGAACGGGATCAGGAAGGAGAGGCCGAGGGGGGTGCCGAAGCCCCAGATGAGGGTCTTGCGGGAGCGGAGGAGGGTGAGGCGGGCGCGGAGGTCGACGCCCCGGCGCTGGAGGGCGACCGCCGTCAGTTCCTCGGTGAGGAAGAAGCCGGTGACGAAGAAGCCGATCACCGGGATGACCGTCTGGCCGATGAACGGGACGAAGCCCAGGGCGAAGAGGAGGACGCCCCACAGGAGCGCGCGGACCAGGATGCGGAGGCTGTCGCGGGCGGAGATCCACAGTTCGCGCCAGAGCGGGAGGCCCGATTCCGGGGCGGTGCCGTCGGGGGATATGTCCTCGTCGACCTTCTCGGAGAGCGTCTCGTAGAAGGGCTGGCCTATCAGCAGGGTGACCGCCGTGAAGGTCAACACCGAGAGCAGCAGGGCGAGTACGAACAGGACCGCGGTGAGGAAACCGCGGAACAGGCCCTGCCACGGGCTCGACCAGTCGTCCGCGAAGGGCGTCGTCCAGGTGACGAAGTCGTCGCCCCAGAGCGCCAGCGCGACCAGCGCCGCGACATACAGGACGAGCGTGATCAGACCGGGGAGCAGCCCGAAACCGTACTGCCTCCCGTGCCGCGCGACCCAGCGCTGGCCCTTCAGGAGATAGCCGAACCCCGCTCCAAGATCATGCATGGGGCGAACTTTACCCAGCCCTTCCGCACCCCGCACCGGCCCGGGTCAACTCCACGTCAACTCCCTTCGGCCGAACCGGTTTCCGCCGATCTCCGTACCTCCCCGTCCCGGCCCTACGCCGTGCTCACCCCCACCACGACCGCCCGGTCCGCCGTCGGCGCCACCGCCGCCGTCACGCGGACCGCCGTCGCCCGGGCCACCCGGCCCGCGCGGGAGGTCGCCGCGAGGAGGGTCGGCTGGAGGTGTTCCAGGGCGGAGACGAGGAGTTCCTCGCCCGCGACCAGGACCGGGCCCGCGACCTTCGTGGTGGCGGCCGCCGCCTCCGTGAGGTCGGCGAGGGGTGGCAGCGCGGCCCGGATCACGTTCACGCCCGCGGTCGCCGCCCGTTGCGCGAGGGCCACCTGGAACGGGAGCAGCGGAGCCAGCGCCGCCGTCAACGCCTCGGCGACGCGCCGGAGTTCGGGTGAGGAGTCGGCCAGTACGTCGGCCGCCGCCCTGATGAGAGGGGTCAGGGCCAGCAGCAGGCCCGCGGCCACGCCCGCCGCCGCGGGGAGCAGCGGCGAGGCCGCCTCGACCAGGTCGCCGAGCGCCGCCGCGAACTCCTCCACCGCCGGTTCCACCGCGTCCAGCACGGGCAGCAGACTGTCCCCGAGCACGGTCAGCAGCGCCTGCGCCGGTGCGCTCACCGGGTGCACGGCCAGCGGGGCGCCGCTCGTACCGAGCCGGGTCAGGGTGTCGACGACGCGGTAGAACGCCTCCTGGGCCTGGGGCGACGCGCTCGCCTCGGCCAGCCCCGCGGTGGTCTCGCGCAGCACCCTGATCGCCTCCGCGCCCGAACCGTCGCGTGGATCAAGGGTGTTGATCGCGATCCTGGTGATGTTCCCGGCCGTGTCCAGGAGTTGGCCGGTGATGTCGGTGGTGCTGCGCGCCATGCGCAGCATGTCGTCCCTGCTGGGGAGCGAAGGAAGCGTTGCCATGGGAACTCCTCGCCGTACGCGGACGTGCGCAGCCGGACACACGCAAGGCCCGGCCGCGCACCACCCACGGCACCCGCCGTACCCGCGTCGTCCGCCGCACCCGCTGCCCGGAACCGGTGACCTGTGCTCAGCATGCCCCCTCCCCGGCCCCACGAATGCGCCATCCGGGGCATCGACGACACCGACGACTTCCTGTGTGCCGTTGAGTCGAACAGGTGCGGCCCGCCGTACCGATCTCTGGAACCAAGAGGAGGTACGCGTGCGAACCATTGCCCGAGCCGTCCGCCCGAGACCCGTTCTGATCACCGCCGTCGCCCTGACCACCACCGCCGGTTCGCTCCCGGCGCCCCGCGCCACGGCTTCGTACGCGACCGGGAATCCTCTTCTCACCGGGCACTGGCGGACGCGGGCCGACGGCTCGGGCGGTCCACCGGACGGGGCGGGGCGGCCCTCGGTCGTCAGTGGCCGACACGCCGTGCTGTTCGGCACGGAGCCCCTCTTCCGGGATCATCCCCAGGGGGAACTCCCGCAGGTCGGACGGGCGTTGTTCACCATGGCACACACGAGCGACGGCGCACGAGCGATGGCTCACGCGAGCAGCGGATCAGTGGAGGAGAGCGGATGACCCAGGAGATCCACGGCACCGTGGCCGACGGCTTCGAGGCGGTACGGGCGGAGTTCGCCGCGTTCGTGGCGACGGAACGCGACGACTACGAGGGCCAGTTGTGTGCATACGTACACGGCCGGCGGGTCGTCGACCTGTGGGCGGGGCCGCCTGGTACCGACGGCGACTCGCTCTATGGCGTGTTCTCGTCCACGAAGGGCGCCGCGCATCTCGTGGTGGCGCTGCTCGTGCAGGACGGCACGCTGGAGCTGGACCGCAAAGTGACCTACTACTGGCCGGAGTTCGCGTCCGAGGGCAAGGGTGGGCTGACACTGCGCGAGCTGCTCGCACACCGGGCGGGCCTCGTCGGGACCGACACCGGGTTCACGCTCGACGAGCTGGCCGACGACCGGGCGCTGGCCGAACGCCTCGCCGACCAGCGGCCGTTCTGGCGCCCGGGGACGGCCTTCGGCTATCACGCCCTGGTGATCGGCGCGTTGACCGGCGAGATCGTACGCCGGGCCACGGGCCGTTCGCTCCAGGAGGTGCACGAGGAGAGAGTGCGCGCGCCCTACGGGCTGGACTTCTTCCTCGGGCTGCCGATGGCGCACGAGCCCCGGTTCCGCACGGTCCAGCCCCTGTTGCTGTCACCGGAGCAGGAGGCCGCGCGGGCCGCGGAGCCGTCGGGGCCGCACAGTCTCGGCTCGATCGCGTTCAACGCGCACGCGGCGCAGCCGACCGAGCTCATGTCCCTGCCGAACGAGCGGGTGATCCGGGCGAAGGGTCCCGCCTCGGTCGGCGGGGTGGCGTCGGCGCGCGGGCTGGCGGGGCTGTACGCGGCGGCGACCAGTGAAGTCGACGACAGGGCGGCGCTGTTGAAGCCGGACACGGTGGCCGAGTTCGGGCAGCTGCACTCCGTCGGGTACGACGTGGTGACCGGCACGCACAGGTCGTTCGGCCTGGGGTTCCAGGCGACGGCGGACGCCTGGTACCCGTTCCTCGGCGCGGGCACGATCGGCCACAGCGGCGCGGCGGGCTCGCAGGCCTTCGCGGACCCGCGCAGCGGGCTGGCCTACGGCTACACCCGGCGCCGGTTCGCGTTCCCGGGCGGGGCGGCGCCGGAGAACGTGGGGCTGGTGCGGGCGGTGCACGGCGCGGCGCTGGCGCAGTGACGTCGGCGAAGGCCGCACCCCGCGTGAAAGGGTGCGGCCTCGGCGTAACGGCGTCTGGCGTCAGAGCTTGACGATCATCTTGCCGGTGTTGTCCCCGCGCAGCTGGCCGAGGAACGCCTCCAGGTTGTTCTCGATGCCCTCGACGACCGTCTCGCGGTACTTCAGGGCGCCGGACGCGACCCACGCGCCGACCTCCTGGACGAACTGCGGCTGAAGGTCGTAGTGGTCGCCGACGAGGAAGCCCTCGATGCGGCCGCGGGTCTGGATGAGGCGGCCGAGATTCTTCGGGCCGGGGGCGGGCTCGGTGTTGTTGTAGACCGAGATCATGCCGCAGATCGCGATGCGCCCGCGCTCGTTCAGGGAGCCGATCGCGGCTTCGAGGTGGTCGCCGCCGACGTTGTCGAAGTAGACGTCGACGCCGTCCGGGGCGGCCTCGCGGAGCTGCTGACCGACCGGGCCGTTCTTGTAGTTGAAGGCCGCGTCGAAGCCGTACTCCTCGACGAGGAGCTTGACCTTCTCGTCCGAGCCGGCGGAGCCGATGACGCGGGAGGCGCCCTTGAGCTTGGCGATCTGGCCGACCTGGCTGCCGACGGCACCGGCGGCGCCGGAGACGAAGACCGAGTCGCCCTCCTTGAAGGACGCGGTGCGCAGCAGGCCCGCGTAGGCGGTGAGGCCGGTCATGCCGAGGACGCCGAGGTAGGTGGAGAGCGGGGCGAGGTCGGGGTCGACCTTGACGGCGCCCTTGGCGTCGATGGTCGCGTACTCGCGCCAGCCGCCGAAGTGCAGGACGTGGTCGCCGGGGGCGAACCCCTCGGCGTTCGACTCGACGACCTCGCCGACCGCGCCGCCCTGCATGACCTTGCCCAGCTCGAAGGGGGCGACGTACGACTTCGCCGCGCTCATGCGGCCGCGCATGTACGGGTCGACCGACAGGTACTTGTTCCGCACCAGCACCTGGCCCTCGGCCGGGGCCCGGGTCTCGGTCTCCACCAGGGCGAAGTCCTCGGGCTTCGGCCAGCCGACCGGGCGGCTGAGCAGGTGCCATTCGCGGTTGATCATCACAAGCGCCTTTCGTTGTGCAGGGGTGTCTCGCATACTGCCAAATACTTCAGTACCTGAAACAACCATGCCTCTGGATATTTCATGATGTCAAGTAACGGGGTACGCTGGAGTCCATGGCCACACCCGAAAAGACGCGCCGCTCCGACCCCGTGACCATGGAGGTCGTCGAGCTGATCGGCGACGTCGTGGCGCGGTTCTACCAGGACTACGAGGAAGCGGCGGGCGACCACAAGCTCACCGGAGCCCAGGCCAGACTGCTCAGCCTGCTCTCCCTGGAGCCCCTGCCCATGCGCAGACTCGCCCGCAAGCTGAAGTGCGAGCCGTCGAACGTCACGGGCATCGTGGACCGCCTGGAGACCCGCGGCCTGGTGGAGCGCCGCCCCGACCCCGCCGACCGCCGGGTGAAGCTGGCGGCGGCCACGGAGGAAGGCCGCCGGGTCGCCCGCAGCCTGCGCGAGTCTCTGCGCTTCGCCCGCGAGCCGCTGGCCGGCCTGTCGGACGAGGAGCGGCTGGCGCTGCGGGGGCTGTTGCGGAGGATGCTGGAGGACTGAGGGCCGCGGCGGGTGCCGGTGACCGGGTGGGACTGCTCAGCCCCCGGTCCGTCCCGCCCGCCTCGGCGCGGTCACAGCGCCCGTCGTCGGACGCGAGGCCCGGGGCCTGCGCACGGGCGATGACAGCACCGCCGGTACGTCAGGAGCACCACCACAGGATCTGCTTGCACGTCTCCGACGGAGACGGTGTCGGGCTCGGGTCCGAGGAGGTCGGTTCCGAGGACGGGGTGGTGGTCGGCGGGTTCGTCGACGACGTGGACGCGGGGGACGTGGTGTCGTCGCCGGTGGCTGCCGTGGGGGTGCTCGTCTCCTCGGGGTCCTTGGTGGCCTTCGGGGACTTCGAGGGGGACGCGGAGGGTGACGCCGAGGCGTCCGGGGACGCCGTACCCGCGCCGGTTCCTACGGTCTTCGTCGCGTCCAGGGGCTCCGCCGTCGGGCTGGCCTCCTCGTCCGCGCCGCCCTCCGCGGAGGCGCCCGGTGCCGCGGACCCCGGGATCGAGAAGGGCGCGTCCGTGCCCAGTTCCGCCAGGCTCAGGCCGGCCGCCGCCAGTACGAAACCGGCCGTTATGAGAAGCACCCGGCGACGGCGCCTGCGGTGTGCCGCGGCCTTGCGGTCACGGCGGCTCCCGCCTGCCGTGTCCGGGTCCTCGGGGCCGTCGTCGTCGGCCTCGGCCTCGGTCGCGGCGAGGGTGCTCTCGACGCGGACGCGGCCCCGGTTCTTCCGCCGCGCGGCACGGCCCTGCGGCTCATCGTCCGCGTCACCCTCCTCGCGTCCGGCGTCGGGCGCGCCCTCGTACGACGCGCCGCCCATGTCCGGGCGCGCGTCAACCGCGGGTGCGTGGGCCTGAGTTGAGTCGGCCGGTGGTTCGACCGGCGCGCCGCACCCCGGGCACGCGAGGGCGCCGTTCAGGTGCCGGCCGCAGGGGTGGCAGTAGTCCATGACGCGGGGAAGACTAGGTTCCTCACAGGTGCCGTTCATAGTCACGCCTGTGAAAGTTGTGTGGGGACGTGGCGGGAAACGACAAGAATCGACACGAACCGGCGCCGTCAGGCGGTACGTCGATCGCCCGTCTTGCCGAAACCGTTACACGTTCGACCCATTGACACCCCCGCCTCGCCGTCCTTACTGTCTGCCCAGCATTTCGAACGTGAGCCGAAATTTCGAACAGCACTGAAGAGCACAGGGGGCAACTGCCGTGCGCATCACGGGAATCAGCACACACGTGGTCGGGACGCCATGGCGCAATCTGACGTACGTCCAAGTGCACACCGACGAGGGCGTCACCGGTGTCGGCGAGACCCGGATGCTGGGCCACACCGACGCGCTGATCGGTTACCTGCGCGAGGCCGAGGCAAACCACATTCTCGGTTCGGACCCGTTCGCAGTGGAAGACCTCGTACGCCGGATGAAGTACGGCGACTACGGGCGCGCGGGTGAGATCGTCATGTCCGGCATCGCCGTGATCGAGATGGCCTGCTGGGACATCAAGGGCAAGGCCCTCGGCGTGCCGGTGTGGCAGTTGCTCGGCGGCAAGGTCACCGACAAGGTGAAGGCGTACGCCAACGGCTGGTACACCACCGAGCGGACCCCGGAGGCCTATCACAAGGCCGCCCAGGGGGTCGTCGAGCGCGGCTACAAGGCTCTGAAGATCGACCCGTTCGGCACCGGGCACTTCGAACTCGACCACGAGCAGACCCTGTACGCGGTCTCCCTCATCGAGGCCGTACGGGACGCGATCGGCCCGGACGCCGAGCTGATGCTGGAGATGCACGGCCGGTTCTCGCCGTCGACCGCGGTACGGCTCGCGCACGAACTCGCCCCGTTCAAGCCCGCGTGGCTGGAGGAGCCGGTCCCGCCGGAGAACCTGAAGGCGCTGGAGAAGGTCGCCGCCAAGGTCGACATCCCGGTCGCCACGGGTGAACGCATCCACGACCGCGTCGAGTTCCGCGAGCTGTTCGAGAGCCAGGCCGTCGACATCATCCAGCCCGACGTCGGCCACATCGGCGGCATCTGGGAGACCCGCAAGCTGGCCGCGACCGCCGAGGCGCACTACGTCCTCGTCGCCCCGCACAACGTCGGCGGCCCGGTGCTGACCGCCGCCTCGCTCCAGGTCGGCTTCTCCACACCGAACTTCAAGATCCTGGAGCACTTCAACGACTTCGCGGACGCCGAGATCAAGAAGGTCGTCAAGGGCGCCCCGCAGGTGATCGACGGCTACTTCCACCTCTCGGACGCGCCCGGTCTCGGTGTCGAGCTGGACACCGACGCGGCGGCCGAATTCCCGCAGCAGCAGGCGCGGTTCGATCTCTGGGCGGACGGCTGGGAGCAGCGCAAGCCGAAGGGCACGAAGTGAGCACCGCGGTCGTCGTCGAGGCCCCGGGCGAGCACCGGCTGGCCTCGCACGAGCCCCGGCGGCCGGAGGCGGGCGAGGCGCTGGTGCGCGTCCACGCGGTCGGCATCTGCGGCAGCGACCGCGAGGTGTACCAGGGCAACAGGCCCGAGGGCTACGTCCGTTACCCCCTCACCCCGGGCCACGAGTGGTCCGGCACGGTGGCGGCCGTGGGCACCGGGGTGCCCGCGACCCTGGTGGGCCGCAAGGTCGTCGGCGAGGGCTTCCGCAACTGCCAGGTCTGCGACCGCTGCCACGCGGGCGAGACAACGTTGTGCACGGCGGGTTACGAGGAGACCGGCTTCACCCAGCCGGGCGCGATGGCCGCCACCCTCACGCTCCCCGCCCGCCTCCTCCATGTCCTCCCGGACGATGCCGACTTGACGGCGGCGGCCCTGCTGGAACCCGCCGCCTGCATCGCGGCCGCCGCACTGAAGGCGAACGCCCGCCCCGGCGAGCGGGTCGCGGTGGTCGGCACCGGCACGCTCGGGATGTTCGCGGTGCAGTTCCTGAAGGCGGGCTCGCCGGCCGAGTTGCTCGTGGTGGGCACCCGGCCCGACCGCGCGAAGCTGTCGAAGGACTTCGGCGCGAGCCGATTCCTCACCAGGGACCAGGAGTTGCCCGACGACTTCGATGTGGTGATCGAGACCGCCGGGTCCGCGTCCGCCGCGCGCACCGCCGCCTCCCTGCTGAGGCGCGGCGGACGCCTGGTCCTCACCGGTATCCCCGCGCCGGGCGCCGAGGGTCTCGACCCGACCGATCTCGTCGTACGGCAGCTGGAGGTGCACACCGTCTTCGGGGCACCGCCGGACGCCTGGGCGCACACGGTACGGGTCTTCGGGGCGGGCTTGCTCGATCCGCTCCCCCTGATCACCCATGAGCTGCCGCTCGCCGAGTTCCCGCAGGCCATCGAGCTGGTGGGGTCCGGCGATCCGAAGGTCGGCAAGGTGCTGCTGCGGCCGTAGGACACCCCAGTCGTACGTCGGCACGGGGTGACCTGACCACCCCGTGCCGACGTACCACCAGAACTTTCCGTACTCCGAGCCGCGAACTTTGTCCGATATACCGAACGCGAAGGACAGCTAGTGACCGACACCGCCACGGCAGCCCGCAGGCCCGGGGAGCAGGCGCTCTCCGCGCTCGGCCTGGGCGCGCCCGCACTCGACCCCGCCGACGCCTCGCCGCACACCTTCCCGGGCGGTGGTCGCTGGCGCACCGAGATCCCCTCGTGCGAGGGTCCCGAGGCGCTGGCGGTCATCCTCAAGGAGTCCTCTCGCCTGGACGTGCCGATCCACCGGATCAGCCAGGGCAGTGGCGTGTGGATGCTGACCGACACCGAGATCACCGAGATGGTCGAGGCGACGGCCGAACGCGACATCGAGCTCTGCCTGTTCACCGGGCCGCGCGGGACGTGGGACATCGGCGGCTCGGTCCGCTCCGACTCACGTGGCGGCGGCCTGCGTGCCCGGGGCCATGACGCGGTCGCCGGCTGCGTCGAAGACGCCGTGCGGGCCACGGAGTTGGGCGTCAAGTGCCTGCTCGTCGCGGACGAGGGCGTGCTGTGGACGCTGCACCGGGCGCGGGCGACGGGGATCATCCCGGCCGACACGACGCTCAAGGTCTCGGCGCTGATCGGTCCGGTCAACCCGGCGGCGTACGCGGTCTACGAACGCCTCGGCGCGGACTCCCTGAACGTCCCCAGCGACCTGACGCTCGCTCACCTCACCGAGATCCGGCGGGTGTCGGCGGCGCCGATGGACATGTACATCGAGGCGCCGGACGACCTCGGCGGCTACATCCGGATGTACGAGGTCGCCGAACTGATCCGCCGGGGCGCCCCGTTGTACCTCAAGTTCGGCCTCTCCAAGGCCCCCGGCATCTACCCGTGGGGCACCCACCTGCGGGACGTGACCCTGGACACCGCGCGGGAGCGGGTACGGCGGGGGCGGCTCGCCCTCGACCTGCTCGCCCGCCATGGGGCGGACACCGGCATGGCCCCCCTGGGTACCAGGCTCCCCGGCCCTCTCAACCGCTTCCCCACAGAGAGTGCCACCGACTGACGAACAGGGTCTGCGGGCCCGCCTGTGGCCGGTCGCGCAGTTCCCCGCGCCCCTAAGGGACCTGGGCCGGTGCTCAAGGGGCGCGGGGAACTGCGCGACCAGCCCCCACCGCCCCGCACCGAACAACACAACCCGCACCACCCCACACCCGTACCCGCACCCGCACCCGCACCCGCACAACAACCCCGCATCCTGAACCACCCTCCACACCCGCTGCCCCTCTCAACGACGAGAAGAATGAGGCCAGTTCCATGCACATCCGCAGAAGTCGTGCCCTCCCCCTGATAGCCGGCGCAGCCACCCTCGCCCTGACCCTCTCCGCATGCGGCCAGAGCGGTTCCGGCGGCAGCAAGGAGAAGTCGAGCAGCGCGAAGGGCGGCACGATCGGCATCGCGATGCCGACGAAGTCCTCCGCACGCTGGATCTCCGACGGCAACAACATGGTCAAGGACCTCAAGGCCAAGGGCTACAAGACCAAGCTGGTCTACGGCGAGGACGACCCGGACACCCAGGTCTCGCAGATCGAGAACATGATCACCCAGGGCGTCAAGGGCCTGGTCATCGCGGCGATCGACAACAAGTCCCTGAACAACGTGCTCCAGGAAGCCGCCAGCGCGAAGATCCCGGTCATCGCCTACGACCGCCTCATCCTCGGCACCAAGAACGTCGACTACTACGCGTCGTTCGACAACGAGAAGGTCGGCACCCTCCAAGGCACGTACATCGTGCACAAGCTGGGGCTGGACAGCGGCAAGAAGGGCCCGTTCAACATCGAGCTGTTCGCCGGCTCGAACGACGACAACAACACCAAGTACTTCTTCGACGGCGCGATGAAGGTCCTCCAGCCGTACATCGACAAGAAGGAACTGGTCGTCAAGTCCGGGCAGACCGCGCTCAACAAGGTCACCACCCTGCGCTGGGACGGCACCACCGCGCAGAACCGCATGGAGGACATCCTCACCGGCTCGTACAAGACCGGCCGGGTCGACGCCGTGCTGTCGCCCTACGACGGCATCTCCATCGGCATCCTGTCCGCGCTGAAGTCGGACGGCTACGGCTCGTCCAGCAAGCCGCTGCCGGTGATCACCGGCCAGGACGCCGAGCTGGCCTCGGTGAAGTCGATCATCGCCGGTGAGCAGACGCAGACGGTCTACAAGGACACCCGTCAGCTCGCCAAGGTCGCGGACACGATGCTCGACGACGTGCTCAACGGCAAGACGCCGCAGACCAACGACACCAAGACCTACGACAACGGCACCAAGGTCGTCCCCGCCTACCTGCTCCAGCCGGTGAGCGTCGACAAGACCAACTACGAGGACGTGCTGGTCAAGGGCGGTTACTACACGGACGCCCAACTCAAGTAGTTCCGGCTCCCGTTACCCGACCCCACACTGATTGGTAGGCACGACCATGGCGGGACCCGTCCTGGAAATGCGCTCGATCGTCAAGACCTTTCCCGGTGTCAAAGCGCTCTCGGACGTCACTTTGACGGTCCGTCAGGGCGAGGTCCACGCCATCTGCGGCGAGAACGGCGCCGGGAAGTCCACCTTGATGAAGGTGCTCTCCGGCGTCCATCCGCACGGCAGTTACGAGGGGGACATCCTCTTCGAGGGCGAGGAGTGCGCCTTCCGCGACATCCGGGCGAGCGAGCAGCGCGGCATCGTGATCATCCACCAGGAACTGGCGCTGGTGCCGTTCCTGTCGATCGCGGAGAACATCTTCCTCGGCAACGAGCACGCCTCGCGCGGGCTCATCAACTGGAACGAGACCCTGCGGCACGGCACCGAACTGCTGCGCCGGGTGGGCCTCAGCGACCACCCGGAGACCCGCGTCGCCGACATCGGCGTGGGCAAGCAGCAGCTCGTGGAGATCGCGAAGGCGCTGTCGAAGAAGGTGAAGCTGCTCATCCTGGATGAGCCGACGGCGGCCCTGAACGACGAGGACAGCGGCAAACTCCTGGATCTCATCCTGGAGTTGAAGAAGCAGGGCATCACCTCGATCATCATCTCCCACAAGCTCAACGAGATCCGCAAGGTCGCCGACTCGGTGACGATCCTGCGCGACGGGCGCTCCATCGAGACGCTCGACGTGAAGGCGCCGGAGACGACCGAGGAGCGGATCATCTCCGGCATGGTCGGCCGCGACCTCGACCACCGCTTCCCCGAGCGCACCCCGTACGCGGGCGAGCCCGAGGCGGCACCGGCTCTGGAGATCCGCGGCTGGACGGTGTTCCATCCGATCGACCAGCAGCGCAAGGTAGTTGACGATGTGTCCATAAACGTGCGCAGGGGCGAGATCGTCGGCATCGCCGGACTGATGGGCGCCGGCCGCACCGAACTCGCGATGAGCGTCTTCGGCCGCTCCTACGGCCGCTACGCCGGCGGCACGGTCCTCAAGGACGGCCGGGAGATCCGCACCAAGTCGGTGGCGGAGGCGGTCGGACAGGGCATCGCCTATGTCACCGAGGACCGTAAGCACTACGGCCTCAACCTCATCGACACGATCAACCGGAACATCTCGCTGACCGCCCTGAACAAGGTCTCCAAGCGCGGGGTGGTCGACGAGCACGGGGAACGGCAGGTCGCCGAGCGGTTCCGCACGTCCATGAACATCAAGGCACCGACCGTCTTCGAGCCGGTGGGCAAGCTGTCCGGCGGCAACCAGCAGAAGGTCGTCCTCAGCAAGTGGATCTTCGCGGGTCCCGAGGTGCTGATCCTGGACGAGCCCACCCGGGGCATCGACGTGGGCGCCAAATACGAGATCTACACGGTCATCGACCAACTCGCCGCCGAGGGCAAGGCGGTGGTCTTCATCTCCTCCGAACTGCCGGAACTGCTCGGCATGTGCGACCGCATCTACACGATGGCGGCGGGCCGCCTGACCGGTGAGGTGCCCCGGGCCGAGGCCACGCAGGAAGTGCTGATGCGCCAGATGACGAAGGACAAAGAGGTAACGCGATGAGCACGGACGTGACCGCCAAGAGCCCGGCCCCCGCGCCGCCGGGCAAGAGCGGATCGGCCGCGGGTGGCGGCCTGGTGCAGCTGATGCTGGACGGCCTGCGGCGCAACATGCGCCAGTACGGCATGCTGATCGCGCTCGGTCTGATCGTGATCCTCTTCGAGGTCTGGACCGGCGGGGACCTGCTGCTGCCGCGCAACGTCTCCAACCTGGTGCTTCAGAACAGCTACATCCTGATCCTGGCGATCGGCATGATGCTGGTCATCATCGCCGGGCACATCGACCTGTCGGTGGGCTCGCTGACGGCGTTCGTGGGTGCCTTCGCGGCGGTCCTGATGGTCAACCATCAGGTGCCGTGGCCGGTCGCGGTGGTGCTGTGCCTGCTGATGGGCGCCGTCGCGGGCTCCGTACAGGGGCTGTTGATCGCCTACGCGGGGATACCGTCCTTCATCGTCACCCTCGCCGGGATGCTGCTCTTCCGCGGCCTCACGGAGATCCTCCTCCAGGGTCAGACGCTCGGCCCGTTCCCCAACGGCCTTCAGAAGATAGGCAACGGCTTCCTGCCCTCCGTGGGACCGAACACCAACTACCACAACATCACGCTGCTGTTGGGGCTCGTGATGATCGCCGCGGTGGTGTGGCAGGAGGTGCGGGACCGCCGCAGGCAGCAGGAGTTCTCGCTCGACGTGCCACCCACCAAGCTGTTCCTGCTCAAGCTGGCCGCGATCATCGCCGCGATCCTCTGGCTCACGCTGCTGCTCGCCAGCTACGACGGCGCGCCCATCGTGCTGATCATCCTCGGTGTCCTGGTGGCCGGTTACGGCTATGTGATGCGCAACGCGGTCTTCGGCCGCCACATCTACGCGATCGGCGGCAACCTGCCGGCCGCGAAGCTGTCCGGCGTCAAGGACAAGCGCGTCACCTTCCAGGTGTTCCTGAACATGGGCGTGCTCGCGGCCCTGGCGGGTCTGGTGGTCACCTCCCGCCTCAACGCGGCCTCGCCGAAGGCGGGCGACGGCTTCGAACTCGAGGCCATCGCCTCGTCGTTCATCGGTGGCGCGTCCATGAGCGGCGGTGTGGGTACCGTCCTCGGCGCGATCATCGGTGGTCTCGTCCTCGGCGTGCTGAACAACGGCATGAACCTCCTCAGCGTCGGCACCGACTGGCAACAGGTCATCAAGGGCCTCGCCCTGCTGGCCGCGGTCGGCTTCGATGTGTGGAACAAGCGCAAGTCCGGTTCGTAACGGAAGCTCCGCCGGGAGAGCGGGACTTGGCCGCGGGTTCATCGTGGCTGGTCGCGCAGCCCCGCGCCCCCTTGGGCGCGGGGTCCCGGTGGAGCCCCCTTCAACGCACTAGGGAGCCGCTCCATGGAACTGAACAGACGCACGGTCATCGCAGGTGCCGCGGCAGCCGGTCTCGCCGCGAGCACGCTCGGCACGGGTACGGCGGAGGCAGCGGCCTCGGGAGGCCGACGGCCCGTGAAGGAGCTCTTCGGGACGCTCGCCGACGGGACGAAGGTGTACCGCTGGTCGCTGGCCAACGGCGGGACCCGACTGAAGGTCCTCTCCTACGGCGGCATCGTCCAGTCGCTCGAACTCCCCGACCGGCACGGCAAGTACGCCAATGTGTCGCTCGGCTACGACAACCTCGCGGCGTACGTCGCCGGCACCACGTTCTTCGGCGCGACCATCGGCCGGTACGGAAACCGCATCGCCAAGGGGAAGTTCACCCTCGACGGCAAGGCCTACCAGCTCTCCGTCAACGACGGCGTGAACAGCCTGCACGGCGGTGCCAAGGGCTTCAACACGAAGGTGTGGGACATCGAGCCCTTCACCAAGGGCTCCGACGTCGGCCTGTACCTCCACTACACCAGCGTGGACGGGGAGATGGGCTACCCCGGCACGCTCAAGACGAAGGTGACGTTCACCCTCACCCGGCACGGCGACTGGCGTATCGACTACGAGGCCACCACCGACAAGCCGACGGTCGTCAACCTCACCAACCACACGTACTTCAACCTCGCGGGCGAGGGCAACGGCGGCATCTACGACCACGAACTCTCCATCGCCGCCAGCAGGTACACGCCCACCGACTCGGGTCTGATCCCCACCGGTGAGCTGGCGAAGATCGCGGGCACCCCCTTCGACTTCCGCAAGGCCAAGCCGATCGGCCGCGACATCCGCGCCGGGCACCCGCAGCAGGTCACCGCCAAGGGCTACGACCACAACTGGGTGCTGGACAAGGGGGTCACGGCGAAGCCCGAGCACATCGCCACCCTGCGCGACCCCGCCTCCGGCCGCACCCTGAAGATCTCCACCGACCAGCCGGGCCTCCAGTTCTACTCGGGCAACTTCCTCGACGGCACACTGATCGGCACGTCCGGCCGCACCTACCGGCAGGGCGACGGACTGGCCCTGGAGACCCAGCACTTCCCGGACTCCCCGAACGAGCCGTCCTGGCCGACGACGGTCCTGCGCCCCGGTCAGACCTACCGGACGACGACGATCCACTCGTTCAGCCACTGAGTTCGGACCCGGGGTTCCCGAACACACGCCATTTTCACATCCGTTGAACAGCGCCACTCGCGTCTCCGTATCCATGGGTGGCCCGTGCTCCCCCGCGCGGGCCACCCAAGACGACGGGCCCGGTCGTCCCCGCCGGGCCCGCCTTCATACGGAGGTTCCATTGGCCGACTCCAACGTCACCTCGCTGTTCCGCGGCACGGGGGCACACAGCCCGTCGATGGCGGCGTTGGCACGTGAGAGCGACGGCACCGGGCCGGTGGACTTCTGCATCCCGTGCAACCCGTACTTCCCCACTCCCGCCATGTTCGACGAGATGGCGGCCAGGCTGCGCGAGATCATCACGTACTACCCGAGCAGCGCCGACACGATCACGGCCGAGCTCTGCAACCTTCTCCAACTCCCGCCGCAGTGCGTGGCGATGGGCAACGGTTCCACCGAACTGATCACCTGGATCGACCACTTGATGGTCCGGGAGTCCCTCGCCATCCCCGTCCCCACCTTCGGCCGCTGGACCGACCAGCCCATGGAGACCGGCAAGCGGGTCGACATGTTCCCGCTCCAGGAGTCCAACGGCTTCGCCCTCGACCTGTCGCAGTACGCGGAGTTCATCCGCAAGCGCAACACCAAGGTCGCCGTCATCTGCAACCCGAACAACCCCGACGGCGGCTTCCTGCACAAGCAGGCGCTGGTCCAGTTCATGGACGCCATGGCCGATCTGGACCTCATCGTCATCGACGAGTCGTTCCTGGAGTTCGCCGACGCGGAGGTCGAGCCCAGCGTCGTACAGGAGGCGATGATCCGTCCCAACGTGGTCGTCCTGCGCAGCCTCGGCAAGAACTTCGGCCTGCACGGCATACGGTTCGGATACCTCGTCGCGAACCCCGCGCTGGCCGGCCGCATCCGCAGCATGCTCCCCAAGTGGAACCTCAACGCCTTCGCGGAACATGTGGTGTTCATCCTCAAGGAGCACGGCGCGGAGTACGCGCAGAGTCTCCAGCAGGTGCGCCGCGACCGGCTCGACATGGCGAGCCATCTCTCCGCGCTGCCCGGCCTGACGGTCTATCCGTCGCAGGGCAACTTCCTCTTCGTGCGCCTCCCCGTGGGCGCGGAGGGAACCGTGGTCCGGGACCGGATGCTCACCGAGCACCGCATCCTCGTCCGCGAGTGCGGCAACAAGATCGGTTCGTCCAGCCGCTTCCTGCGGCTCGTGGTGCGCCCCCAGACGGACGTGCGTCGCCTGGTGTCCGGCATGGAACAGGTGCTCTACGGGACCAGGAGGGGAGCCGCCGTGCCCGAGCTGGGTACAGGGACCAACTACAGCTCGGGTACGGCGGCCGTGGATCGCCTGGTCGGCGCGACGAACGGCGCGGGGATGCAGAACCTCGCCGCCCAGGCCCTCGGCACGGGGACGTCGGGCGCCCCCACGCCGATGCCCGTGCCGGCGGCGGCGCAGATACAGCCGCAGCCCCAGCCGGTGCCCATGCAGGTGCCCCAGCCCCAACAGCCGCAGCCCCAGCCGCAGTTCCAGCCGATGGTGGCCGCCGCGCAGGTCCAGCAGATGCCGATGACGAGCATGGCCGACCAGCCGTCGAACGGAATGGGCATGCCGATGCAGACACCTCAACCGCCACAGCAGGCACCCCAGCCCATGCCCCCACAACAGCAGCCCTACGGCGTCCCGGCCCCGGCCCCCATGCCCCCACAGGGCCCCACCCCCACCGGCGTCCCCGCCCGCAACGGCCTCACCGCCGCCCAGGTGCGCGGCGCCACCAGCCCCAACGGCATGCAGAACCTGGCCCCCGCCCCCGCGACCGGCTGGCCCAACGCCCAGAGCTGGCCCAACGCGGCGGGGATGGGCCAGGCGGGCTAGGGCCGCACCGCGCTGATGAGCGACGCCCCCAGCGGCAGGGCGTGACTCGTCCGGACCGCGAAGCCCGCCTTCTCCAGCAGGCGCCGGTAGTGGTCCTCGTCGCGTTCCCGCCCGCCCACGTTGCACAGCATGTGGAGGTCCCACGCGACCGCCGTGGGACTCGGCAACAGCCGCTCCACCACGAGGAGTCGGGCGCCCGGGAGCATCGCCTCCGCGCAGCGCCGGAGGATCGTCAGGCAGCGTTCGTCGTCCCAGTCGTGCAGGACCCGGGACAGGAGATAGACGTCCCCGCCCGCCGGTACGGAGCGGGTGAAGTCCCCGGCGACGAAGGAGCAGCGCTCGGTGAGCCGGGTGCGGGCGGCCTCCAGGGCGCCGGGGCGTTCGTAGAGGACGCCCTCCAGGTGGGGGTGGGCGCGGAGCAGCCGGTCCAGCAGCGCGCCGTTTCCGCCGCCCACGTCCACCACGCGCCGCGCGCCGGAGAAGTCGACCAGGGTCGGTACCGGCGTGAACATCTCGGCGCTGGCCGCCATCGACCGGTGGAACAGGTCGCCCAGTTCGGGGTGTTCGGCGAAGTACGCGAAGTGGTGCCGGCCGTTGCGGTGGGCGAAGGCCTCCTCGCCGGTGCGTACGGAGTGGGTCAGGCCCGCGAAGGAGTCGTAGAACGGGCCCGCGTAGAGCCGGGCCAGCGGGTGGAGGCTGAACTCCGTCGCGGTGCGCAGGGGTTGGCCCGCCGCCGTGAGGTGGTAGGTGTCGTCGGCGGCCGTCAGGAGACCCAGGGTGGTGAGGTAGCGGAGGAGGCGGCGCAGTGCGCCCGGGTGCGTCGCGGTGCGTTCCGCGAGCCGCGCCGCCGACATGCCGGGGTGCTCCGCCAGATGGTCCGCGAGGTGCAACTCGGCCATGGTGGCGACCGCTTGGGTGGCCCAGGCCCCGGTCATGACGGTGAGCAGGGCCGTCGTGGGGTCGGGGAGGGGCAGGTGGCGCCCGGGGAGCCGGAGTTCGAAACGGCGGTGGGTGCTGGTGCGGTGGTAGAGGACGGTGACGTTCTCGTGCTCGTTGTAGCCGCCGCCGTCGGGCACCGCGCCGCCCCGCTCCTGGAGCAGCAGCCGTAGCCCTGCCGGGACCACCGGGCCGGGGGCGGTGACCGCGAAGGCGTGGTGCGACTCGTGTTCCGCCTCGCGTTCGTCGGCGGCCACGGCCTCCAGCGCGGAGCCGGCGGGCACGGGGAGCGCGAAGATCTCCACGCTGCGGGTGCCGACCGCCACGTGCGTGATGCCCACCGGGATGTCGGCGAGTTCCGGGCCGTAGCGGCGGGTCAGCCGGTCGCGGACCACGACGCTCGGGGTGACCGGGCCCGGTGCGAGGCCGAGGCGGCGGAGTTCCTCGCGGAGGCCGTCCAGGGATTCGGGGAAGACCAGGACGGCGGTGTGGTCGAAGACCACGTGCCGTGCCACGTCCGCCCGTTCGGCGGGTGTGAGGGCCGGGAGGAGTTCGGCCAGGACCTGGTCCGTGTCGTGGGTCTCGACGTAGGCCGCCGCGCGCTCGATGCGGGCCGCGTCGGCCGTGGCGAGGCGTGCCTGTACGACGGGGAGGTTCATGAAGGGGTTCCCGGTGAATCGTGGGGACGGAGACGGGAGACGCGGTTCAGATGCCGGTGTAGTTCTCGGCGAAGAAGTCCTGGTGCGCGCGGGACGTCCGCAGGCTGTCCAGGCGGGCGTACTGGAGCGCGCGGCCGTAGCGGGCGTGGGCCTCGACGGTGTGCTCGCTGTCCTCCGCGAGCGGGCCGTGCAGCAGGCCACTCATCCAGTGCGAGAACTCGTGGGCCCGCCAGACGCGCGGCAGACAGTCGGCGGCGTAGCGGTCGAGGTCGTTCTCGTTGTCGTGCTGGACGGCCAACGCCAGTGCCTGCGCGAGGCGTTCGGCCTGGAGCACGGCGAGGTTGGCGCCCTTCGCGGCGGAGGGGCTGATGAGTCCGGCCGCGTCGCCCGCGAGCCAGAGCTGTCCCTCGCCGGGGGTGTCGAGCACGTCGGAGCGCAGGTCCACGACCGCCTTCTCCAGCACCGGGCCGTCCTTGAGCTGTCCGAACTCGTCGACGCGGAGCCGGATTTCGAGTTCGGTCCAGATCCGGTCGGCGCTCCAGTCGGCGGGATCGGTGCCGCGGGGGCACTGGAGGTAGTAGCGGGTGACGGTCGCCGTGCGGGCCATGTGGCCGGCGAATCCCCGTGCGTGCAGGGCGTAGCCGACGGCCTCCATGCTCGGCGGGGCCTCGGCCAGGACCGCGAGCCAGCTCACGCCGTGGTCCCAGCGGGCGGTGCGCGTGCCGTGGGCGGTCATGGTCGCGCGGGCGACTCCCCGGTGTCCGTCGCACCCGGCCACGTAGCGGCCGACGACGTCCGTGCCGTCGGAGGTCCTGACCCGGCCCTGGGAGATCTCCTCGACCTCCGTGTCGAAGTGGATCACGCCACCGCGCCGGAGGTACTCGGCGAGGAGGTCACGTACCAACTCCTGCTGGGGGTAGACCGTGTGGACCTCGCCGCGTCCCAACTCGCCGTAGTCGAGGGTGAACTCACCTCGATCGCTGCGGAACAGGCAGGTGCGGTGGGTGTGGCCGCGGGCCAGCACGCCGTCCGCCAGGCCGTGTTGGGTGAGGACGCGGACGGAGTGGGCGGCCAGGAAGCCCGCTCTGGCCCGCCCCTCCACCGCCTCGCGTGCGCGCCGCTCCATGATCACGCAGTCGATGCCCTGGTCCAGCAGCAGGTTCCCCAGGACGAGCCCCGCCGGGCCCGCCCCGACGATCACCACCCCGGTCCGCGCCCCGGAGTCGAATCGTTTCCCCACATCCACCCCTGATCTTGCTTTTTCGGCCAAGGGGTTTCATATCAGCCAGATCAGGGAGATGGGCAATCGAAAGCGGCTTCTTAGCCCATAAGGGCCAACTCGGCATATGTCAGTGGTCGTTGTCGGGGTGCAGCTTCAGCAGGTCCACGCCGTAGTCGCCGCCGTTGGGGGTGCGGATGATGGTGTGGATGTGCTGCTGGGTGGGGGTGCCGCCGGGGCCGCCCGTGCCCCCCTTGGTGCCGTAGGCCAGCGGGGACTGGGCGTCGTACTCGATGAGGACGACCGGGCTGTGCACGCGGTAGTAGAAGGCGGAGGAGTCCTTGGTCTCCCCCATCCAGGAGAAGTAGGTCGAGTCGAGGTGGGCCTCGACCTCCGCCATCTTCACCTCGGCGTGGCCGTCGTTCATGGTGCCGACGTAGACGCGCACGAGGTCGAGGAGGTGCGTGCGCTGGGCGCTGCTGAACTCCTTCGCCGCCAGGCCCTGGTAGGCGAGCTCGGCGTTGTCCTGACCGGCGCCGGCCTTCATGTCGTCGCCGGACTTCTTGCCGCTGGAGATCACCTTGGCGCGCTGGGCGGCGGTGAGCGACCGCAGGAGGGTGAGACCGGCCTTGGTCTCGGTCCTGAAGAGGGTGATCTTCTCGCCCTGGTAGGTGGCGGAGGTCGGTTCGGACCCCATGAAGGTCGGGGTCATGACGACCTGGTCGCCGAGCACGAAGTAGTTGATGGCCACGTGGTGGCCCTCGTACTGGAAGCCCCACGGCTTGGTGGTGGACGGCGTGCCCATGAAGGTGAAGAAGTACGCGCCCTCGGTGAGGGTGTCCCGGTTGCCGCCGCTGTAGTCGCCGAGGAAGGCGTTGAGCTTCATGATGTTGCGGGTCCGGGTGAGCCCGTCGGCGGAGAGGGCGGCGGCGAGCAGCGCGTACCCGAGGTTCCGCTTGCCTGCGGTGATGTCGCCCATCCGCACGCCCTTGCGCTGGTACCCGTCGACGTTGCTCCAGGCCAGCCACTCGTCGTCGTCGACGTCGAAGGTGCAGGACGTGCGCTCCTTGGCGCTGAGCCCGTCGAGGAAGGCCTGCGCGGCCTTGACGATCCCGTCGGTCGACACATCGGTGGCGTGGATGGAGTAGAGCCCGTCGGTGATCTTGCCGTCGGTCGAGACGCCGGTGAAATCGGCGTACTTGACCTCACTCTGCCCCGGCCCCATACCGCTGCCCCCGCCCCCGGGTCCGCCGGAGGGCATCGCACCGGTGGGCACGCCACCGCCGGGTCCGCCCGAGGCAGCGCCGTTCGGGGCGCCGGAGGACGAGGACGCGGTGGCCGTGCCGGAGGTGTTCGAGGAGCAGCCGGTCATGGTCGCGACGGCGGCGACTCCGCCGGCGAGCAGCGCCTTGTTCATGAACCAGCGGCGGCTGCGGTCGGCTTCGGGGGTGCGGGGGCGGTGTCCGTGCATACGGGCCAACCTCCCGCACGAACCTGAGCCGAACCTGAAGCGCCGCCGCGTGAGCCTGCCGCTTCATCAGCGCGCTCCGGGCCGCCTCCCCCGGCTCCTCTCCCGAGCCATCGCGCCGGCGAGAGGCAGGTATCGGCAAGGGCCATCACTCGTGTCTCGCAAGCAACTTGACGGCTCGTCATTTTGCGAGCCGCACAGCCGGCGGACAGGCTCCACCCCTACGGTGCCGTGTCCATGACAGACTCCTCGAAAGACCCGGCAAAAGCAGGAACCCACGCGATCGGGCGCCGCACGGTCCTGATCGCCACCGGCACCACGGCCGCCGTACTGGCCGTAGGCGCCGCCGCACCCGAAGCCCCCACATCCGCCGCCGCCCCCACCGCGGCCGCCGCGGCCGCCGTCTGCACGCTCACCAAGGAGATGACCGAAGGCCCCTACTACCTCGACGGCGCCCTGGTCCGCGCCGACGTCACCGAAGGCAAGGCCGGCATCGCGCTCAAGCTCGCCCTCACGGTCGTGGACGACAGCACCTGCGTCGCGATCCCCGACGCGCTCGTCGAGATCTGGCACTGCGACGCGCTCGGCGAGTACTCCGGCTACGTCGGCAACAACGGCCACAGCGAACCGGACGACCGCACCTTCCTGCGCGGCGGTGTCCTCACCGACTCCGCGGGGCTCGCCAGCATCACGACGATCTACCCGGGGTGGTACCGCGGACGCTGCGTCCACATCCACGTGAAGGTGCACACCGGCGTCACGCTCACCTCGGACGGCTCGTTCACCGGCGGCCAGGAACTCCACACCGGCCAGCTCTTCATCGACGAGACGATCACCACCGCCGTCGCCAAGATCTCCCCGTACTCGGCCAACACGGTCACCCGCACCACCCTCGCCCAGGACTCGATCTACGACGACGGGGGCGCCGCGTCCGGCCTCATGACCGTCACGGGGTCGGCCTCCGCGGGCTACACGGGCACGCTGACGCTCGGCGTCCAGCAGAGCTGAGCAGACGGGGTGGCCCGCGGTGCGACACGGGCCACCCCGTCCTCAGGTCATCTCACGGCACCGCGCGTCAGGAGCCCGGGCAGTGCTCCCAGGCCATGTGGTAGACCGTGCTGATGTCGCCGTCCGTCGAGTCCATCGTCATGAAGCTGACCGTGCCGGGCGCCGAGGTGCCGGCGTTGACCCGGAGCTCCGTGTTGATGTTGAAGTTGCGCTGGACTCCGCAGGGCGCCCAGACCAGTTGGGCCACGTCCGTGCTGTCGTTCGCCTGCCAGTTGTCGTCGTAGGGACCGCTGAACGGATGGTTCTTGCTCGCGGTGTTCGACGAGCCCTGGAAGTAGTACGAGGCCTTCTGCGCACCGCTCGCGCCGCGCTGGAGCGAGGCGAAGCCCCGGTAGTCGGCGCTCGCGATGGCGTAGGTGAAGCCCTGCGGGACGTGGACGACCAGGTTGAGCTGGCAGTTCTTGCGGAACGCCGTGGGGTCGGAGTTGCCGCCGACCTGGGCGAGGTAGGCGCTGTAGGTCACCGTGAAGGCGGTGTTGTCCTCGGAGACGGCGACCGCCGTCGTGCCCTGCGGGCAGCCCGAGCCGTTGACCGTGGCGACGTTGATGACGATCTTGTCCGGGGGCGGGTCGTCGAACACGGGTGAGGATGCGTGCCCCACGGGCAGCGCGGTGGTGAGAAGAGCGGCGACGGCGCCGCTCAGGAGGAGCCCACCAGGCATGGTTTCTCCTTGGGATCGGGGGGTGGCCGCGCCCCAAGTCTTTGAAGAAACAATGAAGTTCCTGTGAAGACCGACGGCGCGCTCGCATCGTAGGAAGCCGCGCCGGAGGCGGTCAGGGCGAACTCAGGCCATTCACAGACGCGTCTTTCACACCGAATCCGCAGTGAGTGAACTCTGTTGGAAAAAGCGGGTGTTGACGTATCCGCTCCCGGGCTCTTCACAGCCGCACACCATGGAATCCTTCCGGCACGACCCCGGCCCGAGTACGCCGAGGTGACCCCAAAGGGTGAATCCGAGCGCGGCCTGGGACACGGACGAACGACAGGCCCTACGGGTTCTCCCAGGCCGCCGGTTCCGCGGCCAGCGCGCGTACCGGCTCCGGCAGGGCGTCCGCCGCGATGTCGGCGACGGTGACGCCCTCCAGGATTCTGCGGACGTTGGCGCGCAGGGCGATCCACAGGGGGAGGAGGGGTTCGGCGGAGCCGGTGTAGGCGAGGCCGGTGGGGCGTTCGCCGCGGACCGAGACGATCGGGCCGTCCACCGCGCGTATGACGTCGGCGACGGTGATCGCGTCGGCCGCGCGCGCCAGCCGGTAGCCGCCGCCCCCGCCGCGCCGGCTGTCGACGATCCCGGCGCGCCGGAGGTCGCCGAGAATTCCCTCCAGGAACTTGTGCGGGATGTCCTGCGTGGTGGCGATGGCCTCGGCCTTCACCGGGTCGTCGTCACCGCGCACGGCGAGCTCCAGAACCGCCCGTACCGCGTAATCCGCCCGTGCCGAGATCCTCATGCGTCCATTGTGGGCCGTTCCGGCATAGAGAATGACCCCGCACGACGGCCTCCTGGGATCACCACGGAAAATGGCTTCGCACGTGCCGCCGACGGACCGGACCCGGGAGGAGCTTCCAGTGGAGCTGAGCAGGCGTACCTTCAGCACCCTCGCGGGCACGGCCGCGCTCGGATTCGCGCTGGGGGGTGGCAGCGGCGGCAGCGGTGACGCGTACGCCGCGCACGTCGTGCCCACCGGCCCGCCGCCCGCGCCGCCGGGCGCGGACGGGCGGACCCACACGATCGGCTACGACCGCTACTCCCTGATCGTAGACGGAAAACGCCTGGTCCTGTGGTCGGGCGAGATGCACCCCTTCCGGCTGCCGAGCCCCTCCCTGTGGCGCGACATCCTCCAGAAGATGCGCGCCTTCGGCTACAACGCGGTCAGCATCTACGTCTCCTGGAACTACCACTCCCCCGCCCAGGGCCACTACGACTTCACCGGCGTCCGCGACCTCGACCTGTTCCTGCGCATGGCCGCCGAGACCGGTCTCTACGTCGTCCTGCGGCCCGGCCCGTACATCAACGCGGAGATCGACGCGGGCGGCTTCCCCGGCTGGCTCGTCGCCACGAAGGGCACGGCCCGCACCTCGGACCCGACGTATCTCTCGCACGTCGACGAGTGGCTGACCCAGGTCGACTCCATCGTCTCCAAGCACCTGTTCACCCAGGGCACGGGCACGGTCCTGCTCTACCAGATCGAGAACGAGTACGACGCCCACGTCACCGAGCCCTCCGGCCGCGACTACATGTCCCACCTCTACAAGAAGGTGCGCGCCGACGGCATCGACGTCCCCCTGTTCCACAACGACAAGGGACGCAACGGCTACTGGACCCCGGGGTCGTTCGACACCGGCGCGGACACGGGCGGTTGGCTGTACGGCTTCGACGGGTATCCCTCGCCGTCCCAGCTCCCGCCCGACTGGGGGCACTTCGGGGTGGGAGGGGCCAAGGGCGGTGCGACCGCCAGCCCCAAGACGCCCGGTTTCGTGCCGGAGTTCGGTGGCGGCTGGTTCGACCCGTGGGGCGGGTCCTGGTTCGACGGGAAGGGGTACGCGGAGTCGCGCCGGACGCGTGACGCGGCGTACGAGCGGCGTTTCTACCTCACCAACCTCGCCAACGGACTCACCCTCCACAACGTCTACATGACCTTCGGCGGCACCTCGTGGGGCTGGCTGCCCGCGCCGGTCGTCTACACGTCCTACGACTACGGCGCGGCCTTCGACGAGGGCCGCAACCCGACCGCGAAGCTCGTGGCGATGCACCAACTCGGCCATCTGCTGCGGACGGTGCCCGACTTCGCCAAACTGGACCGCGCGGCCGACGTCAAGGCGGACGGCCTGAAGGTCTACCACCTCACCAACGCTGACACCGGCGCCCACGTCTACGTCCTGCGCAACGACACCGCGGCGGCGGTCACGTCGACCCTGCCGACCGCGACCGACGACATCGAGGTCACCGTCCCGGCCCAGGACGCCCGTCTCCTCGTCACCCAACTCTCGCTCGGCGGGCGCACATTGAGGTACTCGACGGTCACACCGATGATGTCGCTCAGCACCGGCCGGCAGGACATCGCCGTGTTCGCCGGGCCCCGCGGCGAGATGGCGCACGCCGTCGTCGAGTGCCTCGACGAGCCGGTGGTGACCCGGCTGGACGCGCAGGCCGCCTGGGTGTGGGACCGCGGTCTCCTGCACGTCACCGTCCCACTCGGCATCGGCGGCCTCACCCGGGTCCTCGTCCAGGGCGGCGGCGTCGACAATCCCCTCCTGCTGGTCTTCGCCGACGAGGCCACCTCCGTACGCCTGTGGCCGTACGAGACCGGAGCGGGCACCGCGCTCGTCTACGGCCCCGCGCTGCTCCGCGCGGCCACCATCAGCGGGACGACCGCCCAGCTCACCGGCGACACCATCGGCGAGACCGGACTTGAGGTGTGGGGGCCGCGCGGCCTCACCGAGGTCACCTGGAACGGGCGGGCGGTGCCCACGACCGTCACCACCGCGGGCAGCCTGCGCTCCAACCCGGACGCCCTGCTGCCCGGCGTGCCCGCCGTGCCGCTCCCCGCACTCGACGGCTGGCGGCGGAAGGTGGAGAACCAGGAGGCCGCCGTCGCCTTCGACGACTCCAAGTGGACGACGGCGAACCGCACTTCGACGTTCAGCACGACCGCGATCCCCGCCGGGCAGCCCCTGCTCTTCGCGGACGACTACGGCTTCCACTACGGCGACGTCTGGTACCGCGGCCGGTTCACCACCGCCGCGACCGATGCCCTGGAGTCGGTGACCCTCGCCTACAGCACCGGCACGCAGGGCCTGCTGATGGCCTGGCTCGACGGGGAACCGCTCGGCACCCACCGGATGCCGGTGCCGACCACCAGCAGTGTGCGGCAGGGCAGTTGGGCCGCGAAGGCGACCCTCCCGGTCCCGGAGAAGCTGCGCACGGCCGGTTCGCACGTCCTGTCCGTGCTGGTGCGCCGCATGCAGCACGACCAGGACGGCAAGGCCCTCGACACCCACAAGGTCGCCCGCGGCCTGACGGCGGCGACCTTCAAGGGCGCCTCCCCGAAGGTGAGTTGGCGCCTCCAGGGCGAGACGGCACCCGATCCCGTACGCGGTCCGCAGAACAACGGCGGACTGTACGGCGAACGCGAGGGCTGGCACCTGCCGGGCTACGGCGACACCGGCTGGGAGGCGGTCACCCTCCCCCGCGCCGACAAGCGGCAGGGCGTGGCCTGGTACCGCACCACCTTCAAGCTCGCCGTGGACACCGGCATCGACGCCTCGATCGGCCTCGTCCTCGACGACGACCCGGCCCGCGCCTACCGCGTCCAGATCTTCCTCAACGGCTGGAACATGGGCCAGTACATCAACGACGTGGGCCCGCAGCACACCTTCGCCCTGCCGAACGGAATCCTCCGCACACGGGGCACCAACACCCTCGCCCTGGCCGTCCTGTCCGACGGCACCACACCGGCGGGCCCGAAGGACGTACGGCTGACGCTGCTGGGGAGCGCGGCCGGAGGAGTACCGGTGTCGCCGGTGGACTCCCCCGGCCGATAGCCCCGCCGGGAGCTACGCGAGCCTGATCATGTTCCAGGACAGCGGCTCCAGTACGGCGGTCAGCGTGCCGTCCTGGAGGGTGGTGCCGTCGACCCCGTGCGGGGCCACCCGCTCCGGGTCGGCCATGGTGTTGCGGGCGTCCGGGTCGGCGTCGGCGAGCGCGCTGTGCTCGACGACCGACGTCAAGTCCAGCCCGTTCAGGCCGACATGGAGCGGCAGCGACTCGGTGCGGCTGCGGTTGACGGCGAACACCGTGACCGAGCCGTCCTCGCCGCGCACGGCGGTGGCGTGCAGCAGGTCGGTCTCGCCGTACCGCTTCGTCTCGTGCGTCGGGGAGTCGACGCGGACGTCCAGGACCTGGCCCCGGCCGTGCCGCGACGCCTGCGCGAACGGGAAGAACGTCGTCTGGCGCCAGGCCGGGCCGCCCGGCTCGGTCATGATCGGCGCGATGACGTTGACGAGCTGGGCGAGGCAGGCGACGGTGACGCGGTCCGCGTGCCGCAGCAGGGCGATCAGCAGCGAGCCGAAGACCACCGCGTCCATGACGCTGTAGTTGTCCTCCAGGAGGCGGGGGGCCTCCGCCCAGTCCCGCGCGCCGGAGTTCTCGATCTCGTGCCACTGCGAGATGTACCAGACGTTCCACTCGTCGAAGGAGAGGTTGATCCTCTTCGAGGACTTCAGCCTGGCACCCACGTGGTCACAGGTGGCGACCACGTTCTCGATGAAGGACTCCATGTCGACGGCGGAGGCGAGGAAGGAGTCGAGGTCGCCGTCCTCGGGCTGGTAGTAGGCGTGCAGGGAGATGTAGTCGACGAGGTCGTACGTCTCCTCCAGGACCGTCGCCTCCCATGCCGCGAAGGTCGGCATGGACTGGCTGGAGGAGCCGCAGGCGACGAGTTCGACTCCCGGGTCGATCTGGCGCATCGCGCGGGCCGTCTCGGCGGCGATCCTGCCGTACTCCTCGGCGGTCTTGTGGCCCGTCTGCCAGGGGCCGTCCATCTCGTTGCCGAGGCACCAGAGGCCGATGCCGAAGGGGTCCTTGTCGCCGTGGGCGATCCGCCGGTCGGAGAGGGCCGTGCCGGAGGGGTGGTTGGCGTACTCCTGGAGTTCCAGGGCCTCCGCCACGCCCCGGGTTCCGAGGTTGATCGCCATCATCGGTTCCGCCTGGGGGCCCAGCTTCTTCAGGAACGCGATGTACTCGGAGAGGCCGAAGCGGTTGGTCTCCGTCGAGCGCCAGGCCAGGTCGAGGCGGCGGGGGCGGTCCTCCGCGGGGCCCACCGAGTCCTCCCACTTGTAGCCGGAGACGAAGTTGCCGCCGGGGTAGCGGATGGTGGTGACGCCCAGTTCCCTGACCAGCTCCAGGACGTCCTGGCGGAGGCCTTCCGCGTCCGCGGTGGGGTGGTCGGGTTCGAAGATGCCGGTGTAGACGCAGCGGCCGAGGTGTTCCACGAAGGAGCCGAAGAGGCGGGGGTTGACTTCGCCGATGGTGAAGGCGGGGTCGAGGGTGAAGCGGGCGGTGCGCATACGGGCCTTTCCGGGTTGGGTTTCGTCTGCGGCTTGGTGGGAGGGGGGGGCTGGGCGCGCTCTCGCGGCGGGGCCGCGTATCGACGGAGCCGCGTATCGATGCGGCCCCGCGCCCCTGACGGCTAGAGGACCTTTGGCCAGCCGGTGTCTGTCCAGCTCAGGGTGTTCAGCCCCAGCTTCGGGGTGCCTGAATCCTCTCCGTCGTAGTAGTGGTATGCCAAGACATCCTTACCTTTGTCTTGAAAGATGGATTGTCCGCCAGGGCCTATGTAGCGGCCGTGGGTGGCCAGCAGGAGGTCGCCGCCGCCCGTGAGCATGGGCTTGCCGGTGCTGTCCGTGTAGGGGCCCGTGATCGTTGCCGCCCTGCCTACGCGGATCTTGTAGGTGGAGTTCACACCCGCGCAGCACGCGTCGTACGAGGCGAAGAGGTAGTAGTAGCCGCCGTGTTTGAGCACATAGGCGCCCTCCACCGCGTACGGGGCGTCCGGGCGGGTGGCCAGTTGGGCTACCGGGGCGTTCGGGAGCGCCTTGCCGGTGGCCGGGTCGAGTTCGACCATGCGGATGCCCGTCCAGTACGAGCCGAACGCCATCCAGAGTCCCCCGCCGGCCTGGATCACCGCCGGGTCGATGGCGTTCCAGGTGTCCGTGGTCTCCGAGGTGAAGACCTTGCCCTGGTCGGTCCAGGTGCCGGGGAGGGCGGTGGGGGACGTCGCCACGCCGATCGCGGAGTGGTTCGTGCCCCAGGAGGACACCGCGTAGTAGAGCCAGTAGCGGCCGTCGCGGTAGGAGAGGTCGGGGGCCCAGGGGTCGGCGGTGGAACTGTAGTCGTACCACCAACTCGGGGGCGTGGCGAAGGCGTTGCCGGCGTCGTCCCACCGGACGCGGTCCTTGGAGGTGCGGGCGCCGATGATGCCGCCGGTCGAATAGGCCACGTAGGAGCCGGACTTGAGGCGGATGACCGTGGGGTCGTGGATGATCTGCTGGCCGGTGACGGGCTGCGGGTCGGGGTAGGTCGCGTCCGCTCTCGCCGTGGTGGGGAGCAGGGCGATCAGCGCGGCGGTCAGGAGTGTCGCCAGTCTCAGGGGCTTCAACTCGGTTCCTCCTGCGGTGGGTTACTGACCGGCCAGGCCCGTGTGGGCCACGCCGCGGACTATCTGGCTCTGGAAGAAGACGAAGACGATGATCAGCGGGAGGCCCGCGATGAGACCGCCTGCCATGAGCTGGGGCCAGACGATGCCGAAGGCGTTCTGCACGGTGGCGATGCCGTTCGGCATGGTCATCAGGTCGGGGTTGTTGGTCACCATGTACGGCCAGATGAAGTTGTTCCAGGAGGCGATGAAGGTGAAGATGCCGACCGCCGAGAGGGACGGTTTCGACAGGGGCAGGACGATCGTGAAGAAGATCCGCCAGCGGCCCGCGCCGTCGATGAACGCGGCCTCCTCCGGTTCCTTCGGCAGTGACTGGAAGAACTTGTAGAGGATGTAGACCATCGCCGCGGGCGCGCACTGCGGAAGGATCATCCCCCAGTACGTGTCGACCATCCCGAGCGACTGGACCGTCGTGAACAGCGGTACGCCGAGGATCGCCGGGGAGAACATCAGGCCCGCCATGGTGAGCGCCATCAGGGCGCGCCGGCCGCGGAAGTCGGTGCGGGCGAAGCCGTAGGCCGCGAGGGAGGCGACCAGGAGGACGAGGACGGTGACGCAGACCGAGACCACGACGGAGTTCACGAACCAGTTGGGGATGTTGCCCGCGTCGATGACGCTCTTCCAGGACTCCAGGGTGATGTGGTCGGGGATCCAGTGCGGGGCCGCCACCGATTCCGTCGGTGTCTTGAGGGACGTGGACAGGGCCCAGACCAGCGGGGAGAGCCAGATCAGGGAGAGCGCCGCGGCCACCGCCGTGAGGGCTGCCTGGCCCGGGGTCCAGGTGCTGCGGGGCTTGCGGCGCACGGGAGTCGGGGTGGTCATCGGGTCTCCTCCTCGCGGCGGCGGAGCAGCCACATACGGCCCAGGGCCACGGCCGCGATGATGAGGAACAGGACGAAGGAGATCGCGGAGGCGTAGCCGACGCGGTAGCTCGTGAAGCCCTGTTCGAGGGTGTACTGCACGAAGGTGCGGGTGGATTCCTCGGGTCCCGGGCCGAACTGGTACATGACGACGGCCTGGTCGAAGACCTGGAGCGAGGCGAGGACCTGGAGCGCGATGACCAGGCCCGTGATGTTGCGCAGGTTGGGCACGGTGATGTGGATCAGCCGCTGGAAGGCGTTGGCACCGTCCAGCTCGGCCGCCTCGTACAGGTGTTGGGGGATGTTCTGGAGGGCGGCCAGGTAGAGGAGGAAGCTGAAGCCGACCGTCCACCACAGGGTCGCGATGACGACCGCGAGCAGCGCCGTGGACTTCTGGGCCAGCCAGGGGGTCTGGAGGCCGAGGACGTGGTTGACCATGCCGTTGGTGGGCTGGAAGAGCCACCACCAGAGGTTGCCGACGACCGCCGAGGGGAGGAGGAACGGCGCGAAGAAGCAGAGGCGCCACAGCCATGTGAAGTGGACGGTGTGGTGGGCGATCAGGGCCATCAGCAGGGCCACCACGACGATCATCGGTACGACCCACAGCGTGAACTTGACGCTGTGCCACAGCGAGGACCACACGAGGTCGTCGCCGAGCGCCTCGCGGTAGTTGGCGAGGCCGACGAAGCTGGTGTGGTCGCCGGAGATGTTGGCGTCGGTGAAGCTGAGGTAGAGGCCGCGGACGACCGGGACGAGGACGAACAGGCCGTAGAGGACGAAGAACGGGGCGACGAACCAGCCGCCGTGCTGGAAGCGGCGGCCCCAGCGGAGGCGGGCGGAGTCGGTGGCGGCGGCCGAGCGGGGGCGCAGGGTGGCGGCGGATGCCACGGTGGCGGTCATGCTCCGGCTCCCGTCAGCTCCTGGGCGGCGGTGTGGCCGTCCATGGGGTTCTTCATCGCGAGGAGTTGTTCCAGGGCCGACTTCATCTTCCGGGCCGCGGCGTCGGGCTTGGTGGAGCCGAGGTTGGAGGCCGCGATGATCGGGCCGATGTGCTGGGCGAGGATGCCGGTGGAGCCGGCGAACCAGATGTGGGGTTCGGTGGCGGGGTGTTCCATGGCCGGCCTGGAGTACTCGTCCTGCGGGGTGAGCCTGAGGTAGGCCGGGTCCTTGAACGTGGGGAGGTAGGCGGGGACATGGCCGCCGCCCGCCCAGGCGGTGGCGTGGGTGACGAGGTAGGCGGCGAGCTGGTAGGCGCCCTCGTTGGCGGCGCCGCCCCGGTCGGACTGGTGGGGCAGCACGAAGGAGTGCGACTCGGCGTGGGTGGCGGGGGTGCCGAAGACCGGGGGCAGCGGCTGGGCGCCGTAGCCGAGTTTCTGGCCGCTGTAGTACGGCACCGACCAGTCGCCCTCCCAGGTGAAGGGTGATCCGGCGAGGAAGGCCTCGGCGTCGGTGGCGCCGACGATCGCGTATCCGTCGGTGACGTGTTGGCGGAAGAACTCCAGTACCTGGGTGGCCTTCTGGGTGTCGAAGGTGACGTCGGTGCGGGCGTCGTCGAAGTACGTGCCCGCGAGCTGCTGGTAGAAGGCGACGAAGAACCACCAGGAGAAATTCTGGTCGTTGGCGTGCAGGCCGAGGGTCTGTTCGCCCGACTTCAGTTGTTTCCGGGCCGACTTGAGGATGCCGAACCAGTCGTCGGTGGAGGTGGCGGAGGGCAACTTCCCTTCCGCGTCGAGGAGTCCGGCCTTCTTGCACACGTCGGTGCGGTAGAAGTTCAGCTGGACGTGGATGTCGAGCGGCAGGGCGTAGAGCTTGCCGTCGACGATGCCGCGCTGCCACAGGACCGGGTTGAAGTCGGCTTCTTTCACGCCGTACTTGCGGAGCAGGTCCAGGTCCCAGGGGTCCAGGAGCCGGCCGGGCGCGAAGCCGGGCACGCGGCCCTGGTGCATGACGGCGAGGTCGGGTGCGCGGCTGCCGGCGGCGGCCATGGCGAGCTTCGTGTAGTAGGGGCCGCCCCAGGTGAGAGTGGACGCCTTGACCGCGACGTCCGGGGTGGCCTGCTGGAAGGCGTCGACCATCGCGACCATGTTGCCGCCGTCGCCGCCGCTGAAGAGGTTCCAATACCGCACCCGGGTGCGGGCGTTGGAGGCGAGCGCGTCGGCGCCGGTGCCGAGGGCGGCGAAGCCGAAGCTGCCCGCGACCGCGAGGCCGCCCGCGGTGGCGAGGAAGTGCCTGCGATTCAGGTCAGGTAGTCCCATTCCCTGCCCTCACTGTAGAGATTTCGTGTTCGAAATGTCGTACGTCGCTCGTCACATCGAACGGGACCGTAAAATCGAAGCGCTTGCGCGTCAATGGGTTGAACACTGTGCACTGTTCATTCGCGGGGGCGATTTCCGGACACAGCGGTCGTTCCCGGTCCCACAACGGCCACCGGAGGACATGACGTCGCCAGTTGTGGGCGCGTAACCTCGGACCGGCCCGGCAGGCGGACGGCGGAAGGGGGAGCGCACGACGTGGTGACGACCTTCCTCGGCGAGCTGTACACGTCCTTCGCGTGGATTCCCACCGCGGTCCTCGGCGCCGCCCTCGCGCTGAAGCTGCCGGCGATCATCCGGCTGTGGCGGGAGCCGCTGCTGCGGGCGGTCGGCGGGCTGCTGCTGCTCGCCTGCGCGGTGTTCGTGTTCGTGATGCCACCGGTGATCACCTGGACCAACCGGGTCACGGGTGTGCCCAACTTCTCGGCGCCGTGGGTGTATTCGCTGCTCACCGCGTTCAGCGGGGCCGGACTGCTGCTCATCGTGACCTGGCGCAACGGCCTGTCGGAGCGCTCGGACGCGACCCGGCGCGCGAGGCGGTGGGTCATCTGGATCTACTCCGGCGTGATCGTGGCGCTGTGGGTGCTGTTCGCGCTGGCCGACGCGCCCGTGGAACGGGTCCGGGACCTGGACACCTACTACGCGAACACGCCCTTCATGCGCGAGATGATCGTGCTCTATCTCCTCGGGCACACCGTGGCCGTGCTGATCACCGGACGGCTCATCTGGAACTGGGTCCGCGCGGACGGTCTGCACGGCTGGCTGCGCTGGGGACTGACGTTCCTGGGCGCGGGCTACGCGCTGAACCTCGGGTTCGATCTCGCCAAACTCACGGCGGTCGCGGCCCGTTGGACCGGGCACGACCTCGACACCCTCAGCACCGACATCGCGCCGTGCGCGGCCTGCCTCGGCGCGATCCTGATCGCCGTCGGTTTCATCCTGCCGCACACCGGCCAGTACCTGCACGGCCGCCTCCGCGTCCGCCTCGCCCACCACCAACTCCGGCCGCTCTACGTCCTGATGCGCTCCGTCGACGGCGACGGCGTCCCCTTCGTGCTCTGCGCGAAGCCCGAACTCCGGCTGATCCGGCGGGAGACGTACATCCGCGACGTCCTCCTGCCGCTCGCCCGCCACCTCGACGACGACCTCCGCACCCGTGCCCACCAGGCCGCCCTCGCCCTCGGCTGCACCCCGCCCCGGGCGAAGGCGCTGGCCGCGGCGGTGGCGATCCTCGACGCCATCGGCTCCGGCCCCGGGCACCCCACCGGTCACCCCGACACCGCCGACCTCCTCCAGGATCTCGGCCCGGTCTCCCGCGCCCTGCGCCACCGCGACGCGATCGACGCGGTGCGCGCGGCCGTACGGAGGGCGGGACAGGGGGCCGGCACCACGGAGCCGGGCCCCGCACCGGGACCGGCACCCTCCGCAGACCCCGCGGAAGCCTCCCGCTTCCTGCTTCCGCGGCGACCGTGAGGTGGCTGAGTCGGCGAATGTCCTGGCATATTGCAGCGGTGCGCACGAAGAAGGAGATGCGTCGGTTCGCCGCCGCCCTCATCGACCCGATGCGCGTCCCGGTCCCGGCCGAGCCCGAGGCCCTGTTCGACGCGCTGGTCGACTCCGTGACGCGCTGGCGAGGACGTGAAGTCGTCGTCCGGCGCGAGGTGTTCCCGCCGCACACCGCCAGCGGCCTGTGGCTGGAGGGCGACACCTACGACGTCATCGTCATCGACAAGCGGGCCGCCGCCTGGCACCAGATCGTGATCTTCTGCCACGAGGTGTGGCACATGCACCAGCGGACCGCCCAGCCCACGCCCAGCGCCGACGGCAGCCCCCAACCCGTCGCCGCCCGCACCGACTTCAGCCTCGCCGACGAACAAGAGGCCGACCGCTTCGGCATGTTGATGAGCGGACGGCTGCGGCCCTGGCTGGAGGCCGCCGCCACGGCGGAGGAGGCACACGGCCCCGCCGTGGACGCCGACGGTCAGGACGGGCTCGCCGGGCGCATCGGAGCCGCCCTCAACTACCGCGGGACCAGAAAATGAGCGGTCTGATCAACTACCTCAGCTGCGGCCTGCTGTGGCTCGGCCTGCTGGTGAAGGCCCCCGATCTCCTACGGCACTGGCGCGACCCCTATCTCCGCGTCATCTGCGTGCTCCTCGGCCTGGCCGGGGCCTGCTTCTTCCTCGGGGCGCCCCCGACCGTCGGCGCGATCAACCACCTCAGCGGCGTCCCGAACCTCGCCGCGCCGCTGACGTACGCGTCGATCACCGCGTACAGCGCGTCCTCCCAGGTGCTCTTCGTGTACTGGCGGGGCGGACCGCACGTCCACCGCACCGCCCGCCGCTGGATCGTGGCGTACACCCTCGTCCTCATCGGCATCGCCGTGATGTTCGCGCTGGGCGACACCCCGGTGGAGCGCCGCACCGACCTGGACACCTACTACGCGAAGACGCCGTTCATCACCGAGATGATCGTGCTGTACCTGTGCGGGCACCTCGCCGCCGTCAGCGTCACCACGGTGTCGTCGCTGCGCTGGGCGCGCCAGGTGGACGGCTGGCTGCGCGCGGGGCTGATCACGCTGGGCATCGGCTCGCTGTGCGGCGCCGGGTACAGCGTGACCAAGTTCGCTGCGGTCATCGCCTGTTGGTGCGGACGCGACTGGACGAAGCTCGGGACGACGGTGTCACCGGCCGCCGCGGGCCTGGGCGCGGTCCTGATCGTCGTCGGTGTGCTGATCCCGCTCAGCGGCCCCCGGCTGACCCAGTGGCGCCGGGCGCGGCGGACGTACGCCCGGCTCGAACCGCTGGAACACGAACTGGACGAACTCCTCACCCGCCGCTCCCTGCGGCTGCCCCGGCCGCGCTGGTCCTCCCCCGCGACCCGGCTGGTGTGGCGGCAGACCAGCATCCACAACGCGCTCGGCCACCTCGACGCGTTCTTCGACCGGGCCCTGTACGAGCGGACGCTGGAGGCCGCCGCCCGCACCACGGGCGACCCGGAGCAGGCCGAGGCGACCGCGTGGGCGGCGGTCGTCGCCGCGGCCGTGGCCGAGGAACGCCACCGCGACCCGCGTCTCCTGCCCGCCGACGAACCGGGCCGGCTCCCCGACCGCGCCCCCGGCACCACCCTCCTGGTGCCGATCGCCGACGCCCTGACCCGCTCCCCGCTCGTCGCCGCCGCCCGGGTCCGCGCCGGTACGACGGAAGGGAGTTCACGGGCATGAGCCTCATCGTGTATCTCGCCGCCGCCGTCTTCGGACTGTCCTGCACCGTCCTGCTGCGCCGCCCGCCGAGCTTCCCGCGCGACCCGCTGACCCTCACCACCTGTGTGGCGATCGTCCTCGGCGCCCTGGGCCTGGTCTGCGCCGCACCGCCGACCCTGAGCGCGGTCAACGACCTCACCGGCGTCGCCAACTTCGGCGCCCCGCTCACCTACGGCATGATCTCCGCGTACAGCTGCTCCCTGCTGGTGCTGCTCTTCCAGTGGCGGGGTGGCTCCCCCGCCCGCATCCGCCGCCTGGTGCTGCGCAGCATGGCCGCCTACGGCGCGCTGATCATCGCCATCGTCGTGCTGTTCGCGCTGGCCGACGCGAGCACCGAGCGGCTCACCGACCTCGACACGTACTACGCCAACACGCCCTACATGCGCGAGATGATCGTGCTCTATCTGCTCGGGCACAGCGCGGCCACCCTCGCGATGTGCACGGTCTGCGTCAGTTGGGCGCGGGAGGTCACCGGTCTGCTGCGCAGGGGGCTCCAACTGATCCTCGTCGGCACCCTGTTGGACGTGGTCGGCTTCCAGCTCGTCAAGTACACGGCGGTGGTGGCCCGTTGGTCCGGGCACAACCTCGACTTCCTGTCCACCGGAGTCGCCCCGCCGATGGCCTCGCTGGCCGCCCTGACCTGCTCGATGGGCTTCGTCCTGCCCCGGCTGCTGCCCACCGCCCGCGCGCACTGGCGCTACCTCGACGACCTGCGCGGACTGGGCCCGCTGTGGTCGGAGATCCGGTTCGCGTCCATCGCGCCGAAGCCGCCCAGCGCGCTCTGGCAGCTGCCCCGGATGCGACTGCACTGGCGTGAGGTGTCCATCCACGACGCCCTGTTGGCGCTCGCCCCGTACTTCGACGACCGGGTCCGTGAGCGCACCCGTGAGGCCGCGCTGCACGAGGGGCGCTCCGCGCACGAGGCCCGGATGGTCGCGGAGGCGGCGATGGTGGCCGACGCCGCCCGCCGTGCCGCCGCCCGCGAGGAACCCTTCGGCACGCCGAGCACCTACCGGCTCTACGCCATGGAGGTCTCCGACACCGGCGGGCTGGTCGAGCTGGCGCGGGCGCTCGCCCGGTCCCGTGTCACCGCGGCCGTACCGGAGGGTACGGTGAAGGCCACCCCGCACTGATCCACTCGCCCGAACCCGCCTGTTCCCGGGCCGACTTGAGGAGCCGCATGCCGCGGAGAGCTGTCGTCATCGGGGCCGGACTGGCCGGCGTGCTGGCCGCGGCCGCGTTGTCCGCCCACGCGGACGAGGTGATCGTGCTCGACCGGGACGAGCTGCCCGAGGGACCGGAACACCGCAGGGGCCTTCCGCAGGGCCGCCACGCCCATCTGCTGATGTCCGGCGGCCTGGCCGCGATGGAGGACCTCGTACCGGGCGTTTTGATGCGCGAGCGGCTGCTCGACGCGGGCGCTCACGAGATCTCCCTCAACTCGGGCCTCCTCGCGCTGACTCCGGAGGGCTGGCTGCGCCGCTGGCGGCACCCGGGCCCCCGCATGCTCACGTGCAGCCGGGCGCTGCTGGACTGGGTGGTCCGCGAGGCGGTCCTCGCCGAGACCAAGACCGTGATCCGGCACGCCCAGGGCGTGGCACTCCTCGGCGACGCCCGCCGCGTCACCGGCGTCCGCATCTCGACGGAGGCCGGGGAGAGGGAACTCGACGCCGACTTCGTGGTCGACGCGAGCGGTCGCGGCTCCCGTGTCGTCCACTGGCTGGAGGATCTCGGCGTCACCGGCGTCGAGGAACGGATCGTGGACTCCGGGCTCGTCAACGCGACCAGGATCTACCGCCGCCCCGCGGGCGCGGAGCACTTCCCCCTCACGATCCTCCAGGCCGACCCCTACGCGTCCCGCCCCGGCCGCGCCGGCATGGTCCTCCCCATCGAGGGCGACCGCTGGATGGTCAGCCTCGCGGGCACCCGCGGTGCGGAACCCCCCGCGGACCCGGACGGCTTCCTCCAGTACATACGCGACCTCCCGCATCCGATCCTCGCCCGGCTGATCTCCGGCGCGGAGCCGCTGACCGACGTGCACACCAGCCGCAGCACGCGGAACACCCGCCGCTATCTGGAGAAGGTCCGGGACTGGCCCGAGGCCTTGATCGTCCTCGGCGACGCCCTGGCCACCTTCAACCCGGCCTACGGCCAGGGCATGTCGGTGGCCGCGCTGGGCGCCCGGACCCTCTCCCACGCGCTGACCCAGGACGGATTCACGGCCCCCGGCCTCTCCGCGAGGGTCCAACGCGCCCTGGCGGCCCCGGTGGAGGGGGCCTGGTCGATGGCAGTGGGCCAGGACATCTGGTACCCCGACACCAAGGGCCCGACGCCCACCAGGGCCGACCACCTGGTCGCCCGCTACTCCCGCCGTCTCCTCAAGGCGGCGACGGGTTCCTACCCAGCGGCGGCAGCCCTGTCGTCGGTGACGAGCATGGAGTCGGCCGCGTCGGCGCTCCTGCGCCCCCACGTCGTGCTCGCCGCCCTCAACGGCCCACTCCTGCCCAGGCTTTCCGCCCCGCCTCTGACCCCGGCGGAACGCCGGACCCTGGCGACTCTGGATCACCGGGCGAGCTGACGTCCTTCAGGGCCGGCTCCGCCGTGTGGGCGCGACCGGCCACAGCGCGCCCGCGGGCACGGAACGGACCTCAGCCCGCGAACGCGACCTGCGGCAGCCCCTTGCCCACGCCCGGCACGACCAGCAACGACCCGGCGACGGGATGCGGCGCCTCAAGCCCCACCCGAGCAGTGGTCACGTACAGGTCGGTGAGGTCCGCGCCCCCGAACGCACACGCGGTGACCAGCGAAGCCGGCAACGGGACAACCCGGTCCAACTCCCCGTCCGGCGTGTACCTCCGCACCGCGCCCCCACCCCACAGAGCCACCCACACACACCCGTCGGCGTCCACGGTGAGCCCGTCGGGGAACCCGGCGCCGGCCTCGATCTGGGCGAACCGCCGCCGTCGGCTGACCCGCCCGTCCGCGTACTCGAACACATCGATCCGCCGGGTGGGCGAGTCGATGTAGTACATCAGCCGCCCGTCGGGACTCCACCCGGTCCCGTTGCTCACCGCGACGTCGTCCAGGACGAGCTGCACGGACCCGTCCCCGGTGATCCGGGACAACGTCCCCCCGCACGCCGCCTCGTCGTAGCGCATCGTCCCCGCCCACAGCGCCCCGTCAGGCGCGACGGCGGCATCGTTCGCCCGCCGCCCCGGAACGACCTCCCGATGCAGCCAGCCGAACTCCCCGTCGGCGTCGAGGAGTCCGACCCCGTCCCGCAGATTGAGGACGAGCCCCCCACCGGCCCGAGGCTTCGCGGCCCCCACGTGCTGGTCGGTGACCCGCACCGTCCGCACCCCGGAAACGGGGTCGTACGTGTGCACCCGGCACCCGAGGATGTCGATCCAGATCAACCGCCCGGTGGCCGCGTCCCAGGTAGGGCCCTCGCCGAGCGTCGCCTCGGCCCGTACCGCCACCTCGTACGTCATCCCACGCTCCGGTGTCCGAGCCGCTCCGACAGTTCGGCCGCGCCCTTCGCCGCCAGCTGCTCCAGCTCGGTCCGCCGCTCGTCGCTCCAGCGGATCATCGGGACGGAGATGGAGAGCGCGGCGACGACCTGCCCGGTGCGGTCCCGGACCGGCGCGGCGACACAGGACACGTCCGGGTTCGACTCACGGCTCTCGACGGCGATCCCCCGCTCCCGGATCTCGGCGAGGGCCACCCGCAGGGCGTCCGGGTCGGTGATGCTGTTGGGCGTCATCGCGGCCAGCGAGGCGTTCGCCGGGATACGCGCGGTCAGCTCAGGGGCGGGCAGCGAGGCCAGCAGCATCTTGCCCACGGAGGTGCAGTGCGCGGGCAGCCGGCGGCCGGCCGCCGACACCATGCGCACCGCGTGCGTGGAGTCGACCTTGGCGATGTAGATGACGTCGGTGCCTTCGAGGATGGCCACGTGCACGGTCTCGTCGCAGGTCTCGGCGACGGACCGGGCGACCTGCTGCCCCTCGGCGGCGAGGTCGAGCTGCTCGGCGTATCGGCTCCCGAGCTGGTACGGACGCACACCCAGCCGGTAACGTCCGGGTTGTCCGGGCACGGGCACGATGTACGACCGGGCCGCGAGGGTGGTGACCAGTTCGTGCACGGTCGTGCGCGGCAGTTGCAGCTTGCGCACGATGTCGGGGGCGGAGAGGGTCCCGTCCCCGTCGAGGAAGAGCTCGAGAATGTCGAGAGCCCGGGTCACGGCAGGTACGAGGCGTCCCACAACCGGCCCCCTTCTTGGTGTCTGTGAGTGGCTGATCTTGGCGTGAGCGCGTGCTTGTGCTGCGCTGTGTTCGAAATTTCAACTGGCGATCGGCATGACGAACACAGGCTAGCCATAGTGGGTTGCCCGGGCAATGGCCGGGTGACCAGGTGACTACCGAACGGCCCCGGTACCCCCCAGCCGACCCCGCAACCGCTGCGCGCGCAAGACGAGTTCGAGCTCGAACCGGCGGTCCGGATGATCGATCTCGTCGCCCCACAGCTCACGGATCTGCCGCAGCCGGTACCGCACGGTCTGCGGATGCACACCGAGCCGCGCCGCCACCTCGGGCGCCCCGCCGCGCGTCTCCAGCCAGGCCAGCAGGGTCTCCGCGAGCCGCCGCCCGTGCGTCGGCCCGCAGTGCGCCAGCGGCGCGAGACACCGCAGCGCGAGATCGTCGATCAGCTCCTCGGGCTGGAGCAGCACCAGCGCCTCGGTGTGCTCGGTGCAGTACAGCACTCCCCCGCCCGGCAACAGCCCCCGCTCCATCAGCCCTACGGCGGCCTCGGCCCAGCGCGCCGACTTCACCGCGTCGGCCAGCGGCACCGGGGGCCCGATCGCCCCGGCCCAGCCGGTCAGCGCCCGGTGCAGCAGTTCGGGCCGCCCGGCGGCGTCCGGTTCGGGCACGACCATGCGGGGCCGCTCGTACTCCATGTCGAGCAGGACCTCCTGCCCCACGGCGGGGGCGACGGCCTCACGCGCGGGGCGCAGCAGGACACCCACGGCGACCTTGTCGGGGAGCGGCCAGCCGATCCGCGCGGCGCGCTCGGAGAGGGCCTCGGCCGGGTCGCCGCGATGGTGTTCGGCGAGGAGGAGTTCCATGAGCCGCCGTTGCAGCCGCAGCCGCTCCCCCGCCTGCCGTGCGGCGGCCTCGGCGTATCCGCGCACGGACTGGTCGACCAGCCCGTCCAGGTACTCGTAGCCCGCGTCGACGAGTGCGTACATCGCGGGCGGCGGGATCTCGACCCGCTGCCCGATCTCGGCCAGCCGGCGCCAGGCGAGCCGGACGCCCATGCGGTAGATCGCCTGGAGCGAGTCGAGGCTGCGGCCGTTCAGGCCCTCTCCGCGCCCGAACTCCTGGAAGACGCCGGGCGGTACGGTCGGCCGCCCCTCGGCGGTCTCCAGGTGCTGGACGAAGACCTCGATGGCACGCCGGATACCGACCAGGGCCATCGGCTCGCCCGACTCGTCCAGCACCAGCGGCAGTTGAGGGTGCTCCCGGCGGATCTCCCGCAGGATCTCCTCGGCGAGCGCGGGTGCCTCTGCCATCGCGATCGCCGCGAACTCCCGTACCTTCAGGCGCGGTACGTCGTGCCACGCCGAGCGCGCGGTCATGGTCGCCGGGCGAGCGGTCGACGGCTGAGCGGTCGCCGATGGCGTGGTCGGCGGCCGGGATGTCGCCGACCGGGCGGTCGCCGGGCGCGCGGCCACGGCGTCAACTCCCTTGGTCCGCTTGCTCGTACGTGACCAACGGGGTGTTCGGCTGGGCTGGTCTCGCGTCGAGCAGGGCGACGATGCCGAGCGCGGCGCCGACGGCGAGGGCGGCGGCCAGGAGCACGGTCAGTGCGGCGGCGAGCAGTCTGGGCATCGCGGGGTCAGCCTCTCTGTCCTGAGGTCCGTGCGCCCCACCTCTGCCCGTCGGCCCAGTGTCGGCAGACATTGACACTCCGTCAAGGGCCGCCTACGGTTCCCGGCCCAAGAGCGGCCCGAACTCCGTCACCACATCCCACTGGAGTGCCCGGATGCGCCGTACAGCCTCTCCACTTTCCCTGATCCTGCTGGGACTCGGCACCTTTCTGCTGGTCCTGGCGCCGCTGCTGGCCTGGTACGTCGAGCCGCGGGCCGCCGTGACCCCGATCGACATCGACACGACCGCCGTCTACCGGGGCACCGGCAGCTACTTCGACACCGGCGAGCTGCGGACCGTGGACGACCAGCGGATCACCGTCACCCAGCAGGTGCGCGGCGATGTCGCGGACAGCGAGAAGAGCGGGGACGCGGTCTGGGACGTCACCACGACCGTCGACACCGACAAGTCCCTGCCGGCCGCCGATCCGCACGACGCGCTGGAGTTCTTCCCCAACCGCTGGGTCACGGACCGCAGGACCAACAAGCCGGTGCACTGCTGCCACGAGAACCCGTACTTCGAGGGCGATGCCTATCTGAAGTTCCCGTTCGACGTGCGGAAACAGTCCTACCAGTGGTGGGACAACTCCCTGGGCGCCACGGTGACCCTGCGTTACGCGGGCACCAAGAAGGTGCAGGGCTGGTCGGGTTATGTCTTCAAGGGCACCGTCCCGCCCACGAAGATCGGCACCCGGCTGGTCCCCGGCAGCCTCGTCGACCAGCCCGGCTCCCCGCAGATCCTGGCCGAGGAGTGGTACTCCAACCACGGCATCGAGCTGATCGCCGACCAGCGCACCGGCCGGGTGATCTACGCCAGCACCGGCCCCCGCCGCACCCTGCGCGCCCCCGGCCACGCCCACGACGCGGTCCTCCTCCTGGACGCCGACAAGCTCGCCTTCACCACGGCCACGCAGAAGGAACAGGTGAGACTGGCGAAGAAGGAGAGCGGCCAACTGCGCCTGGTGGGGCAGACGTTGCCGATCGGTACCGCTGTGGCCGGATTCGTCCTCGCGGCGATCGGAGGCGTTTTGGTGCTACGCGGCCGTCGGCGCCCCGAATCATCCACTTCACCCGAGTATCCGCCCACGATGTGACGTGACGTCAGTTCTAATAACCCCCGAAATTGTCACGCGGGTGAGTAGCCGTCACGAACGCCGGGGCGAAAACTGTCCACCCACCCGGACACAGCCCACGCACAGAACTCCGCACCGCGCCCCGCCCCTTACGGCCCCACCCCACAGAGTTCCGCACCCTGAGACGAGTTGGAGCACCCATGCCCCAGCACGTGCCCTACTCTCCCCCACCCTCGAATTCACTGGGGTGGGGGGACCCCCACCGCGCCCCGTTTCCCCCGGTCGCGCAGTACCCCCCGACGCCGGTGCCGCAACCGCGCCGGATCGTCTTCCTCGCCCACCGGGACCTCGACAACCCGCAGGCCGGCGGTTCCGAACTCCTCGTGGACAGACTCGCCGACGGCCTGACCCGGCTCGGCCATCAGGTCACCCTGCTGTGCGGCGGCCCGGCGTCCTACCGCGACTACCGCGTGGTGTCGGCGGGCGGCGCCTACGGCCACTTCCTGCGCGCCCGATCCGCCTTCGCCCAACTCGTCGGTGACTGCGATCTGTTGGTCGAGGTGTGCAACGGGATGCCGTACTTCGCGCCCGCGTGGCACCACGGGCCGACGCTGCGGCTCGTGAACCACGTCCACACGGACCTGTGGAGGATGCGGTTCGGCGGCCCGATGGCGCCGGCGGCCCGGATCGGGCGAAGACTTGAGCACTGGGCGCTGGCGGGGGCGCGGCACCGGGGGCTGTTGGTCGCGGTGTCTCCCTCGACGGCGCACGCGCTGCGCGGGATCGGGGTCTCGCGGGACCGCATCCGGGTCGTCCACAACGGAGTCGAGGAGCCGGGGCCTCGGGCCGCTCGGTCCGTCGAGCCGTTGTTCGTGGCCGTGGGGCGGCTCGTCGAGTACAAGCGGGTCGATCTGCTGCTGCGGTTGTGGGAACGGGTACGTCCCGTTGTCGGCGGGCGGCTGCTGATCGTCGGTGACGGCCCTGAACGTGAGCGGCTTGAGCGACTCGCCGGGCCCGGCGTGGAGTTCACCGGGCATGTCTCCGAGGCCCGGAAACACGAACTGCTCTGTGCGGCCTGGTTGTTGCTGCATCCCTCCGCGCTGGAGGGGTGGGGCCTGGTGGTGACCGAGGCCGCGGTCCGGGAGACTCCGGCGGTGGCGTTCGACGTGCCGGGGCTGCGGGACTCGGTCGTCGATGGCGTGACGGGTGTCCTGGCCCGGGGGGAGTCCTCCTTCGCGGCGGCCTGGTGCACGTTGGCGTTGTCCGGGCAGCGACGTGAGGTCATGGGCAGGGCGGCGCGGGATCGTGCGGCGCGCTATCGATGGGACCGGACGATCAGGCAGTTCCGGTCGGTGGCCGGTGAGGCGGTGAAGGGCTGGGGGCCGTGAGCCGGCCGCGGTCCGGCGGGGGCTGGTCGCGGCCCCGCGGCGGAGCCGCTGATGTCACGCCCCCGCGCCCTCATCAGGGCGCCGCTCCCCACCGGCGGTTCAAGGACCCGTCTCTTCACCGGTCCCTTGCCCTCTTCCGCGCCTTTCTGCATGAGCAGGACGACCCGGAGTCCTGCTATGCGCTGCTCGCCACCGACGCCGCCGATCAGGTCGAGTCCTACGACGGTCCCGTCGCCGGGCGCACGGTCGTGGACGTCGGTGGTGGGAGTGGGTACTTCACGTCGGAGTTCCGGCGGCGGGGCGCTCACGCCTACCTCTTCGAGCCGGACGTGGGGGAGTTGGCGCGCAAGCCGGCGGACGGGACCGTGATCGCCGACGGATATCTGCTCCCTCTGTCCGACGGAGTCGCGGACGTCACCTTCTCCTCCAACGTTCTCGAGCACGTGTCCGATCCGCAGACGTTCCTCAGTGAGCTGGCGCGGGTGACCCGGCCCGGTGGGCTGATCTACGTGTCGTTCACCAACTGGCTGTCCCCGTGGGGCGGTCACGAGTGGGCGCCGTGGCACTACCTCGGTGCCGAGCGGGCCCGTGCGCGCTACCGGCGGCGTACCGGAAAGCCGGCCAAGCACACGCTCGGCGAGAACCTGTTCGCCGTGCACATCGGTGCCACCCTGCGGCAGGTCCGTGCCCGCGACGACGTGACGGTCGTCGTGGCGCGTTCCCGCTACTGGCCCTTCCTCGACCGAGCCGTCGTCAAAGCGCCCGGGATACGGGAGTTGGCCACCTGGAACCTCCTCCTCATTCTCCGGCGGTGTCCACCATGACGGCGACCACGGTCCAGGCCCCGCCCCCGGCGGCCGACCCCTCCGGCACGACCGTCGCGGGGCCGCCGGAGGGCCCGAGGTCATGGCGCTGGCTGCTGGGGTTCTGGGCCGTGGTGTTCGTGCTGTTCCTCGCCGTGCACCCTGGCCGGCAGACCTTCGACACCAAGCTCGGGGTGACCGTCGATCCGGGTCAGTTCCTGTCCGACCTGGGCCAGTTGTGGCACGACCGGGGTTCGTTCGGCGGCATCCAGGACCAGTACGCGGGCTACCTCTGGCCGATGCTCCCGTTCTACTGGCTGGCCCACGCCGTGCGGTTGCCGGTGTGGCTCGCGGAACGCCTGTGGTTGTCGCTGATCCTCTCGGTCGCCTTCTGGGGGGCGCTGCGGCTGGCCGAGCGGCTGCGTGTCGGCAGCCCCGCGTCCCGGCTGCTGGCCGCCGTGACGTACGCGTTGTGGCCGGTGTTCACGATCGTCGTGGGGTCGACGTCCGCGGCCGCGCTCCCCGGGGCCTTCCTCCCCTGGGTGCTGCTGCCGCTCACCGACGAGCGTCATTCGGCCCGGATCGCGGCCCTGCGGTCGGCGCTGGTCGTCCCGTTCATGGGCGGGGTGAACGCGGCGGCGACCCTCGCCTCGCTCCTCCCGGTGGGTCTGTATCTGCTGTCCCGCCCACCGGGGCCACGGCAGCGCAAGCTGATCGCGTGGTGGGTGCCGGGGGTGGTCCTGGCGACGGCGTGGTGGTGGATCCCGCTGCTCATGCTCGGTGTCTACGGCGAGAACTTCCTTCCGTACGTGGAGACTTCGCAGACCACGACGGACACCATGTCGGCCACGGAGGGCCTGCGCGGAGCCGGTGACTGGGTCGCCTATCTGCATCTCGGGGAGGCGTGGATACCGGCCGGGTGGACGGTCGCCTCGTCGGTGATCGTCATCGTCTGCTCGGCCCTCGCGGCCGGACTCGGCCTGGCGGGCCTGGCCCGACGGGACATGCCGGAGCGGCGGTGGCTGGTGCTGATCGCCGTGACGGTCGCGCTGATCCTGTTCGCCGGGTACGGCGGCGCGTTCGGGGCGCCCTTCCACGGGCTGGTGCAGGACTGGCTGAACGGCCCGCTGGTCCCCTTCCGCAACATCTACAAGTTCCAGGCGGGCCTGGCCCTCGCGCTCGTCCTCGGCCTGGCCCACCTGGTGGGCATCGCCACCGAGCCACGCGGAGCGCGTCCGGTCCCGGGCCGCCGGCTCGTCCCGCTGATCGCGCTGGTCCTCGTCCTGCCCGGTCTGGCCTGGCCGTATCTCAACGGGTCGATCCTGAACCCGGGTTCGTTCCAGCGGCTCCCCGCATACTGGCAGTCCACGGCCGACTGGCTGCACAGATACTCCCCCGACTCCCGCGCCCTGGTCGTCCCGGCGACCGCGCACGGCATCTACACCTGGGGCTCCCCCATCGACGAGCCCCTCGACGTCCTCGCCGACTCCCGCTGGGCCGAGCGCGACTACGTCCCGATGGGCACCCCGGGCAACCGCCGCGCGATGGACGCCGTGGAACAGGCGCTGGCCAGCGGCAGCGAAGTCCCGGGCCTGGCCGACTACTTGAGCCGGGCGGGCGTCTACTACGTCGTCGTCCGCAACGACCTCGACCCCGACCAGATCGGCTACGTCCCGACGACCACCGTCAAACGCACCCTCGAACAGTCCGGCTACCGGCGGGTGACCGGCCTGGGCCCCGTCATGACCGGCGGCCGCATCGCCGACGACACCCCGCTCCAGGTGGAGGGCCTCTACCCGCGCCAACGGGCGGTGGAGATCTACGAACCGACCGGCAAGGACGTGATCCGCCCAGGCCAGGCGGGCCTGACGCCGGTGGCCGACACGGCGGTGGTCTCGGGCGGCCCGGAGTCCCTCCTCCCCCTCGCGACCGAACTCCGGGGCCGGGCCACGGTGTTGACGGGCGACAACCACCCGGGCCTGGGCTCCCCCGCGCTTCAGATCGTCGGCGACGGACTGCGCCGGGCGGACACCCGGTTCGGCCTCGTCGACGCCAACACGTCGTACACCTACACCCCCACCGAACGCAACGCGCCCGACGCGGTCCAGGACGCCGGGAAGAAGCCGAAGCAGATCCTGCCGACGAAGGGCATCGCCCACCAGACGGTCGCGCGGCTGCGCGGCGCCCGCTCGGTGACGGCGTCGTCCAGCGGCAACTGGCTGTTCTCGCTCCCCCAGTTCGACCCGGTGAACGCCTTCGACGGCGACCCCGGCACCGCGTGGGCGGAGGGCGCGCCGGGTTCGCCGAACGGGCAGTGGCTGCGCATCGGGTTCGCGGGCGGATCGTACGACATGCCGAGTTCGTTCAAGGTCACCCCGCTCCCGCAGGAGAGCGTGCGGGCGGCGGCGACCAAGGTGCGGGTGCAGACGGCGAAGGGGACGGCGACCAGCTTCCTCCAGCCGAGCGGCATGACCCAGACGATCAAGTCCCCGCCGGGCGAGACGGGTTGGATGAAGCTGACGATCGTCGGCTCGGTGGCCCGGCACACCGGTCTGACCGGTGCGGGCTTCTCCGAGATCGCCCTGCCCCACGTCCAGGTGACCCGGCTCCTCCAGCTCCCCACCGACGCCGACACGAGCGACGCGTCCGCCGAGATCATCTCCCTGCACCGCACGGCCGACCCGACCGGTCTCTCCCCGACAGGCACGGAGGCGGGCCTGCACCGCACGTTCTCGACGGCGACGGCGGGAGCGTACGAGATGAGGGCGAGCGCGGTCGCCGTCCCCGGCGAGGAGCTGGACAGGCTCCTCTACGAGGTGGCCCCCGCCCAGCAGCACCGCGTCACCGCGACGGCGGACTCCACCGCGGCGCTCGGCACGGGCCTCTCCGCCCGCAACCTCACGGACGGCGACCTGACGACGGGCTGGGTGGCGGGCGACCGCCCGACGATCCACCTCACCTGGACCGGCAAACAGGCGGTGGGCGAAGTGGTGCTGGCCCCCGCGGGCGGCCTGTCGACGCGTCCGACCGAGGTCGACATCAGTTCACCCGACGGCTCGACGATCGCGGGCGTGGACGAGAACGGCGTGGCCCGCTTCGATCCGATCACGACGGACCGCCTGACCATCACCGTCACCAAGACCGCCCCCCTGACCCTCCACAACCCGATAGCGGACGACAGCCTCCAGCTCCCGGTGGGCCTCACCGAGGCCTACATCCCGGCCCTGGCCCAGTACCGCACCCCGCAGCCGAACCCGTCCCGCCCCTTCACCCTGCCCTGTGGCAAGGGCCCGGTGGTGGCGGTGGACGGCGAGCTGTACGCAACGAGCGTCCAGGGAACGGTGGGCGACTTGACGGCCCGCCGAGAGGTTCAGGTGACGCCTTGTCAGCAGGGCTTGTCGGACGGGTCGTTGGAGCTGACTTCGGGCGCACACCGGGTCGAGGCGGGCGACGCGGGCCCGTTGACCCTCACGGACATCACCCTGACCCGGGGCACGGTCACCGAACCCATCGCCACGAACCGTCAGTTGACGATCCAGGACTGGCTCGGCGACCGCCGGGAGGTGACCGCGGGGGCGGGCGCGGCCTCGTACCTCACCACCTACGAGAACTACAACACGGGCTGGAAAGCCACCCTGAACGGCAAGGAGTTGTCCGCCCTGCGCCTGGACGGCTGGCAACAGGGCTGGCGCGTCCCGGCGGGCGCGGGCGGCAAGATCAAGCTGACATATGAACCGGCGACCACGTACGAGGCCGGCCTGATCGGAAGCGGCGTAGCCATGGCGGCCCTCCTGGCCCTGGTCGTCTGGCGCCGCCGGGACCCCAACCCCGACGACCTCCAACCACCCCCACCCCTACCGGGCCTGTGGCTGGGCACGGTCGCACTGACCCTGGTCGGGGTGGTGATAGCGGGTTGGTTCGCGCTTCTGGTCCCGGCACTGGCGCTACTCGCGTACCGCCGCCACGCCCTCCTGGTCCCCATCGCCTTCGTGGCCATGACGGGCGCGGGCATCACAGCGGCGACGGGAGCGGGCGACCCGGTGGGCGCGGCCCACGGAGCATTCGGCCACGCGGCCCAACTCCTGGCACTCATAGCCCTGTTCGCAGGTCTGGTCAGCACCGAGGGCTGGAGCGCCCCGATAGGGGCGCGGGGCCGTGACATCAGCGGCTCCGCCGCGGGGGCGCGACAAGCCCCCACCGGCCCGCACCAAAAGGACGACCCCCGATGACCACACTCGACAACCCCCGCTTCCCCACCCGCATCCCCTTCCCCACAGTCGACGAAATCGCCCGCCACTGCCACCAGTCCACGGAACCGGAAACCGTCCACATAGAGGTCCACCTCCCAGGCCCCCTCAACCCGGACCGCCTCCGCACCGCGTTCACGGAGGCCCTCCACCACCACCCCCGCATCCTCATGCGCGAGGCCCCGGGCCCCTGGTACCGCCGCCGCTACGAATGGGAGCTGACCCCCGCCCCGGACATGGACGTGGTCACCTTCCCGCCCGCCACCAAGGACGCCCTCGAAGAAGCCCGCACCCGCTCCCTCACCCACACCCCGCCCCTGACCACCTCCCCGCCCATCCGCCTGGAAGCCGTCCCCCTCCCGCCCCCGGGCACGGGAACCGCCCTGATCCTCACGGTCAACCACACGGCGCTGGACGGCCCCGCCTGCCTCCGCATCCTCGCCACCGCGGCGGAGCGCTACGGCGGAAAGGACAACACCCCGACCGCCCCGCCGACCCGCCCCCCGGAGGCACCGGAACCCCCCGAGAACACCCCGTCCGTGTGGACCCCGCCCGCCCGGGTCGCCCCCGGCACCCCCGACCGGTCCCCCGGCGGCAACGGTCTCCTCCTCACCGAACTCCCGGTGCCGCACCGCCCCAAGGGCTCCCCGTACACGGTGAACGACCAGCTCATGGTCACCACGGCCCTGATGATCGCCCACTGGAACCGGGAACACGGCGAACACCCCCGCCCGCTGCGCATCACGATGCCCGTGGACGACCGCCCCCGGGGCACGGACATGCCGATAGGCAACGGCACGAGACTCGTGGAAGTCACCTTCGCCCCGGCGGAGTTGACCCCCGCCCCGGCCCGGATGGCCGATCTGCTGCACCGCACGGCGAACCGCACCCGCACCCTCAAGGCCCTCCAACGCCCCCAACTGGGCCATGGCGCGGCTCTGTTGACGGCCCCGGTCGTCCCCGTGGCCTGGCGCGCCGCCCTCACCCGAGGGCTGCGCAGGGCAGCGGCCCCCTGGACGTCGACCACCCTCCTCAGCAACATCGGCCGCATCCCGTACACCCTGGACTTCGGCGAACCGGCAGGCCGAGCGCACGCGGTCTGGTTCTCCGCCCCGGCCCGCATGCCCCGCGGCTTCACCGTGACGACGGCGTCCACCGCGGGGAAGCTGCACGTCGCCCTCCGCTGGTCCCGCACCCTCCTCGGCCCCGGCGACGGAGCCCACCTCCGCGACCTGTTCGAGCACTACCTGCACACGACGGAACAGACGGAGGAGCATCCGGCATGACGACCACCACCCCGCATCGCCCCGGCCTCCGCGACTTCTACGAGAACCCCGCCGTCCCCGTCGCCTCCGGCCCGTCCCGCACCCTGCGCCAGGCCCGCGCCCTCGCCACCGCCCTGGGTCCGGCCACCGCCGGACACCCCCGCACCGTCCTGGACATCGGCTGCGGCGACGGCACCGCCGCAGCCACCGCCGCACCTCTCCTCGCCGGTCACCGGGTCGTCGGCGTCGACTGGTCCCAGGACGCCCTGGCCCGCGCCCGCACCCACCTCCCGTACACGGTCCGCGGCGAACTCACCGCGCTCCCGCTCCGCTCCGCCTCCGCCGACGCCGTCCTGTTCAGCGAAGTGATCGAACACCTCGTCGACCCGGACACGGCACTCGACGAGATCCGCCGCATCCTGCGGCCGGGAGGCCATCTCATGCTGTCCACACCGAACTTGGCGGCCTGGTACAACCGCGCCCTGCTGCTCGCCGGCGTCCAGCCCGTGTTCTCGGAGGTGAGCCTGCGCGCGATCCACGGCCGTCCGGGCAAGGAGGTCGTGGGACATCTGCGGCTCTACACCCCGCGCGCGTTGCGGGAGTTCGTGGCGGCGGCGGGCTTCACGGTCGTAGGGCTGAAGGGGGCGCCCTTCCACGGCGTACCGCGTCCGCTCCGGCCGCTGGACCGACTGGCGTGTGCCAGACCGCGGTTGGCGTCGATCCTGTTGCTGCACGCGCGGAAGAGGTAGGGGGCGCGGCCCGTGTGGTGGGGAGTGGCTGCGGCCCTGTTGGCGAACGTCCTGTACAGCGGCGGGTTCGTCCTGGAGAAACGGGCGCTCGCCGGGCTGCCCGAGGTGACGGTCCGTCAACCGGTCAGGCTGCTGCGGCTGGTGCTGGGCAGTCCGCTGTGGATCGGCGGGTCGCTCGCGCTCGCGTCCGGGTTCGGTGCGCAGCTCGCCGTGTACCGGACGCTGCCGATCGCCGCCGCGCAGGGCATCTTCGTGTCGGGTCTGGTGCTGCTCGTGCTGCTGTCGACGCGGCTGCTCGGCGAGGAGACCAGCGGCCGGGAGCGGTACGCGCTCGGGGCGATCCTCGTCGCCCTGCTGATGGTGGTGCTGTCGCTCAAGGAGGGCTCGGACCAGGTCAGCCGCAACGCCCCTTATCCACTGGTCCTGTTGGTGTGCCTGCCGTCGCTCGCGGCCGGTGTCTGGCTGTACCGGCACACCGAGCGGCGGGCGGCACACCGGCTGCCCACCACGGGCGTCGAGTACGGCGTGGCGGTGGGCCTGTTGTACGGGGTCAGCTCGCTCGCCATCAAAGGGGTGTCGAGCTGTCTGACGACACATGACGTGGGCGGGGCGATCGTCGGGCTGCTCCGGTCGCCGTATCCGTATCTCCTGCTCTTCACCGGCGCGTTCGGTCTGGTCATGTCGCAGGCGGCGCTCCAGCGGTGCCGGGCCTCGCTGATCGTGCCGGTCTGCACGACGGTGACCAGTCTGTTCACGGCGGTGCTCGGCACGCTCGCGTTCGGCGAGGCCCTGCCGCACGATCCGCTGCGGCTGGCCCTGCGGATCGCGGGCACCCTCCTCGCGGTCACTGTTCTGCTGGCCATGCCGAAGCACGACGACGCGCCTCAACCACCGGCCGAGGCCAAGGAGTTGACACCCCCATGAACCCGGACGACCCGCTGCTGAAGATCCTGGCCTGCCCGCTCGACAAGGGCCCGCTGCACCTGCTGTCGACGGACGCCCTCTACAACCCTCGCCTGCGCCGCCGTTACCCCGTCGTCGACGGCATCCCGCAACTCCTGCCGTCGTCGGGCGAGCAGGTCACCGACGACGCCGAACACGAGGAACTCCTCAAACGGATGGCCCCATGACCCCCGCGAACCCCGGGGAACCCGCTCCCCGCACCCTCACCGCCCGGCTCGCCCCCCTCCTCCCCACCCGCCTCGTCGCCGCCACCGCCCGCGCCGTCTACCCCCGCTTCGAACCCGAACTGGCGCGCCTGGCGGACCTGTTGCCGCCGGACTGCGGGACGGCGGTCGACGTGGGCGGCTGGTACGGCCCCTGGACGCACCGGCTGTGGCGGCACGCGCGGGAGGTGGTGACCGTCGAGCCGGTCCCGCACCTGGCGCGGCTCCTCGAAGCCGCCGCGCCCGCGCACGCCCGGGTGGTCCCGGCCGCCGCCTCGGACCGTCCCGGCACGGCCCGGCTGTGGCTGCCGCCGGACGACGAGGGCGACCGGGGTGTGTCCTCCCTGGTCCGCCGGGACATCCACGCCCGCGCGGTGCACGTCCCCTGCGTCACGCTCGACGGGCTCGGCCTGCGGGACGTGGGTTTCATCAAGATCGACGTGGACGGCAGCGAACTGGCCGTCCTGCACGGCGCGACCGGCCTGCTCACCCGCGACCGGCCCGCGCTCTTCGTCGAGCTGGAGTCCCGCATCCAGCCGGTCGCCCCCGTGGTCACCTACCTCTCGCTGCTCGGCTACGAGGGCTGGGTCCTCCCGGACCGGAACCGGGACTGGGTCCGGCTCGCGGACTTTCCCCTGGAGGATCACCAGGCCCGGACCTCGTACGTCGTCTCCCAGGGGCTGCTGCGCCGGGTCCTGCCGTTCTCCCGGGGCCCCCGTTACGTCAACTCGGTGCTCTTCCTCGCCAACGGCCGCACCCCGGGTGTCAGTGCCGTGCGCGACGATGGATCGCATGCCCGAGACGAAACGCCCCGCGAGCCCCTTCGGCCCCCTGGACTTCCAGCTCGTCCTGCTGCGTCGCATGGCGGACCACAACCCGGACCTGGTCGAGGACGCCCGTCATGAGCTGGGCGTCTCGATCGCCGACATGCGCGAGGCCAACAAGCGGTGGCAGGCGATGCTGCACGCCCCGCGCGGCCGGCCCGCCGCCTCGCGCTACCGCTCGATCCTGGGCGCCCCCGACTCGACCGTCAAGCGCAGGATCGGCGACCTGGACTGCGAGGCCCGGCTGTGGACGCTGCCCCTCTGGCCTGACCTCCGCTTCGAGGTGCTGACTGCCCCGAACGGCGCGGTGTGGAACGAATGGCTGGTCCGCGCCCCGGGCACCCAGGGCCCCGCCCTCCGCACCCTCGACGACCTGACCCCCTGGTCCTGCACGGTCGACGAGGCTGCCCGCGCCTTCGCCCCCGCCCGCCCCCTGGAGGGCACGGCCCCCACGCGTTGGGGTCTCGCCTTCACCGCCCCGGACGCGCGGGGCGTACGCCACAGGTGCGCGGCCGAGTTCACCTGGGGCCTGCTCCAGCGGACGGCGGTCAGCGACTAGCCGCCCCCAGGATCACCTCGACCACCGCGGTCAGCGACGACTCCGGATGCAGATCCAGGAAGAGGTTCGGCTCGACGAGTTCCAGCTCCATCACGCACGGCTCGCCGTCCGGCCCGTCGACGAGGTCCACGCGCGCGTACAGCAGCTCCGGAGAGTCCGGTACGGCGGCCAACGCCCGCTCCGCGAGGGCGAGTTCGGCCTCGGTCGCGGTCCACGGCTCCAGGTCCGGGTGGGACACCTTGTCGTCGTCGTAGGCCGTCCCGCGCGCTAGTACGGCCCCCTTCCGCGAGGCGTGCACGAACCGCCCCCCGAAGAACAGCAGCGCCCGCTCCCCGCTGACGTCCACGTTCGTCAGATACGGCTGCACCATCGCGGTCAGCCCCTCGGCGTGCATGCGCTCCAGCTGTCGTACGGCCGTCTCGTGCTGGTCGGGCGTGTAGCGGGCGGCGAAGCGGGCGCCCGCGCCGGAGGTCGGCTTGACGACGTACTCGTGGTCGTCCGGGAGGTCGGCCGGGTCGCCGGGGGCGAGATAGCGGGTCGGCACGACGGGCACGCCGGCCGCCGCGAGGTCGCCGACGTAGCGCTTGTCGGTGTTCCACCGCACGACCTCCACCGGGTTCGCGAGCCGGGTCGCCTTCGCGGTCCGCTCGGCCCAGGCCACGAACTCGGCGGGCCGCCAGCTGTAGTCCCAGGTGGAGCGGAGGAGCACGAGGTCGTACGAGCCCCAGTCGGTCCCGGCGTCGTCCCACGGCGCGGCGACCGCCTCGGCCCCGGCCGCCCGCAACGCCGCCACCAGCACCGGGAGGTCCCGGTCCTTGCTGGGCTTGCTTCCGGGGTCGTAGGTGGCGAGCGCGATTCGGGGCACGGGAGCCTCCAGCTTCGTACGGCGGTCGGTCTGCGGTCGGTCTGCGGCAGATCGTTTCCGCAGGTTAACCACGGCCACCGCAACCGCGGCAACCGGATTGACCTTCCCCCTCGGTGAAGCCCCAGCATCGGTGACGGAACCGAAAGAGGTCGAGGTGCGCATGAAGGGCACGGACATGCTGACGATCGGGGCCTTCGCGCGGGCGTGCAGGCTGTCGCCGAAGGCGTTGCGGCTGTACGACGAGCTGGAGCTGCTGCGGCCGGCGCGCGTGGACCCCGACAGCGGCTACCGGTACTACGCGGTGGACCAGCTGGAGCGGGCGCGGCTGGTCGCGTGGCTGCGGCGGCTGGGGATGCCGCTGGCCGGAATCCGTGAGGTGTGCGCCCTCGAACCTGCCGTCGCCGCGCGGGAGATCCGTGCCTTCTGGGCGCGGATCGAGGCGGAGACGGCGGTGCGGCGGGATCTCGCCGGGTTCCTCGTCGACCATCTCGCGGCCGTGACGGCCGCACCGGGAAAGGACTCCACCATGCTGGAACTGCGTTATGCCGCCCACTCGGACCGCGGTCTGGTCCGCCCCTCCAACCAGGACACCGCGTACGCGGGGACCCGGCTGCTCGCGGTCGCCGACGGGTTCGGTCCGGCGGGCGCGCCCGCGAGCGGGGCCGCGGTGGAGGCGCTGCGTTTCCTGGACACCGAGGAAGTGCCCGCGGGCGATGTGCTCAACCTCCTGGAGGAGGCGGTACGGGGTGCCACCGAGGCGGTCCGTGACGTGGCCGGTCCCGACGAGAACGGCACGACCCTGACCGCGCTGCTGTGGACGGGCTCGAAGCTGGCGCTCGTGCACATCGGGGACTCGCGGGCGTATCTGCTGCGCGACGGCGGGCTGTTCCGGATCACGCACGACCACTCGGTCGTCCAGTCGCTGATCGACGAGGGCCGGCTGACACCGGAGGAGGCCGGCGCCCACCCTCAACGCATGATGCTGCTCAAGGCGTTGACGAGCGGAACCCCGGACCTGAAACTCCACGACGCCCGTCGCGGCGACCGCTATCTGCTGTGCTCGGACGGCCTGACCGGGGTCGTCCCGGAGCACCGCGTCCGCGAACTCCTGACCGCGAGCCCGGACCCGGAGGAGGCGGTACGGTCCCTGGTCGACGCGGCGAACGCGGCCGGGGGTCCGGACAACGTCAGTTGTGTGGTGGCGGACGTGGTGTAGGAACGGGGGTGTCCCCGACGGTTGGGGACCCTTGTCCCCGACGACCAAGGAGTGCGCCGCGTGTCCACCCTCTTTCCCGCCCTGACCGACCCGGGCGGCCGGCCCGCGCTCAGGTTCGGTGACCGATCCCTGACGTACGCGGAGCTGGGCGCGGCGGCGGACGCCCTCGCGGCCCGGTGCGCGGGCGCCGGCCGGGTCGCCGTGTGGGCCACCAACTCGCTGGAGACGGCCGTCGCGGTCGTGGCGGCACTGCGGGCCGGGGTGGCCGCGGTGCCGCTCAACCCGAAGTCGGGCGAGAGGGAACTCGGCCACATCCTGACGGACAGCGCACCGACCCTGGTACTCGCGGCTCCGGGCGACGAACTTCCCTCCGCGCTACGGCACTTGGAGCGCGTCGACATCGACGTGCGGGGTGCCGGAGTGGAGGGTCCCGACGTCTCCCCCGGCGACGAGGACCCCGCCCTCGTCGTCTACACCTCCGGCACCACCGGCCCGCCCAAGGGTGCCGTCATCCCGCGCCGGGCCGTCGCCGCGACGCTGGACGCGCTCGCCGACGCCTGGGAGTGGACCGGCGACGACGTCCTCGTGCACGGGCTGCCGCTGTTCCATGTGCACGGACTGGTCCTCGGCATCCTGGGCCCGCTGCGGCTCGGCGGCTCGGTGCGGCACCTGGGCCGCTTCAGCACGGAGGGCGTGGCGCGGGAGCTGAACGACGGCGCGACGATGATGTTCGGCGTCCCGACGATGTACCACCGCATCGCCGAGTCCCTCCCCGATGACCCCGAACTCGTCAAGTCCCTCGCCCGCGCACGCCTGTTGGTCTCCGGCTCGGCCGCGCTCCCGGTCCACGACCACGAACGGATCGCCTCGGCGACCGGCCGCCGCGTCATCGAGCGCTACGGCATGACGGAGACCCTGATGAACACCAGCGTCCGCGCGGACGGCCGGCCGCGCGCCGGAACGGTCGGCGTCCCGGTGCGCGGGGTGGAACTCCGGCTGGTCGAGGACGACGGCACACCCCTGTCGCGGTACGACGGCGAGAGCGTGGGCGAGATCCAGGTGCGCGGCCCGAACCTCTTCACCGAGTACCTCAACCGGCCCGACGCGACCGTCGCCGCCTTCACCGCCGACGGCTGGTTCCGTACCGGTGACATGGCCGTGCGCGATCCCGACGGCTATGTCAGGATCGTCGGCCGCAAGGCCACCGACCTGATCAAGAGCGGGGGTTACAAGATCGGCGCGGGCGAGATCGAGAACGCGCTCCTCGAACACCCCGGGGTCCGCGAGGCCGCCGTCACCGGCGAACCGGACCCCGACCTCGGCGAACGCGTCGTGGCCTGGATCGTGCCGACGGACCCCCAGTCACCGCCGCAGCTGCCCGAGTTGGCCGACCACGTGGCGTCCCGTCTCGCCCCGCACAAACGCCCGCGCGTCCTGCACCACCTCTCCGAACTCCCCCGCAACGACATGGGGAAGATCCTGAAGCGCTCCCTGACCCATGACTGAACGCCTCTCGGCCCGGGAGACCGTGGCCCTCCTCACCGACGACTTCACCGAACTCCCCTACCCGGCACGGGAGTCCAAGCCGGACGGCCCCCTCGCCTGGCAGGGCTACGACGCCTCGCGCGCCCGCGCCGCCGACCGCACCGGCGAGTCGGAGTCGGTGATCTGCGGCACGGCCACCGTGGCGGGGACCCGAGCGGTGCTACTCGCCTTCGAGTTCGGCTTCCTCGGCGGCTCCCTCGGCGAAAGCACCGGGGACCGGCTGGAGGCGGCGTACACCTACGCCCGTGAACACCGGCTGCCCGTCGTGCCGTTGGTCGCCACCGGGGGCAGCCGGATGCAGGAGGGCATGATCGCCCTCACCCAACTCCAGCGCGTGGCGCGCCAGTCGGCGCTGACCCGGGAGGCCGGACTCCCGCAGATCGCGGTCCTCCGCGATCCGACCACGGGCGGCGGCTGGGCCACCCTCGGCGCGGGCGCCGACGTGATCCTGGCCCTCCCCGGCGCCCAGGTCGGCTTCGCGGGCTCCCGCGTCCGGCCGCCCGACGCGGACCCGGCGGCGTACACGGCGGAGGCCCAGGTGGCGGCGGGCGCGGCCGACGCGCTCGTACGACCGGAGGAGCTGAGGGAGACCCTGGGGAGGTGGCTGCGGCTGCTGACCACGCCGTGGGCGGGGCAGGCGCCGGTGCCTGCCGCGCTGGGCGCGGTGGCCGGGCTGCCGGTGTCCGGGCAGGAGGCCGGGCCGGGCGCCGAGGCCGGTCTCCCGGTCACCGGACGGGAAGCCGTGCGGCGCGCCCGGTCTCCCCGACGCCCGCGCGCGGCAGCCTACTTGGACGCCTACTTCACGCACCGGCTGGCGATCTGCGGTGACCGGTGCGGCGGTACCGACGCGGGCATGCTGTGCGGGTTCGGGGAGCGGGAGGGGCGGACGGTCGCCTATGCCGCGCAGGCCGGGACGGCGACCCGGCCCGCCGGTTATCGCACCGCCGCCCGGCTGATCCGGCTCGCGGGCCGGCTCGGCATCCCGGTGCTGACGCTGGTGGACACCCCGGGCGCGGCCAACGACGCCGAGGCGGAACGGCAGGGCGCGGGCGCCGCGATCGCCGACCTGTTCGGCGCGGTGGCCTCCGCCCGCACCCCGCTCACCACCCTGCTGATCGGCGAGGGCGGCTCCGGCGGGGCGCTGGCGCTGGCCGCACCGGGCGACACCTGGGCCACACCGGACAGCTACTTCTCGGTGATCGCCCCGGAGTCGGCCGCCGCGATCCTGAAACGGCCGCCTGAGGAGACCGGGTCGACGGCCGACCAACTCCGCCTGCGCCCGCAGGACTTGGCGGAGCTGGGGCTGATCAGGACCTCGCGGACCGTGTAAGAGGCGGTGCCGTCCCCCCTCCCAAGGAGACGGCACCGCCCGTCCGCGTCACCGGACTCCCACCGCTCGTATGATCTCCTGGCGCACCGAACCCCCTTGGTCGTCGCTCGCGGACGCCCGCAGCGAGATGTACCGAGCACCCCGGGGCACGGTGAGGGTGCCGCGCCATGCCGCGTGGCCGCCGGAGAGCTTCACCGAACGCCACGACGTCCCGTCGTCGTACGACACTTGGAGCGTGCCGCCGACGATCGTGCCGGTGTCCGGCGCGCCCACCACATACGAGGCGCCGACCCCGACCGGCACCCGCCCGCCGCCCCGCACATCGCCCGCGAGGTCGGTGTCGATGTCGAAGGCGAGGTTGAGAAGGGGCAGGAAGGTCCAGCGGTCGGCCGGTGTGGCAGCCGAGTCGAAGGTCCACTCGGCGTGGCCCCGGGTGGAGAGTTCCCAGCGGGCGGGGTCGAGGGCGGTGTCGGTGACGACCTTGTAGGTGTGTTCGCCGGCGGGCGCTTCCCAGTCGTAGGCGGTGGAGTCGGTGTTCCGGTCGACCAGGGTGCCGTCCTGGTAGACGGCGGTGGACTGGGTCATGCCGCTCTCCTCGCTCCAGACGTCGCCGAAGCCGGTGTGGTCGGGCCCGGAGTCACCCCAGCCGGGAGTGTTGAACTGCATCTGGTTTCCCGACCGTTGCTGTCCCCAGCCGAGCCCGGTGCCGAGCCATGGATGCCACACGGGCTTGAACCAGTCGAGGGTGCGCTGCTCGCCGCCGGTGTACCGCACCAGCCCGCTGCGTTCCTCCAGCGTGCCGTCGCCGACCGTCACGGACTCCGCCCAGCGCTGCCCCGGACCGGTCGAGACATAGTCGGTCCGGGTGGCCGGGTAGTCGACGCGCTCCAGGAAGCCGAGCCCGAGCGGGAAGGTGTCGGTGATCGAGTAGCGGAACTCCCCGCCGCTCACCGGCTTCACCGCGTGGAACGTGGTGTCCAGGACGGCGAGTTGGCGGCGGCTGGGCGCGTAGGTGAGATCGGCGTCCGGGATCGCGCCCGGGTGTCCGGCCGAAAGGTCGTACGTGTAGGGCGTGTTGCGCGTCCCGGTCATGTCGACCGTCTTCATCGCCCGTAGCCGTGCCGCGTCGGCGGCGTTCACCGAGGCGATCTGGAGCGGCCGGTCGGAGCCGTCGTCCGCGCCCCACCAGGCGCTGAGCCGTCCGGCCACGTCGTCCGTCACGAACAGCGCCTTGGCCCCGGCATCCTGGACGGCCTGGGCGAGCGCGACCGGATCGGCGCCGTCGGCGAGACGGGCGAGCACGGCCCTGCCCCGGACGGCGGCGGTCACGGGTCCGTCTCCGATGTCCGCCAGCGGCAGCCGGCCGCGCCCCTCGATCAGCGTGCCGCCCGACTGCACGACGGCCTCGCCGACCCCCTTGACCTCCAACCGCGGCTTGCCGAGCCGCCATATGGTCCGGTACTCGAAGCTGCCCTGGGTGACCTTGTCGGTCGGGGCGGCGAAGACGCTGTCGTACGTCACCGGTACCTGGACGGCGTCGAAGAGATCGGAGCCGTTCGCGTTCCGGTCGTACTCCATGACCAACTGCCGTGTCTCGGTGCGCTGTTGAACCTTCGCGGCGACCTCCCTGAGCCGCCGCCCGTCGAGGGTGACCTCACGGTCCCGGTCGAGGGCGATCTCGGGCGCCGCGAGGAAGCCGAGCCCCAGGGAGTCGGCGCCGTGGCTGCCGTGCACGTCGAAGAAGGAGGTGAGGCTGTACGTCCCGGGCTGGAGCCGCAGCCTGACCGTGCCGGAGTCGTCCACGGCTTCCGGGTAGGGGTCGTAGCCCTCGGCGAGCCGCTGCACCACCAGGTCGGCGGGCGTGGCGGCCCCGTCCCGGTCCTTGACGTGGACGGTGAGGGTGTACCGCTCCTCCTCCTTGACCAGCCCGAACGCCGTGTGGGCGACGGGAGTTCCGGCGACGGAGGCGACGATCTGCCCGCTGGTGTCACCGACCTCGGCCTGCGCGCCGTCGCCGGTCACGGTGGTGGAGGCGGTGCCGTGCGCGGGCACGGTGAGGGTGGAGTCGGCGAGGGTGGCGACACCGGCCGGGGCGCCCTGCGCGACCAGGCTCAACTGCACAGCCGTGTCGGAGGAGTTGGTGTAGGTGAGGGTCCTGCTGACCGGCTTGTCGCCGTCGTAGGGCCAGCGGTAGAAGCCGAGGTCTGCGCTGCCGGTGGCGGTGACGCGGGCATCCACGGCATCGGGCACGCTCACCCGTCCCGCACCCAACTCGTAGACGGAGGCGTCGAGTTGCCTGGACGTGGACATCAGCGCGTCCTTGAGCTGCGCGCCGGTCCAGTCGGGGTGTTCCTGGGCGAGCAGCGCGGCCACCCCGGCCACGTGCGGGGTCGCCATCGACGTACCGCTCATGGAGGTGTAGTACCCGCTGCCGTCGACGAGTTGGGAGCGGGCGGCGAGGATGTCGACGCCGGGGGCGGAGAGGTCGGGCTTGAGGGCGTTGTCGCCGTGGCGTGGTCCGGCGCTGGTGAAGTAGGCGGCCTGGTCGTCCGCGTCGACGGCGCCGACGGTGAGGGCGGAGTCGGCAGCGCCGGGTGAGCCGATGGAGGAGGGGGTGCCGGTGTTGCCCGCGGCGATGACGAAGAGGGCGCCGGTCTCCTGGGACAGGGTGTTCACGGCCTGGGCCATGGGGTCGGTGCCGTCGCTGGGTTCGGTCGAACCGAGGCTCATGGACACGATCTTGGCGTGCACGTCCCGGGCGGCCCACTCCATCCCGGCGATGATCTGCGACTCGCTCCCGGACCCCTGGTCGCTGAGCACCTTGCCCACCGCGAGGGTCGCGTCCGGGGCGACTCCCTTCTCCTGCCCGTCGGATGCGGCTCCGCTGCCGCCGACGGTGGAGGTGACGTGGGTGCCGTGGCCGTTGCGGTCGGCTGTGTCCTCGCCGTCGATGAAGCTCTTGGTGGCGGAGACGCGTCGGGCGAGGTCGGGGTGCGAGAGGTCGACTCCCGTGTCCAGTACGGCGACGGTGACGCCCTTGCCGGTCAGCCCGGCCGCCCAGGCGTGCGCCGTACCGATCTGCGCGTTGCTCTCGGCCATGTCGGCGGTGACCCGCCCGTCGAGCCAGACCTTCCGTACGCCGTTCTGCCGGGTGAACGCCTTCCAGAATCCGCGCCCCTTGTCCGCGTCGACGGCGGCCCCGCGGACGCTCGCGAGGGTTCGCGTCCGCTCGGCGTCGCGCGGGGTCGCGGTCGGCGCGCCCTTGTCGTAGGTCACGATCAGCGGCAGCTCGTCGGTCGTCCGGTCGGCGAGGCCCTGGCGCAGCAGCTCGCTCACGTCGAAGAGTCGCCGGTCGAGGGTGCCCGCGCGCAGGTACGGGAGAGCCTCGTCGGGTACGACGGTGAGGTCACCGTTGGCCAGCCGGGTGCGGACGGCGCCGGTGGCGCCCCGGGGGCGCTCGACGCTCACGGTCTTCCGGCCGCCCGCGAGGTCGGTGACGGTGACCTTGTCGCCGGTGACGAGGGTGACGGTGCGGGTGGGGTTCGTGGTGCGGGTGGGGTGTGCCGTGGGGGTGGAATGCGCCGTGGGGGTCGTGGTCGTCGCCCGCGCCTGTGCGGCCGTCGGCAACAGCGCGACCACGAGCCCGGCCGACAGCAGCACCGCCCCGCGTCTGACTGGTCCTCTGCTCATGCCCGCCCCTCTTCGTCGCATCACCGGGTCGTCGAGTGCTGCGACGAGTGTCACGGGGCTTGTGGTGCAAGGGAGTTGAACGGGGCTGGCGGATTGACGCCCTGGCGCTTTCCCGCCAACGCGGCGTCACGAGGACACCCCCCACTGCCCCTTAACCGATCTTTATTTCGGGCATTACAGACAAATACCCCCATTCAGCCGCACCCCACCCGGCCCACCACAAGGCGCGCCCGCCCCACCGCCCCCGCACGATGCGAAAGAGGCCCGCCGCCCGGCGAAGCCCCGGTCCGCGCTCTCGGGAGAACCTGCCATGACCGTCAGTCTGGAGCAGTTGCGACGCTGCCATTTCGCCGTCGACCTGGGTGCCGCCCGTACCCGTGTCTACGTCAAGGGCGCCGGGCTCGTCGTCGACCAGCCGTCCGCCGCCGCCGTGAACACGCGGACCGGTGCGCTGATCGCCGTAGGAGAGTTCGCGGAGAAGATGACGGGCCGTACGCCCGACTACATCCGGGTGGTGCGGCCGGTGTCCGGCGGCACGGTCGTCGACATCGAGATGGCGCAGCGCATGCTGCGGCACCTGATCGGCGACAAGGTGCGCCGCGCGCTGCGCCGCAAGCCCCGGCTGCGGGCCGCGGCCTGCACCCCGCACGACGCCGATCCGCTGGCGCAGCGGGCCGCCATCGAGACACTGGTCGGGCTCGGGGCGCGCCGGGTGGAGCTGGTCGACACGCTGATCGCCGCCGCGGTCGGCTGCGGGCTGCCCGTCGAGCGGCCCGAAGCCACCATGATCATGGTGTGCGGGGCCGCCGCGACCCAGGTCGCCGTGCTCTCCCTCGGCTCGATCGTGACCGCCGAGCGCATCCCGGTGGGCGGTGAGGCCGTGGACCACGCGATCGTCCAACACCTGCGCCACGAGCACGAGTTGATGCTCCCGAGCCAGTCCGTACGACCGCTGCAACTGGCCCTGTCCGGCAACGGTCTCACCCCGCACGGCCCGACCACCACCGAGATCCACGGCCGGGACGTGGCCAGCGGCCTCGCCCGTTCCGTACGGGTCGACACCGCGGCCGTACGGGACGCGATCGAGACCCCGCTGACCGCCGTGCTCGACGGGATCGGCCGGGTGCTGCGCAACTGCCCGCCCGACCTGGTGGCCGACCTCGCGGACCGCGGGATCATGATGGTCGGCGGCAGCGCGCTGCTCCCCGGCTTCGACCAGATGCTGCGCGGGGCGACCGGCATGCCGGTGCACATCGCCGAGCGACCGGACGTGTGCGCCGTACAGGGCCTGGGCTACATGCTGGAGGGCAAGATCGAGCCGCTGGTCCTGGACCCGCTGGCGACCGCCTGAACCCGGACCCGGCCGGCCCCCGCGAAGGCGTCCCCGACCTCTCCCGGCTCCTCGAAGCCGTGCTGAGCGTCGGCTCCGAGCTCGAACTGCGCACCACGCTCCAGCACATCGTGGACGGCGCCGCCGAGCTGACCGGCGCGCGGTACGCGGCGATCGGGACCACGGACCCCGGGCAGGACGGCCTCACCGAGATCCGCACCGGCGGGGCCGAGCCACCGTCCGCCGGGGTGCTCAGCGTGCCGATCCACGTCCACGACGAGGTGTTCGGCCACCTCCACCTGGCCGGCAAGCACCACTCCGCCCCCTTCACCGCCGAGGACGAGCAGCTCCTGCACGTCCTCGCCGCCCAGGCCGGCATCGCGATCGGCAACGCCCACCTGTACGAGACGGCCCGGCAGCGCGAACGCTGGATCGAGGGCGCGGCGGCCGTCACCACCGCCCTGCTCACCGGCGAGCGGGCGGCCGACGCGCTGGCCACGGTCGCGGAGGGCGCACGGGCGCTCGCCGACGCGGCCGCGGGCGTGATCCTCCAGCCCACCCCGGCGGGCGGCATGGAGATCGTCACCGCGTCGGCCCACGACGACCCGGGCGACTTCGTCGGTACGACCATCGCACCCGGCAGCCCGGTCCTGGTCCAACTCCTGGGCGGCGAACCGGTGTTCATCGACGACTCGGCGACCGACCCGCGCATGACGACGCATGTACGGCACCGGTTCGGCCCGAGCATGATGCTGCCGCTCCAGGCGGAGGGCCGCCTCATCGGCACCCTCGCCCTCCCGCGCCGGCCGGGCGACCGCCCCTACACGGCCGTGGAACGCCTGCTGGCGACGCAGTTCGCGTCCCAGGCCGCGCTCGCGCTGGTGCTGGCGGACGCGCAGCACAGCCGGGAACGCCTCGCGGTGTACGAGGACCGCGACCGGATCGCCCGTGACCTGCACGACCTGGTGGTCCAACGCCTGTTCGCCACCGGCATGATGCTCGAGTCCACGCAGCGCAGAACCGCGGAATCCGACGAGGCCCACGACCTCCTCGGCCGCGCCGTCGACGAACTCCAGTCGACGGTCCAGGAGGTCCGCACGGCGATCTTCGCCCTGCAACAACCTCCGGCGGAAGCCCCGACATCCCTGCGCGGCAAGGTACTTCGCGAAACGGCGACCGCCTCCGCGATCCTGGGCTTCGCGCCCTCGACGCACTTCGAGGGCGCGGTGGACACGCTGGTCCCCGACCGGGTGGCGGCCCCGCTCCTGACCGCCCTCCGCCGCGCCGTCACCGCCGCGTCCCACCGCGCGGGCGTCTCCCGCCTGGAGATCACGATCGACGTGACGAGACCCCTGCCGGACGGCAGGGGCGCCGTACGACTGCGGGTCCACGACGACGGTGGCACGGACGGCACGACGGTGAACTGGCAGTCGCCGCTGTAGGGTTCGGCCTGGTCAGTACGGCAGGAGGCGCCCCGACGGCGTCCTGCGGTCGATGGTGTCGTCCCGGGGCGCGATGGGCCGGCGACTGACGCGAACGCGGATCTGTCGGTTCATGGCGCCCTCCCGAGGCTCATATCTCCTATGCCCCTCTCCTATGCCCAACACTCGCCCTCGCGACTCCCAACAACATCACGTCCGTACGGTGAGACCCATGACGATCACTCTCACGCTGCTGCATCCCGGCGCCATGGGCGCGAAAGTGGGCGGCGAGGCGACCCGCACGGGCACCCGAGTCCTGTACGTCCCCGCAGGCCGGAGCCCCGCCAGCCTCCAACGCGCCCGCGACGCGGGCCTTGAGCCCGCCGACTCCCTCGAATCCGCCCTGGCCGCAAGCGACTTCGTGCTGTCGGTGTGCCCGCCGCACGCGGCGGAGGACGTGGCGCACGAGGTCCTCGCGCACCCCTTCCGGGGCGTGTACGTGGAGGCCAACGCGATCAGCCCGGACCGTACGCGGCGTATCGCGGCGGCGTGCGCGGAACGTGACGTGCTGATGCTGGACGGCTCGATCGTCGGCGGCCCGCCGGGACCGGCTAGCGCGCCACGCCTTTACCTGAGCGGGGACGGCGAGCAAGTCACCCGCCTGGCAGGCGCGTTCGAGGGCACCCGGGTCGCGGCCCGCCCGCTGGACGCGGAGATCGGTGCCGCGTCGGCACTGAAGATGGCCTACGCCTCCTACCAGAAGTCGGCCCGCGTCCTGGCCGCCGTGTCGCACGCCCTCGCCGCCCACCACGGCGTGGCCCCCGAACTCGCCCGCGAGGCAGCCTCGTTGACGTCCAACATCTTCGCCGAGACCGACCAGCTCCCCAGCGTCGCGGCCCGCGCCTGGCGCTGGGCACCGGAGTTGGAGGAGATCGCGGCGACGTTGCGTACGGCGGGGTTGCCCGCGGAGTTGGCGGAGGGGGCGGCGGCGGTGCTGGGGCGGTGGACCGGGGACAAGGACAGGCTCGACCTGCCGCTGGAGGAGGTACTGGCCCACCTCCAGGCCGAGGACTGACTCAGCACGCCGTCAGCACGCCGTCAGGGCGCCGTCGTGGGTGCGACGCTCCGCAGCTCCCGCACGGTCCCTCCGAGCCGGGACCGGAACCCCGCCAGCAGCTCGGGCTTCGCGCTGACGACCCACCGCGTACCGACGAGGTACTTGCCGCCGTAGATGGCCGCACTGTCCAGCCAGGTCACCTTGAACCGCTCCTCGGGGAAGGTGGTGATCCGGTACTCCCCCTGCTCCGTACGGCAGATCCCCTCCCGCAGCTCGTCCGCGTCGATCCGGATCTCGGCGGTGCAGCCGGTCAGCCCGGCGATGACCTCGACCTTGGCGGGGGCCACGACCCCGGCCTCGGGGGCGGCGGTGACCACGGCCCGCGTCGACGCCGCCCGCTTGCGGTCGGCGGTGTCATCACCCTCGCCTCCGCCGCAGGCCACGGCGAGGGGGAGGAGGGCGAGTGCGGCGCTTTTGCGGAGGCGGGAGGTGTGGGCTCGGGATGACAACTGCCGTGTCTGGTAGGTCATGGCAGGGGGTACGGGTGTGCCACGGTCCCTGTTCACCCCGGAACGGTCAGCCCTGGGCCAGCACCACGATCCCGCCCAACAGCAGGAAGACCCCGCCCGCGAAGGCAAGCCCGGCGAGACCGGCCAGCACCGCCGGCCGCAGGATCAGCGAGGACGACGGCGCCGCGGCCGCGCTGAGCTGCCTGCGCCGCAATCCGAGGGCCCGGATACCGGCGAGCACGGCCACCAGGCCGATGATCAGATACGCCATGACGTCAGTTCTCCAGGCTTTCGAGCAGTTCCGCGAGCTTTGCGATCACGGTGGACGGGTCTCCCTCGGCAAGGGGGTCCGGGTGGCCGGGGACGTGGAGACGGAAGTGTCCCGGCTTCTGGAATGCCACCGACGCCAGGAGCCGGGAGTCGTACGCGTCGGGCATGAACAGGAAGTTGTGTCCCAGGCCCGGAAAGAACCGGCTCACGGTCGGGTGGTCGGCGGCCAGGTCGACCACGTCACGGTAGAACTCCGTGGCGTCACGCCGGACGATCCGCCACTGAGTCTCCAGGGCGTCGCCGCGCTCGTAGGCCAGTTGCAGTTCCGAGAACTCCACGAAGGGCCAGCGCGCGGCCATCTCCTCAAGCCCGGTCCCGGCGAGCCAGGCACGGGCCGCCTCGGCGACCTGGCGCCTGTCCAGGCAGCTGCCGTGCGCCCACCCCTTGGCGCCCCGAAGGAACGTGAGGAGGTAGGTCTCGTCGGCGGTAAGCACGGACACCCGTGAACGGCCGTCCGTCACGGACACCGGCCCCCGGTCGGGACGTGTCGGTGACGTGGTGAACAAGTTCGGTGACTCCGCGCCGAGTTCGGCGTTGAGCGCCTCGGCCAGCTCACCACCGAACAGGGCGCCGGGAAAGCGCGTCATCCGCCACATCTTCCCCATGGTGCCCCGTACCTTCTCCGGGTGGTTCGCGGCACGCCCCAGGTTCACCGCGTCCTGGAACACCGCCACCGGGTCGGATTCGTCCTCGTCGGCCAGCGAGGGAGGGAACTCCCGGGCGCCGACGGCTACTTCAGGTCGAGCGTGTCCCCGCCCGCCGTCTTCAGCGAGGTGGTCGTGGTGCCGGGGAAGTACCAGCGCCAGGTTCCCGCCGAGGTGACGGTCACCTTGGTCGTCAGTTGCCCGATGTTGCCCGTCGTGACGGTCTTGACCGTGCTGTAGTGGGCGGCGCCCTTCTTCTTGAACTGGAGCCTGACCTGCTGCCCGGGGTACCCGTGGTACTTGAGGTCCTCCCAGTTGGCCCGCGACAGCTTGCCGGTGACCGTCACCTTCGCGTTCTTGGCGACCTTCTCGGGCGCGATCACCGTGGTGAGCCGGGCGGCCCGCTTGACCTTGTAGTCGGCGATGTCGTCGGAGATCCAGTAGTCGCCGTCGTTCGCCTCGACGTTCGCGTTGACCTGCCAGACGCCGGCGAGCTTGTTGGAGTCGATGTCGTCGCTGTCGGCGATCCACGCGGGGTCGATGGTCATCGTGGCCCGGCACACCGAAGTGGTCGCACTCTTCTTCGTGCAGCGCGAGTCGTTGTTCCAGTCCGCGAAGCTGAACAAGAGTGTCTTGTTGAAGGTGCTGACGTGCAGGAGCCCCTTCACCCCCGAGTTGTCCTTGACGGTGATGTCGACCGGGTAGCGGATCGTCTTCGCCGTCCCCACGATGACGTTGCCACCGCCGTTGACGACGGTCTTCACCACCCGGACATCGCCCCGCCCCTCCGCGTGCGCGCCGGTCGCCGTCACCAGTACCAGGGCCGCTGCCCCACCGGCCGCGGCCCAGGCCGTTCTGCCTCTCATGACCCTCCCCTTGTCGTGTGCGTGCCAGGGGAGCCTATGTGATCAGCGATTTTCCACGGGTAAGTCCAGGACCGGTGAGTCCGGGACCGTACCCCGAACAACGAACAGGGGCTGTCCCGCACCGTGTGCGGAACAGCCCCTGTGATCGAGCGCCGGGCAGGCCTTGCACCTGCATTTCCCCGCGGGAAGCGGAGCGTCTTTCCTTGGACCACCAACGCAGCACCAGCCGACCGGAGTTACGGCGACGGGCTCAAGATCCAGCATAGCCCGAGGAAGCGCGTGAGCCCAATCCGGACGACCCCCTGGCGCCGAACCGGGAGGAGCCGGGCAAGAACGGCCCAGGCCGCGTTTCGCACCGTACGCACCATGCCGGAGCCGATTGATCATCTGCCGCGAAAAGGACTCCCGCGCGTGCCAGTTGTGCGCACCCCGAGTGATGAAGTGGTGGAGACAGTGGAAACACCTGGAGCCGACGAGGCCGACATCCACCCGCTGGGCCGGACGTCGTCAGCCTGCCGAAACCGACAGCGGAGCCGCGGAAGAGTCGGGCCGTACCCCCGTCGCGGGGCGCCAGGACGACAGGGCGGCCGGGCTTCACGTCCGCCGGGCACCTCTCGACACTGGAGCCGATGCCGGTGACGGTCTGTCACCAGTGCAGGAGAAGCGCCGAGTTGGAGCGAGCTGGTGGCCTCCGGCTCGGGCCCGCCGGCGATCCGTCCCGCACCGGTACAACACGCCACGTTTTCGCGGGACTTGCCGAGGTATAAGACAGCCGCATCGACCCACGCGCCACCGTTGACCTCGCCCCACTCCCGCCCCGTACCACCGGGTCCGCAGGAGGCCCGGACCACCGCGCCCCTCAACCCACCGTCGTCACGCTCCGCCACCCCGCCGTCCGACCGCGACAACCCCGTTCACCCGCAGGCCACTTGGTGATTACGGACATCTCGGCGCCTTTACCGGAGCGGTGGGGACGGCACCCCTCGGCGCCGGAGCTCCCGGCATCCAAGTCCGGTCAACACCCCTTGCGCAGCAGGCATGTTAACTCCGTAAAACCCGATGGAGTGAACTCTGATGCACCGGTTGACGGTGATAGCATTCCGCCGTCTGCGACCTTGATCCACTTTTGGTCAGACTTCGAGTCTGAACGCGGTCACCCCTCCGCGTCGATCAGTCATGCAGTCCCCTGGACGGGTTGCGGATCCCTGCAAGGCGTACTCGATGACGCCTGCACGCCACGCGCCGGGAAAGGTTTCCATGACTCAAGACGTGCTTCTTTGGTGCCTGGTTGCGATAGCGGTGATAGCCACAGCCGCGGTCGTGGCTCTCATGCTCCGCAGTAGAGCCCTGGGGAGGAAGAAGAAGGAATCCGAGGCGGCGCTGGAGGCGCGGCTGCGGTATACGCAGGGTGAACTCGACCGCGCCCAGGCCGCCTTGGTGACGCTGCGGAACGAACAGGACAGTGTCATCCGCGAGGCGGGGCAGGCCGCCGAGGAGAACACCAAGGCGGTCCTCAAGGGCGCCGCCCGTTTCCTTCAGAGCCTCGCGGCCGAGCAGACCACCCTGCTGGACGGGGTGCAGCGGGAGTACGGCGGTCACGCGGTCCTCTCCGACCTGATGGACATCACCCACGCCAACGCCCAGATGGCCCGCAAGGCGCAGGGCATCGCGGTCATGTGCGGCGCCCCGCTGGGCCGCCGCAACCAGCCCGCCAGCGTCTACGACGTCGTACGCAGCGCGCAGAGCCAGATCCGCAACTTCCAGCGGGTCGAGATCATGCAGCCGAGCGGCATCGCGCTGAAGGCCTCCGCCGTCGCGCCGGTCGCCCTGGCCGTCGCCGAGCTCCTCGACAACGCCGCCAGCTTCTCGCAGGCGGACGCACCGATCGAGGTCACGTTCCGTCAGGCCCAGAAGAACCTGTGCATCGTCATCGACGACGCGGGCGTCGGCATGAGTGACGAGGACCGGCAGCGGGCGACCGCGCTGCTGTCCGGGGAGGGACTTCCGCAGCTGTCCGAACTGGGCACCCAGCCGAAGTTCGGCTTCCCCGTCATCGGTCTGATCGCCCGTCAGCACGGCTTCACGGTGGATGTCACCGGTGTCTCCCGGTACGGCGGCGTACGGGCCGTCGTCCTTCTGCCCGAGGAGCTGTGGACCATGGAGGAGACCCTGCCGCCGGCCACCGAGGCGCCCGTGAGCAGCATCCGGCCGATGGAGACCGGGCGGTCGGCGCGTACGGCGGGCGGTCTGCCGAAGCGCGGGTCCCGCATGTCGCCCACCGGTGTTCCCACCAGTGGAGACCAGTCGCCCCGCCGGAGTGCCCGGCGCGGCTCCGGCAGCCTGGCGGCCCTTCAGCGCGGTACGCAGTCCGCGCGTGACACGGCCTCCTTCGACACCCAGACGCCCGGAGGGTCCGAAAACGCATGAGTACAGCAGACCTGTCCTGGATGGTCCAGGACATCGTGGACAACGTGCCGAGAGCACGGCACGCCGTGGTGTTGTCCGCGGACGGGATTCCGCGCGGGTCCACGGACGACCTGACCGGACAGGACGTGCGGACCATCTCCGCCGCCATGGCGGGGATGCAGTCGCTCAGCCGGGCCACCGCCCACTTCGCCGGGCTGGCCAGGGACCGGCAGTGGATCCAGACGGTGATCGAGTTCCAGCACGGCTGGGTGTTCCTGATCGGGGCCGGGCAGGGTGCCTATCTGGCCGCCGCCGCGGAGCCCGACGTGGACATGGAGCAGCTCTCGTTCCGGATGAACCGGCTGGTCTCCCGGCTGGGCAACAACCTGACGGCGCCGCCGCGGGTGACCGCCGGCGACGCGGCGCACAGCGTGGACGCCGCCTCGGCGCAGCGGGACGCGGAGGGCGGCGGGGTCTTCCTGCTCGCGGAGCTGGACAAGGCGGTGGCGTCGGTGCCGGGCGCCCTGCACGCTCTGCTGCTCGGCGCGGACGGTCTGCCGCGCGGGGCGAGCGCGGGGATCGGCAGGAACCTGGCGGACACGATCTCGGCGGCCATGACGGGCATCCACGCGTACAGCCGGGCGACCGCGCCGTTCGCGGGCGGTCAGCAGGACGACGAGTGGATGCAGACGGTCATCGAGTTCGAGCACGGCTGGGTGTTCCTGATCGCGGCCGGCGAGGGTGCCTTCCTCGCGGCGGCGGCCGAACACGGCTGTGACATCGAGGAATTCACCGTACGTCTGGGCGACACGATGCCGGCTCTCAGCGCCGGGTCGGCCGCTCGCGGAGGAAGGACGGGCGATGCGTGACGACCTGGACGGCGAGCTGGAACTCACGGCCCCATTAGTCCCCCTCTTCGTCATCGCGCAGGGTCGCGCGCTGCCGCGGGAGAGCGAGTACGAGCACACCACGATCATCACGGCCCAGGACGGCGCCCTGGCGGCGGCCCGCACGCTGTCCCCCGAGGCCCGTACGGTCATGGACCTGATCGCGGACGGCTTTCTCTCGGTCGCCGAGGTCGCCGCGCACACCCGGCTGCCGCTGGGCATCGTCCGCATCCTGCTGGCGCAGATGGCGGAGGACGGTCTGATCCATGTGCGTGACCCGGTGCCGCACGCCGAACGCCACGACCCCGTCCTGCTGACCGCCGTGCTCGACGGCCTGATGCGAATTCGAACCGGAGCGTAGTCCCGTGTATCTGGATCCCGACGTCTCCCGCTCCGTGAAGATCCTGGTCGTGGGCCACTTCGCGGTCGGGAAGACCACGTACATCGGAAGCGTCTCCGAGATCGAGCCGCTACAGACCGAGGAGGAGATCACCGAGGCCAGCGAGGGTCTCGACGACCTCTCCGAGACCCCGGACAAGACGACCACGACCGTCGCGATGGACTTCGGGCGTCTCACCCTCGGCGAGGACCTGGTCCTCTACATCTTCGGAACCCCCGGTCAGGAGCGGTTCAAGCAGATGTGGGAGGGGCTGTCCCGGGGAGCGCTGGGGGCGCTCGTCCTGGCGGACCCCGAGCGGCTGGAGGAGACCTTTCCCGTCCTCGACCTGGTCGAGGCGTTCGGTCTGCCCTATGTCATCGGCGTCAACACGTTCGAGGGGAAGCAGCAGTTCCCGCTGGACGAAGTGTGCGAGGCACTCAACATCGCCGAGGAGACCCCGGTCATCCACTGCGACGTCCGTGACCAGGACTCCTCGATGCAGGCACTCATCACGCTCGTGAAGCACCTCTTGTCCTCACTCGGCTAGGAGCCAGCATGCAACACCCCTTCGACCCGTCCGGGGCACCGGCCGGCTGCCCCGCGCACGGCAACGTCCCGCTGTACGGTCCCGACTTCGGCTCCGACCCCGAGAGCACCTACGCCCGGCTGCGCACGCTGGGCCCGAGCGCCCCGGTCGACATCGCGCCGGACGTCGAGGTCGAGCTGGTGACGAGTTACGACGCCAGCCTGTACATCCTCCAGAACCCGACCCTGTTCGTGCGGGACTCGCGCCGCTGGAACGCGCTGAACGACGGGCAGGTGCCCGCGGACAGTCCGGCGCTGCCGATGATGGGCTACCGGCCCAACGCCCTGTTCAGCGACGGCGCGGCGCACGCCCGGCTGCGGCAGGCGGTCACGGACAGTCTCGCGACCGTCGAGCAGAGCCGGCTCGTCCGGCTGACGCAGCAGTCGGCCGACTATCTGATCAGCCAGTTCAGCTCCGAGGCCCTCGGGCAGGCGGAGTTGATGGCCGCCTACGCCCAGCCGTTGCCGCTGCTGGTCTTCGGTGAGCTGTTCGGCTGCCCGCCGGAACTCGGTGACCGCGTGATCGCTGGCATCACCGGCATCTTCCAGGGCATCCCGGGTGCCGACGAGACGCTGGGCGGGGCGCTCGCCGAACTGATCGCCCTCAAGCGCCGGCAGCCCGGCGAGGACCTCACCACCCAGCTGATGGTGCACTCCTCCCGGCTGACCGACGAAGAGGTGCTGCACCAGCTCGTCACCCTGCTCTCCGGCGGCACCGCGCCCCTGACGGCCTCGATCGGCACCAGCACCGCGCTGTACCTCAGCGACGACTGGCCGAGCGGTCTGCCGGTCGAGGACGCGGTGGTGAAGACGCTGTGGAACTACGCGCCGATCGCCAACTACGCGGCCCACTACCCCACGCAGGACGTCGAGTTGGGCGACCGGACGCTCCACTCGGGCGACCCGGTCCTGATCTCCTTCGCGGCCGCCAACAACGACCCGAAGCTGACCGCGCACCGCGAACAGCTCAGCTCCAAGGCCCACCTGGCCTTCGGTGCCGGTCCGCACGCGTGCCCGGCGAAGGACCCGGCGTTCATGATCGCCGCCACGGCCGTCGAGTCCCTCCTGAACCGGCTGCCCGACGTCGAGATGCGCGTCCCCTTCAAGGAGCTCGCGTGGGTGCCGGCGCCGTGGAGCCGCCAGTTGGTGACCGTGCCCATCCGGTACACCCCGCGCACGGTGCCGTCGGCGGCCAAGCCCCGCCCGGCGCGGCCGTCCGCTCCGGGCGTCGGGCAGGCGCCCGCCGCTGTGCCGCAGCAGGCCGCGTTCAGCCGGCCGGCCGCGCACGCCGCTCCGCGCCCCAAGGGCGGGATGTTCAGCCGCTTCCGTGCCTGGGTGAATGGTGAGTGACGTGAAGAGCGAGTGATGTAAGTAACCCTACGAAAGCACTGTGTTATTGGATGATTCAAACATCCCACGGGTACGAATGGCGGCTGGCAGAGAGGAGCCACCATCGTGGGAAGCGTCACGACTCCGACAGCGGACCGTCGGGCCACCGTCTCCCTGTTCTCCCGTCTCCGGACGGCTGAGGGACAGGCCGATCCCTTCCCCATCTACGCGGCACTCAGGGCGCGCGGCACAGTCAGCCCCGCGCCCTGGGGCGGTCACCTCGTGACCGGCTACGGCACCTGCGACCAGGTACTGCGCAACGGCCTCTGGCTCGAACCGGACACCGACTGGAGGGCTCGGCAGGGCGCGCGTACCCGCTGGAGCGCCCCCTCCTCACGGGAGATCAGCCGAACCATGCCCGCCCTCAACCCGCCGGAGCACACCCGGGTGCGCCGGTCGGCCGGCACCTTCGACCGCTCCACCGTCGAGCAGATCGGCCGACGGGTGAACGACATCGTCGACCGCCTCCTGGACACCCTGCACGAGCGCCTGCGCGCGGGCGAGGCCGACTTCGCGGAACTCGTCAGCGAGGAACTCCCGGTCGCCACCATCGGCGACTGGCTCGGCATACCCGGCGCGGACTGGCCCCGGCTGCGTGAACTGACCCACGACCAGGTCTTCACCCAGGAGCTGCTCCCGAACGCCAGCCAACTGGCCCGCTCCGACGCCGCGATGGCGGAGCTGCGGGTCTACTTCCTGGAGCTGGTGCGCGACCGGCGCGCACATCCGGGCGACGATCCCGTCTCCCGGTGGATACGCGCCTGGGACGAGCTCGAACCGGACCGGGACAAGGCCGACGAAGGCGTCTACTTCCTCGCCCTGTTCGTCCTGCTCGCCGCCCTGGAGACGACGTCGACACTGCTGTCGACCATGGTCCTCCTGCTGGTCGAGGACCCCGCCCGCTGGAGTCTGCTCGCCGAACACCCGGACCTCGTCCCGGAGTTCGTGGAGGAGACCCTTCGCTACGACCCTCCCACCCACGTCATCAGCCGGGTCGCCTCCCAGGACTGCCTCCTGGAGAACACCGAGGTCCGCGCCGGCGAGATGGTCCACCTGATGGTGGGTGCCGCCCACCGGGACCCGGCCCGGTGCGCGGACCCCGACTCCTTCGCCCCCCGGCGCAAGCTGACCCATCTCGCCTTCAGCGGGGGCATCCACTACTGCCTGGGCGCACCCCTGGCCCGGCTGGAGGCGCAGACCCTGCTGCGCCGCATGATCGCCCGACTGCCGAGACTCACCCTGGTACGCCGTCCCGCGATGGCACCCCGGGTGGCGTTCAGGCGACTCCTGAACCTGGACGTATCACTGACATGAACTCGCCAATGACCCCCGGTGCCACCGTGCAGACCCCCGTTCCGGAGCCCTTGAACCACCCGGAGACGGCCGCCCCCGCCGCCCCCGTGAGCCTCACCCGGACCGGGTCCGTCCTCCACGTACAACTCAACCCCTCCGGCCAGGACGACGACGTCCTGAGCTCCGCCGTCCTGGACGCACTCATCGCCGTCCTCGACGGCCTCCACGAACAGCCCGACGTACGCATCCTGGTGCTCTCGTCCCTGGGCGAAGACTTCTGCCGGGGAGCGGACCGCCGCGAGTTCCAGGAGGCGCTGGCCGCCGATCCGACCGGGGCCACGCTCCGGCGCATCACGGACAAGGCCCAGCGTCTGTGCCAGGCGCTGGAGAACACCCACGCCGTCACCATCGCCCGCCTCCACGGCAACGTCATCGGCGCGGGCCTCGCCCTGGCCGCCCACTTCGATCTGCGCGCGGGGGCGGACACCTGCCGCTTCCGCATGCCGGAGGTCGGCCTCGGCCTCGCACCCGCGTGGGGCGGCGGCATGGGACGCCTGATCGTGGAGGCCGGTGCCGCCCGTATCCGCGAACTCATGCTCACCTGCGAGGACTTCGACGCCTCCACCGCCCACCGCCTGGGGCTCCTCCACAAGGTCGCGCCCCTCGACGACCTGGACGACACCGTCACCGCCTGGACCAGACCCCTCGCCCGACGCTCCCCACAGGCCCTCGTCCTGACCAAACGCATGCTCACCGGCTACGTGAAGGCAGCCCGGGCATCCGACACCACCCTGCTCGACTCCCACCTCCTCGCCGCCCAACTCACCCAACCACGCTGACGACAGAAGCACCGGCCCGCCGCTCACCCCCGGTTCGGCGGGCCGGGCATCTGCTGGAACGGGGCGGCCCGGAAACCCCTTTCCGTACTGTCAGTGGCCTCTGTTAGCTTCAGGCGCCCGTGTGATCCACGGGCGTCAGACGCTCACAGGGGAGGGCCACTTGACCAGGTTCGCAAGGACAGGCAGACGTAGACGGACGATGGTGGGGGGCTGCGTGGCCGCGCTGTTGGCCACGGCCACCGGGACGGCGTACGCGGTGGACAACCTGCCGCCGGATCAACCGCTCGTCCGAGACCTCCAGTCGGGAGGCAAGCCGTGCGCGACCGGTGACGACACGGCCTACGTGTCGGCGCCGCCCAGGCTCAGCGCGGTGCTGTACGACCCGGAGGAGGACAACCAGCCCTCCGAATCCAGCCCGCTCAAGGGCGAGTTCGAAGCCTGGTGGACGGACGCGGCCGGAGTGAAGCAGCAGCGCAGCTACACCTCCGTCACTCTCTCCTCGGGGTCGCGCCAGGACTGGAGGATGCCGAGCGACATCCCGGCGAACACCGTCGTCTCCTGGCACGTCCGCGCGAACGACGGCAAGGCGACCTCTCCGTGGAGCGACGAGGGCGACGGCTCGGTCTGCTCGTTCGTGTACGACGACGTGAGCCCGGAGAAGGCGACGATCACCTCGCCCGAATACCCCAACCGGGAGGACGTGTTCTGGGTGGACGGAGTGGGCGTCTACGGCCACTTCACCATGGTCTCGCCGTCCGACGACGTGGAGTCGTACACGTACGGCTTCCTGGGCGGCCCTTACGGCACCGTCTCCGCGGCACGACCGGGCGCGCCCGTGACCATTCCGTATCTGCCGCTCTCCCAGGGACCCAAGTCGCTGACGGTCCACGCGATCGACCGGTCGGGCCGGAGCAGCGCCGAGTCGCACTACGACTTCAACGTGAAGGCCGGCCGCGCCCCCGTCGCCCGCTGGAAGCTGGACGACCCCGCGGACTCCCGCTCGGCCACCGCCGAGACCGGCACCGCCGCCCGTGCCGGGACCGGCGTGACCTTCGGCGGCCCGGCGCCCACCGGCACCACGGCCACCGCCACGGTCGCCCTCGACGGCAGCGAGCGAGGCTTCCTCACGCCTGACGCCCCGGCGACCGACCTCCGTAAGTCCTTCGCGGTGAGCGCGTGGGTACGGCCCGCCGAGACCGGCCGGGACATGACCGTCCTCAGCCAGGATGCCGCCGCGGCGCCCGGCTTCGACCTCGGGCTGCGCAGCCAGGACGCCGGGCCCGCCTGGTCGTTCGCGATCGGCGGCGCGCGGGTGTCCGGCGGCGCCCCCGAGACCGGCGAGTGGGCCCATCTGCTGGGGCTGTACGACGCCGAGACCGGAAAGGCGCGGTTGTACGTCAACGGCCACGAGGTCGGGACCGCGGCCGACGCGACTCCCGCCGAGGCGGCCGGTGCCTTCCAGATCGGGCGCGCCCTCGGGGCGGCCGGCTATGGAGGCCAGTGGCACGGCGACGTCGGCGACGTACAGGTTCACGACCGGGTCGTGGTGCCGAACGAAGCCGCCGAACTGGCCTACCGCAAGCCCAAGTTGCTGGGCCACTGGTCACTGGAGAACGCGACGGACGGGGTGAGCCCCGAGCAGTCGGGCGGCACGCCCCTGCGGCTCGGCACGGGGGCTTCCCTCTACCAGGGCTCCGACGACTCCTGCATCCCGGACATCGACCCGGACTGCGCCTACGTGCCGCCGCCACTCGTCGGTGACGGTCATCTGCGACTGGACGGCGAGAGCGGGTACGCCGCTGCCGACGGTCCCGTCGTGGACACCGGGGACAGCTTCACTCTCGGCGTCGTCGTACGCCTCGCGGACTCCGAGCCCGCCCACCCGATGACCGTGCTCTCCCAGTCCGGCGAGCACACCGACGCCTTCAGGCTGCGCTACGAGCCGTCCACGTACTCCTGGCAGCTGGTGATGCCGGAGAAGGACGAGGCCGGGGCCCCCGAGAAGGTGGTGTCCCAGATCACGGGCGCGGACGGAGGCGAGGGCCAGGGTCATCGCCTCGCCGTGGTCTACGACGACGCCACCGACACGATCAGGCTTTTCCTCGACGGCTACACCAACACCCAGGCCACCACGACCCTCCCCAACGGCTGGCACAGCACGGGTGCCCTCCAGATCGGCCGCGCCAGGTCCGGCGACGGCTGGGGCGAGTACCTGCACGGCGACGTGGATGAGATACAGGCCTACTCCGGCGCGCTGAGTGACGGCGACATCATCGGCCTGGGGGCGGGTACGGACCCCTGCGTGTGCTGATGCCTGATCCCTGACTTCCCCAACGGTCCGCCGGAACCCCGGTCCTGGCGGACCGTCGGCCGAACAGCCGAACGGGTGTCACCCCGGTCGAGTGACGGCACCCGTTCCGACGTTTCCGCAGGTGGAAACGGTTCTCCTGAAAGAGGCAAGGGTGGGGCGGGTGGGACTCGAACCCACGGCCGACGGATTATGAGTCCGCTGCTCTAACCGGCTGAGCTACCGCCCCATTACGGCGCGTCGCGCACATTTGTACGCGCCGTCTGCCGCAGCATAGCCGCTCATACGATCTCCTGCTTCGGATGGTCGACTTCGCACGACCATGAGGACTGCGGCACGTCGCGAGCGGTTCCGGGGGACATGAAAAAGGACCCCAACGGGGTCCTCATCACTGCTTCCTCACTGCGCTCTCCCGACTGGACTCGAACCAGTAACCTGCCGGTTAACAGCCGGCTGCTCTGCCAATTGAGCTACGGAAGATCGAAGCTCCCCCGACTGGACTCGAACCAGTAACCTGCCGGTTAACAGCCGGCTGCTCTGCCAATTGAGCTACAGGGGAATGCCTCGTTGCATCGAACGTACCTCCCTGGGTATTCGCCAGAGGGCGTGTGCTCGCTGCGACACATACATTAGCGCAAGCAGGGGGGTGCTCCGCCAATCGGTTCCCCCGGCACCGAGCCGCGCCGGAGATCTACGCAAGGGAAGGATGGCCGTCATGCGCTACAAGCTCACGTTCGTCGTCGGACTGGCTCTGGGTTACGTGCTGGGCACGCGGGCCGGACGCGAGCGCTACGAGCAGCTGAAGAAGTCGGCACGTCAGGTCGCGCAGAACCCCGCCGTCCGCAACACCGCCGAGACGGCGGCGCAGCAGGGCCGCCAGTTCGCGGGCAAGGCGTACCACGTGGTCGGTGAGAAGGTCGGCGACCGGGTCCCCGACTCGGTCGCCCAGCGCGTACGGTCCCTGCGTGAGCGCAACGCGAACGGCACGGGCGAGGACGACTGGGGCACCAGCAACACGTAGGGAGTCCGGACCCGGCGCCGCCACCTCCCGCCGTACGGCAGAATTTCCGCCATGGGGATAGTCGCCGGGTTGGACAGTTCGCCCGATTTCACTCGTATCGTCGTCTGCGACACGGACACGGGGTCCGTGCTCAGGCAGGGATATGCGCCGCATCCGGTCGAAACCGAGACCGAGGGCGGCGGGCGGCCCTCCGATGTCGATCCACAGGCCTGGCTGCTGTCGCTGGGCGAGGCGGCCGGCGGGGGGCTGCTGGAGGGCGTGCAGGCCATCGGCGTCTCCGCGCAGCAGAACGCGGTCGTGCCGTTGGACGCGCAGGGCAACACCGTGCGGCCCGCGATGGTCGGCGGTGACAAGCGGGCGCAGGTCGCGGCGGCCGACCTCGTCGACGCGCTCGGCGGGCGTGAGGCGTGGGCGCAGGCGGTGGGTTCCGTACCGCAGGCCGCGCACCCCGTGACCAAGCTCCGCTGGCTGAACAGGACCGAGCCCGACAACGCCCGCCGCACCGCGGCGCTGCTCCAGGCGCACGACTGGCTCGTGTGGCAGCTGCTCGGGCGGCCGGTGCGGAGGACGACCGATCGGGGTGGAGCCTCCGGGACCGGTTACTGGTCCGCCGCCAGCGGTGGCTACCGGCCCGATCTCGTCGACCTCGCCCTCGGCCACCAGGCCATGCTCCCCGAGGTGATCGGCCCGTCCGAAGCGGCCGGTACGACCCCGGAGGGGCTGCTGATCTCCGCAGGAACCGGCGAGACGATGGCCGCCGCCTTCGGGCTCGGGATCGGCTTCGGGGACGCGGTCGTGTCGCTCGGGGCCTCCGGGTCCGTGATGGCCGTACACCCCGAGGCGCTCGTCGACCAGAGCGGGATGATCACCTCGCTGGCCGACGCGACCGGGATGCATCTGCCGGTCGTCACCACCCTCAATGCCGTACGGACCCTGCGGGGCGCCGCCGAGCTGCTCGGGCTGCCCGATCTGGAGAGTCTGTCCGAGCTGGCGATGAAGTCGACGCCGGGGGCGCACGGGCTGGTGTTCCTGCCCTATCTGGAGGGCGAGCGGACGCCGAATCTGCCGCACACCGCCGGGACGCTGGCCGGGCTGCGGCGGGAGTCGATGAAGGCGGAGCATCTGGCGCGGGCCGCGTTCGAGGGCATGCTGTGCGGGCTCGCGGACGCGCTGGACGTGCTGCGCGGGCGGGGCGTGGCCGTACGGCGGCTCTTCCTGCTGGGGCCTGCCGCCGAGCTGCCCGCCGTGCAGGCCGCGGCGCCCGCGCTGTTCGGGACGCAGGTCGTCGTACCGCAGCCCGCCGACTACGCCGCGATCGGCGCCGCCCGGCAGGCCGCGTGGGCGCTCGGGGTCTCGCAGGGCACCCTGGACCCGCGCAACCCGCCGCCCTGGCAGGGACCGGTCGCCCAGGTCTTCGAGCCGGGCGACGAACTGGCCGTAGGACAGGCCGTGCGGCAGCAGTACGTGTCGGTACGGGAACAGACGCATCCGGGCGCGTTCCGCTCGTAGCTATGTGCGGTCGTCGGCCTGAAGAGGGCACTCAAGGGTGCATAACGGCGCGTTGGGCACTGCTGTTGGCTTAATCGGTTGAGGTAACGCGGGTGGAGTGTCCGACGATAGGGGCGAGGGGCACACCGCCCGCCCTCCACCCGCCGACTCCGAGAGACCCAGCGTGCTCATACGACTTCTGCGGACCTATCTCAGGCCCTACAGGAAACCCATCCTTCTTCTGGTGCTGCTGCAGTTTCTGCAGACCTGCGCCACCCTCTACCTGCCCACTCTGAACGCGCACATCATCGACAACGGTGTGGTGAAGGGTGACACCGGCTACATCCTGTCCTTCGGCGCCCTGATGATCGGGATCTCGCTGGTCCAGGTCGTGTGCAACACCGGTGCCGTCTACTTCGGCGCGCGCACCGCGTCCGCCGTCGGCCGGGACATCCGGGGTGCCATCTTCGACCGGGTGCAGTCGTTCTCGGCCCGCGAGGTCGGCCAGTTCGGCGCGCCCTCGCTGATCACCCGGACGACCAACGACGTCCAGCAGGTCCAGATGCTGACCCTGATGACGTTCACGCTGCTGGTGTCGGCGCCGATCATGTGCGTCGGCGGGATCATCCTGGCGCTCGGTCTGGATGTGCCGCTGTCCGGGGTGCTGGTCGCCGTGGTGCCGACGCTGACCCTCTGCGTGACGCTGATCGTGCGCCGGCTGCGGCCGCTGTTCCGGTCCATGCAGGTGCGGCTCGACGCGGTCAACCGGGTGCTGCGCGAGCAGATCACCGGCAACCGCGTGATCCGTGCCTTCGTCCGGGACGAGTACGAGAAGGACCGGTTCCGGAAGGCCAACAGCGATCTCACCGAGATGCAGCTGAGGACCGGCAACCTGCTCGCGCTGATGTTCCCGGTGGTCATGACCACGGTGAACCTGTCGTCGATCGCCGTCGTGTGGTTCGGTGCGCACCGGATCAACAGCGGCGGAATGCAGATCGGCGACCTGACCGCGTTCCTCGCCTACCTCATGCAGATCGTGATGTCCGTGATGATGGCCACCTTCATGTTCATGATGGTGCCGCGCGCGGAGGTCTGTGCCGAGCGCATCGAAGAGGTCCTCGACACCGAGAGCAGTGTCGTGCCGCCGCTCGCGCCCGTCACCGAGCTGCGCCGGCACGGGCACCTGGAGATCCGCGGGGGCGGGTTCTGCTACCCGGGCGCCGAGGAACCCGTGCTGAAGTCCATCGACCTGGTGGCCCGCCCGGGCGAGACGACGGCCGTGATCGGCTCGACCGGCAGCGGGAAGTCCACCCTTCTGAGTCTGGTCCCGCGTCTGGTCGACGCGACCGACGGCGAGGTCCTCGTCGACGGTGTCGCCGTGTCGACGATCGACCCGGTGCTGCTCGCCAAGACGGTCGGCCTGGTCCCGCAGAAGCCGTACCTCTTCGCGGGCACGGTCGCGACCAACCTTCGCTACGGCAATCCCGACGCGACCGACGAGGAGTTGTGGCACGCGCTGGAGGTGGCGCAGGCCAAGGGCTTCGTCGAGGGGCTGGAGAACGGCCTCGACTCCCCCATCGCCCAGGGCGGCACCAACGTCTCCGGCGGTCAGCGGCAGCGGCTCGCGATCGCCCGGACGCTGGTGCAGCGGCCGGAGATCTACCTCTTCGACGACTCCTTCTCCGCCCTCGACTACGCGACCGACGCGGCGCTGCGGGCGGCGCTCTCGCAGGAGACCGCCGAGGCGACCGTGGTGATCGTGGCGCAGCGGGTGGCCACCATCAGGGACGCCGACCGGATCGTCGTACTCGACGAGGGCCGGGTCGTGGGGACGGGCCGCCATCACGAACTGATGGCGGACAACGAGACGTATCGGGAGATCGTGCTCTCCCAGCTGACGGAAGCGGAGGCTGCCTGATGGCCGGGCCCATGGGGCGGATGATGGCCGGGACGGGCCCCGACGCCCGTTCGATGGACTTCAAGGTGTCCGGCAAGCGGCTGATCGGCCAGTTCAGGCCGGAGCGGCTGACCATCGGCATCCTGCTGATGTGCGTGGTGGTGAGCGTCGGCCTGAACGTGGTCGGGCCGAAGATCCTCGGCAACGCCACCGACCTGGTGTTCGCGGGCATCATCGGGCGGCAGATGCCGGCCGGGACGACCAAGGCGCAGGCACTCCAGGCGATGCGCGACCGCGGCCAGGGTTCGGTCGCGGACATGCTCAAGAGCACGGACTTCACGCCGGGCAAGGGCATCGACTTCACCTCGGTGGGGCATGTGCTGCTGCTCGCGCTGGGCACGTTCCTGGTGGCCGGGCTGCTGATGGCGGTGGCGACCCGGATGGTCAACCGGGCGGTCAACCGGACCATGTTCCGGCTGCGCGAGAGCGTGCAGACGAAGATGTCGCGGCTGCCGCTGTCGTACTTCGACAAGCGGCAGCGCGGTGAGGTGCTGTCCCGCGCGACCAACGACATCGACAACATCGGGCAGACGCTCCAGCAGTCGATGGGCCAGCTGATCAACTCGCTGCTCACGATCATCGGCGTCCTCGCGATGATGTTCTGGGTGTCCTGGCTGCTCGCCCTGGTGGCGCTGGTGACCGTGCCGCTGTCGTTCCTCGTCGCCACCCGCATCGGCAAGCGCTCGCAGCCGCACTTCGTGCAGCAGTGGCGCTCGACCGGCAAGCTCAACGCGCACGTCGAGGAGATGTACACCGGGCACAACCTGGTGAAGGTCTTCGGCCGGCAGGACGAGTCGGCGCAGCTGTTCGCCGAGCAGAACGACGCGCTGTACGAGGCGGGCTTCAGGGCGCAGTTCAACAGCGGGGTCATGCAGCCGCTGATGATGTTCGTCTCGAACCTCAACTACGTGCTGGTGGCGGTGGTCGGCGGCCTGCGCGTCGCGTCCGGCGCACTCTCCATCGGAGACGTGCAGGCCTTCGTCCAGTACTCGCGCCAGTTCTCCATGCCGCTGACCCAGGTCGCGTCGATGGCGAACCTGGTCCAGTCCGGAGTCGCCTCGGCCGAGCGGATCTTCGAACTCCTCGACGCCGAGGAGCAGGCCCCCGACCCGATGCCGAGCGAACGCCCCGCCGAACTCCGCGGCCTGGTCGCCCTGGAGCACGTCTCCTTCCGCTACGACCCCGACAAGCCGCTCATCGAGGACCTCTCGCTGACGGTGGAACCGGGCCACACGGTCGCGATCGTCGGCCCCACCGGCGCGGGCAAGACGACCCTGGTCAACCTCCTCATGCGGTTCTACGAGGTCTCCGGCGGGCGCATCACCCTCGACGGCGTGGACATCGCGCGGATGTCCCGGGACGAACTCCGGGCCGGGATCGGCATGGTGCTCCAGGACACCTGGCTGTTCGGCGGCTCCATCGCCGACAACATCGCGTACGGGGCCTCCCGCGAGGTCACCCGGGGCGAGATCGAGGAGGCGGCGCGGGCGGCGCACGCCGACCGGTTCGTCCGTACGCTGCCCGAGGGCTACGACACGGTCATCGACGACGAGGGCACGGGCGTCAGCGCCGGTGAGAAGCAGCTCATCACCATCGCGCGGGCGTTCCTGTCCGACCCGACGATCCTGGTCCTGGACGAGGCGACGTCCTCCGTGGACACCCGCACGGAGGTGTTGATCCAGAAGGCGATGGCCAAACTCGCCCATGGCCGCACGTCGTTCGTGATCGCGCACCGGCTCTCCACGATCCGGGACGCGGACACGATCCTCGTCATGGAGAACGGCTCCATCGTCGAACAGGGCGCGCACACCGACCTGTTGGCGGCGGACGGGGCGTACGCGCGGCTGTACAAGGCGCAGTTCGCCCAGGCGGTGGCGGAAGTGGACTAGCCGTTCTGCGGTGAGTGCCACGAGGGGCCGTCGTGTGTGTGCCGGCCCGTCGTGGCTGGTCGCGCAGTTCCCCGCGCCCCTAAAAAGCGACCTCAGCCGAGGTGCCTTCAGGGGCGCGGGGAACTGCGCGACCGGCCCCCACCGGGCCCGCGCCCGGCATCAGTCCAGATAGCCCCTCAGCTGATCCGCGAAAGCGTGGTCCCGCAGCTTGTTCAGCGTCTTGGACTCGATCTGCCGTATCCGCTCCCGGGTCACGCCGAAGATCCGCCCGATCTCCTCCAGCGTGCGCGGACGCCCGTCCGCCAGCCCGTACCGCAGCTGTACGACCTTCCGCTCCCGCTCCCCCAGCGTCGACAGCACGACGTCGAGGTGCTGCCGCAGCAGCAGGAACGCCGCCGACTCGACGGGGCTGGTGGCGTCGCCGTCCTCGATCAGGTCCCCGAGGGCGACGTCGTCCTCCTCCCCCACCGGCGCGTGCAGCGAAACCGGCTCCTGGGCGAGCCGGAGCACCTCGCTGACGCGCTCGGGCGCGAGGTCGAGGTGGTCGGCCACCTCCTCCGGCGTCGGCTCGTAGCCGCGCTCCTGGAGCATCCGGCGCTGGACGCGGACGACCCGGTTGATCAGCTCGACGACATGCACCGGGACGCGGATCGTGCGGGCCTGGTCGGCGAGGGCGCGGGACATGGCCTGGCGGATCCACCAGGTCGCGTACGTCGAGAACTTGTACCCGCGGGCGTAGTCGAACTTCTCGACCGCCCTGATCAGCCCGAGGTTTCCCTCCTGGACGAGGTCGAGCATGGTCAGCCCGCGCCCGACGTACCGCTTGGCGACGGAGACGACCAGCCGCAGGTTCGCCTCGATCAGACGGCGCTTGGCCATCCGGCCCATGACGACCAGCCTGTCGAGGTCGACGGCGAGCTGGCTGTCCAGGTCGAAGGCGCTGCCGAGCTTCTCCTCGGCGAACAGACCGGCTTCGACACGGCGGGCGAGGTCGACCTCCTCGGCCGCGGTGAGCAGCGGGATGCGGCCGATCTCGCGGAGGTACTGGCGGAACAGGTCCGAGGAGGGTGCGCCGTTGTCGGCGGCGACCCGGCCGCGGGGCCGTACGTCGGGCTCGGTGGCCTCGGCGGTCTCCACCGCTTCGGCCGTCGGTTCTTCGAGCTCGGGCGGGCTCTCCGGGTCCGCGGTCTCGGGGTGGTGCGCGGCGCGGCTCTGCGGAGGGACGGTCGCGAGGACATCGGTCTCCGCTTCCGGTTCCGCGCCGTCCGTCGTGCTGGTCTCGGTCTGGTCGAGGGTCTGGGTCTGCACGGGGGCGACCTCCAGGATGATCGCTGCCGGCGGGTACGGCAGCGGTACTTCAGGGGCGGAGTCGGCGGCCTCGCCGCTGTCCGTCCCGTACTCGATGAGCGGAACCGCGGGGGTGAAGGACCCGCTGGGAACGGATCGGCCGCGCTCCGAGGACTCAGGCACCGGAACCCAGTGTGGAGTACGACACATCGCTGCCACGAGGGGCGTGCGGTGACTTTTTGAGTCCGTCCCGTGACTACGTGCTCAGAGCGCTGTGGCGCCGTGCACCTGGAGTGCCTGGTCGTACTGCTGGAGCACCCACAACTCGTTCTGTACGGCGGCCAGTTCGGCGGAGTCGCCGAGGCTGCCCAGGCGGGTCAGCGTGCCCTGGATGTCGCGGATCCGGCGGACCACGGCTCTGCGGCGGACGGTGACGAGCTGTTCGCCCGCGTAGTTCTCGTCGACCGTGCGGCGCAGGATCGCCTCGACGGCCAGCTCGGTGACCATCGCGCGGACGGCGTCGTCCGGGGCGGCCTCGCGGACCCGGACCAGATAGTCCTGGGCGTCCTGAAGGCCGTACTCGGCGCCGCCCGCCTCCATGATCGCCTCGCGTACGGCGGCATAGGGCGGAGCGGTGAACTCGTCGACGCCGTACGCGTCGAAGGCCGGGGAGACCAGGTCGGGGCGCTGGAGGGCGAGTTTGAGCAGTTCGCGCTCGGTGGCGAAGACCGGGTTGCGGAGGGTGAGGGCGGGGCCGCCGGTGGCGGTGCGCGGGGCGGTGTCGTACTGCTGCCGGTCGGCGCCCCTGGCCGGTGCGGGGCCCTTGCCGCCGCGGTCGCGGGCCCAACGGGCCAGCTGGGCGACCCTCTTGACCACGAACTGGGTGTCCAGGATGCCGAGCATGCCGGCGAGCTGGACGGCCACCTCGTGCTGCGCGCCGCTGTTCTTGATGCGGGCGACGATCGGGGCGGCCTCGTCCAGGGCGGCGGCGCGGCCCGCGGGGGTGTCGAGGTCGTAGCGGACGACGATCTGGCGGAGCGCGAACTCGAAGAGCGGGGTGCGGGGTTCGACGAGGTCGGCGACCGCCGCGTCGCCCTTGGCGAGGCGCAGCTCGCAGGGGTCCATGTTGTCCGGGGCAATCGCGATGTACGTCTCGGCGGCGAACTTCTGGTCGTCCTCGAAGGCGCGCAGGGCCGCCTTCTGGCCGGCCGCGTCGCCGTCGAAGGTGAAGATCACGCGCGCCGAGCCGTTGTCCATCAGGAGCCTGCGGAGGATCTTGATGTGGTCGCCGCCGAAGGCCGTGCCGCAGGTAGCGATGGCGGTGGTGACTCCGGCGAGGTGGCAGGCCATGACGTCCGTGTAGCCCTCGACGACGACCGCGCGGGAGGACTTCGCGATGTCCTTCTTGGCGAGGTCGATGCCGTAGAGGACCTGCGACTTCTTGTAGATCGCGGTGTCGGGCGTGTTGAGGTACTTCGGGCCGTTGTCCGACTCGTAGAGCTTTCTCGCGCCGAAGCCGACGACCTCGCCGCCGATGTCGCGGATCGGCCACATCAGACGGCCGCGGAAGCGGTCGATGGGGCCGCGGCGGCCCTCCTGGGCGAGGCCGGAGAGCAGGATCTCCTTGTCGCTGAAGCCCTTGCCGCGGAGGTACTTGGTGAGGTGGTCCCAGCCCTGCGGGCTGTAGCCGACGGAGAAGTGCTCGGCGGCGGACTGGTCGAAGCCGCGCTCGGCGAGGAACTTGCGGCCGGCGTCCGCCTCGGGGCTGACGGCGAGCTGCTCCACATAGAAGTCGGCGGCGACCTTGTGGGCCTCGACCAGGCGGATGCGCTCGCCGCGCTGGTGGGAGGGGTTGTACCCGCCCTCCTCGTACCGCAGGGTGATGCCGGCCTGGGCGGCCAGGCGCTCGACCGACTCGGAGAACGTGAGGTGGTCGACCTTCATCACGAACGTGATGGTGTCGCCGCCCTCCTGGCAGCCGAAGCAGTGGAAGAGACCCTTGCTCGGACTGACCTGGAAGGACGGCGACTTCTCGTCGTGGAACGGGCAGAGACCCTTGAGGTTGCCGCCGCCCGCGTTCCGCAGCTGGAGGTACTCGGACACCACGGCGTCGATCGGGACCGCGTCCCGAACCGCCTTCACGTCCTCGTCGTTGATCCGTCCTGCCACGCGTGAATTCTACGGGGCCGGACTGACAGCAGTGACTACGAGGAGCTCTTGGCGCCCAGGCTGTCCAGCGGAACGTGTGGGTCCGCGAGGGCCTCGGTGTCCACCCGCGCCCGGGAGCGGATGAGCTGCTGGATGGGCTCTGTGACGTCCCACACATTCACATTCATCCCGGCCAGCACCCGGCCCTCCTTCATCCAGAAGGCGATGAACTCGCGCTTGCCCGCGTCTCCCCGGATCACCACTTCGTCGTAGGAGCCCGGGGGCGCCCAGCCGGAGTACTCCATACCCAGGTCGTACTGGTCGGAGAAGAAATAGGGCACGCGGTCGTAGGTGACGTCCTTGCCGAGCATCGCGCGGGCCGCCGCCGGGCCGCCGTTGAGCGCGTTCGCCCAGTGCTCCACCCGGAGGCGGGTGTCGAACAGGGCGTGGTGGAAGGCGGCCACGTCACCGGCCGCGTAGATGTCGGGGTCGGAGGTGCGCAGCCGTTCGTCGACCGCGATGCCGCCGCCGTGCGCGCGGTCGGCCAGGTCGAGGCCCGCCGCCTCGGCGAGCGCGGTGCGCGGGGCCGCGCCGATGGCCGCGAGGACGTCGTGCGCCGGGTGCTCCTCGCCGTCGTCGGTGCGGGCGGCCAGCACCATGCCGTCCTGGCCGACGATCTCGGTGAGCCGGGCGCCGAAGTGGAACCGCACTCCGTGCTCGGCGTGCAGGTCGGCGAAGATCTGGCCCAGTTCGGGGCCGAGGACGCCGTGCAGCGGTGTCTGGGACGGTTCCACGACGGTGACCTCGGCGCCGTACTCCCGGGCCGCCGCGGCGACCTCCAGGCCGATCCAGCCGCCGCCGGCGATCACCAGGTGGCCGTTGTCCCGGCCGAGGGAGGCCAGCACGTTCTTGAGGCGCTCGGCGTGCGAGAGGCGGCGCAGGTGGTGGACGCCGGCGAGGTCCGTGCCCGGGATGTCGAGGCGGCGGGGCTCCGAGCCGGTGGCGATGAGCAGCTTGTCATAGTGGACAAGGGTGCCGTCGTCCCCGAAGCGGACCGTCCTCGCCGCACGGTCGACGGCGTCGACGGTCTGGCCGAGGTGCAGTTCGATGTCGTTCTGCGCGTACCAGGCGGGTTCGTGCACGAAGACGCTGTCGCGCTCCTCCTTGCCGAGGAGGTAGCCCTTGGACAGCGGCGGACGCTCGTACGGGTGGTCGCGTTCGTCGCAGATCAGTATCACGCGGCCGGTGAAGCCCTCCGCTCGGAGCGTCTCGGCCGCCTTGGCGCCGGCCAGGCCTCCTCCGATGATGACGAACGTCTGATCCGCGTCGACCACTTGATGCCTCCTCGTAATGATGCCGCCATATGCGAGCGTCCCGCACGCAGCGTGATGCGGGAAGGGGGTGTGGCCCGATCAGGCCACGGAGGGTCACATTCGGGCTTGTTTCGCGTCACTGTGCCCCAGTGATGTGAGATGCGCGTGAAGAGACCGCGCCGACGCGTCCGTCAGCGAGGCGATCTGATCCACGATCACCCGCTTGCGGGCGCGGTCGTCGGGCGCCTCGTCGAACTGCGCGCGGAACTGCGGCTCCAGCCCGTCGGGCGCGCGCGTGGTGAGCGCCTCGGCGAGTTCGGCGACCACGATCCGCTCGTCGGCGCGGATCCGCGCCTGCTCCGCACGCTGCATCACATACCGGTCGGCGACCGCCTTGAGGACCGCGCATTCCAGCCGCGCCTCCCGCGGTACGACGAGTTCGGCGTCGTAGCGGGTGAGGCGGCCGGTGCCGTACGCCGCGCGCGTGGCGGTCTCGGCGGCCAGGCAGAAGCGGCCGATGAGCTGGCTGGTGGCGTCCTTGAGGCGGGCCTGCGCCACGGCCGAGCCGTCGTAGCCGTGCGGCCACCACGGCTCGTCCTGGAGGCGGTCCAGGGCTTCGGCGAGTTCGGCGGGGTCGGTGTCCGCCGGGACGTAGCGGCCGATGGCCACCTGGAAGACCTCCTGGCGCTCCGGCTCGGCGTGGAGGTAGTTCGGGTCGATGTGGCCGGCGTGCAGGCCGTCCTCCACGTCGTGCACCGAGTACGCCACGTCGTCCGACCAGTCCATCACCTGGGCCTCGAAGCAGGTGCGGGTGCCGGGGGCGCCCTTGCGGACCCAGTCGAAGACGGGCCTGTCGTCCTCGTAGACACCGAACTTGGGGGACGCGGGGTCGGTGGGGCGGGCTCCGCGCGGCCAGGGGTACTTGGTGGCCGCGTCCAGGGTGGCCCGGGTGAGGTTGAGGCCGACGCTCACCATCTCGTCCGTCGTGTCACTTCTCACGAAGCGCTTCGGTTCGATGCGGGTGAGGAGTCTCAGGGACTGCGCGTTTCCCTCGAAGCCGCCGCAGTCGTCGGCGAATTCGTTGAGGGCCTGTTCGCCGTTGTGGCCGAAGGGGGGATGACCGAGGTCGTGGGAGAGGCAGGCGGCCTCCACGAGGTCCGGGTCGCAGCCGAGGGCGGCGCCCAGCTCGCGGCCCACCTGGGCGCACTCCAGGGAGTGGGTCAGACGGGTGCGGGGGCTGGCGTCCCAGGCCTGGCTGCGAGTGCCTGGGGTGACGACCTGGGTCTTGCCCGCGAGGCGGCGCAGGGCGGCGGAGTGCAGTACGCGGGCGCGGTCGCGTTGGAAGGCGGTGCGGCCGGGGCGTTTGTCGGGCTCGGCCGCCCAGCGGTCGACTGACGTCGGGTCGTAAGCGGGGGGTGGTGCTGTGCCGTCCATGCTTCGACAGTAAGCGGCGGCAGTGACAATTCGGGAGTTGAGGGGCGCGTAAGCGGTTGCCCGGTGCGGATTGGCGGCGGGCGCGGGTGTGTTGGGGCTCGTTTCAGGTCGAGGCCAGTTCCGGTCGCATGGGCGCCGTTGCCGCGAGGGTCTGGTCGTAGCGGTGGAGGATCAGCCTCGCCATCGCGGGGTGGGCTCCCAGCGGAGCGGAAGCGATCCACGGGGCGGCGTTCGCGCACTGGGTCGCGAAGCGGCCCGGGGCCGTGAAGCAGGAGGCCACCGCCACCCTGTGGTGGCCGCGGGTGGTGAGGGTGTGGATTGCCTCGGGGACGGTGGGGGTCGCCGCCGAGGCGTAGGCCGGGAGCACCGGGACGCCCAGGCGGGCGGACAGGAGGTGGGCCGTGCGGGCGGTGTCCAGCGTCGACTCCGGGTCCCGGGAGCCCGCCGCGGCCAGGACCACGGCGCTCGCCTTGCGGGGCCTTGGGGGCCAGCCCGCCTCCACCAGGCGGTCGTGGAGGGTCTCCACCAGGAGGGGGTGGGGGCCCAGAGGGGGTGCCACGCGCGCGTGTGCCTGTGCCTGGGCGGCCAGTTCGGGGATGTCCTGCTTCACGTGGTAGCCGCGGGACAGGAGGAGGGGAACCAGGACCGCCTCCCGGGTGGGGAGTCGGTCGAGGGTGTCCGGGAGGCGGGGTTCGTTCAGTTCGATGTGCCCCAGGTGGACGGGGAGCCCGGGGCGCAGGGCGCGGACGCGGGCCTGGAGGGCTCGTACGGTGTGCAGGGCTCTCGGGTCGCGGCTGCCGTGGGCCACCAGGACGAGGGTGGGCGTGCTGCCAGGGGTGCGGTCCTCGCGGGGTGGGTTCGACGGCGTCATGAAGTGATGGTGGCGGGGGGAGGTTGCCATCCCGTTGCACTGGGGACACGGGTCTTTTCCGGGGGTTCACGGTGGGGTGCCGGGCGGTGTGAGAACCGCGGCGGGTCACGGCGCGTCTGTGACTGTCGAACCCGAACGGGAGGGGCCCTTCTCATGCGTCGCCTGGAACTCCGCAGACCACGGCTGCCGCGCACGCGTGCCGGATGGCGGCAGCTCGTGCAGGTGGTGGCCGCCGGGTGTGTCCTCGCGCTGCTTCCGGCCACCTGGCTGTGGGTGGCGACGGCCGACCGGCTGCGGACCGTCCAGGACGCGCCGCGCACGGACGTCGCCGTGGTCTTCGGGGCCGGGCTGTGGGACGGCGAGCCGTCGCCGTATCTCGCGCACCGGCTGGACGCGGCGGCGACGCTGTACCGGGAGGGCCGGGTGAAGGTCGTCCTGGTGACCGGCGACAACAGCCGCAAGGACTACGACGAACCGGACGCGATGCGCGTCTACTTGGCGCGACACGGGGTGCCCCGCGCGCGCGTGGTGACCGATTACGCCGGTTTCGACACCTGGGACTCCTGCGTCCGCGCGAAGAAGATCTTCGGCGTCGACAGTGCGGTCCTCATCAGCCAGAACTTCCACATCCGGCGCGCGGTCGCCCTGTGCGACGCGGCGGGCGTCACCTCGTACGGCGTCGGGGTCGACGAGTCGCACAACGTGACCTGGTACTACGGCGGCACCCGCGAGGTCCTGGCGGCCGGCAAGGCGGCGCTGGACGTGGTGTTCCACCCCGATCCGACGTTCCTCGGGCACAAGGAGACCGGCGTCACACGGGCGCTGGCGTCCGCCCGCTGAGGTCCCGTCAGCGGCGGTCGGTCCAGTCGCCGCCCTCGATCAGCCTGCCGTGGGCGCGGAGCCGGGCGGTGACGGCGGGGGCGGCGAGGTACACCCAGGCGCGGACGGCCGTGCCGTCGCTGTCGCGGGCGACCTCGCGCTCGACGCGTTCGTAGAGGTTGCGCGCGTCGCCGGGGATGTACTCCTCAAGCCGGTCCAGTTCCCTGAGGAGTTGGGGGTAGGCCTCGCGGTGCGCGGTGACGAGTTCGCCGACGGTCACCGCGCCGGGGGCGGCCACGGCGTACGGGTAGCCGGGGCCGTCGTAGAGGGCGGCGCCGTGGAGGCGTGCCCGCTCTTCGGAGTGCGTACGGCCGCGCAGGAACAGGTCGTGGTTGGGCTCGCCGGGGCGGAGGGTGCCGTAGACGAAGAAGGGGAGGGGTGGCGGCGTCATCTCTCTCCTTGACCCGGGTGCCGGGGCCGGGGGTGAGTGGTGCGGGGGGGTGAGTGGGAACGGGGTGCGGGTGCTCAGGAGTCTTTGCACGCGCTATGGACACGACATGTCATGCCCCCTTAAATCTAAGTCAACATCAACTCCCTCTCCCCTCCCCCACTTTCGTTCCCGAGGAGACCGATGAGAACGATGAGTCAAGCACGGCGTGTCCGGGGTTCCCGGCTCGCCACGGCCGGTGTCGCCGTCGGTGCCGCGACCCTGCTGGCCGCCACCCTCGCCCCCACCGCCCACGCGGCCGACCGGCCGACCCGGGCCGACGCGATCGCGCACGCCGCCTCCGCGCTGGTGGCGCACGCCGCGAGCCTGGGGCTCACGGCCTCGGAGGACACGTCGGTCCGTGACGTGATCGTCGACGCGGACGGCACGCAGCACGTCCGCTACGACCGCACCTACCGCCAACTCCCGGTCCTCGGCGGCGACTTCGTGGTCCACCTGGCGCCCAACGGCGCCTACCGGAGCGCCGACCGCGCGACCCGGAACTCCATATCCCTGTCGTCCGTGACGCCGAAGGTGGCCGCCCCGAAGGCGGCGGACCTGGCGGTGAACGCGTTGCGGGCGGCGAATCTCGGCGAGGCGCTGAAGAGCGTAACGGCCAAGCCGGAGTTGATAGTCGACGCCCTGCACGGCACCCCGAAGCTCGCCTGGCGGACGAACGCGGTCGCCAAGGACTCGCTCGGCAACCCGGTCGCCCGCACGGTGCTGACCGATGCCAGGACCGGCGCGCAGATCGACGCCTGGGACAGTGTGGAGACGGCGGCCGGTGACGGGAAGTCGTTGTACAGCGGGACGGTGCCGCTGGAGACGACGCTGTCGGGGTCGACGTATCAGCTCAAGGACGCCACGCGCGGCGGCACCTACACCGGTGACGCGGCGAACAAGACCGACCTGTGCATCCTCGGCATCTGCATCAGCCGCGCCCCGGCCACGCTCTTCACGGACGCCGACAACCACTGGGGAACCGGGGCGAGTTCGGACCGTTCCACGGCCGCGGTCGACGCGCAGTACGGCACCGACGAGACCTGGGACTACTACAAGAACGTGCACGGCCGCAACGGCATCGCGGGCGACGGCAAGGGGTCGTACAACCGCGTGCACTACGGCAACAGCTACAACAACGCCTTCTGGGACGACAGTTGCTTCTGCATGACGTACGGCGACGGTGACGGGACGCAGCTCGGTCCGCTGGTGGCGCTGGATGTCGCCGGGCACGAGATGTCGCACGGCGTGACCTCCAAAACGGCGGCGCTGACGTACTCGGGCGAGTCCGGCGGGCTCAACGAGGCGACCTCGGACATCATGGGCACGCTGGTGGAGTGGTACGCCAACAACTCCTCCGACCCGGGCGATTACCTCATCGGCGAGAAGATCGTGCGGGCGGGCTTCGGCAAGGCGGCGCTGCGGTTCATGGACCAGCCCTCCAAGGACGGCAATTCCGCGGACTGCTGGAGCTCGTCGGTCGGGAACCTGGACGTCCACTACTCGTCGGGCGTCGCGAACCACTTCGCGTACCTCCTCGCGGAGGGCAGCGGAGCGAAGACCATCAACGGCGTGAGCTACAACTCGCCCACGTGCAACAGCTCTTCGGTGAGCGGCATCGGGCGGAACAAGCTGGGGGCCATCTGGTACCGGGCATTGACGGTCTACATGACGTCCTCAACGAACTACGCCGGAGCCCGGACGGCGACCCTCAACGCGGCCAAGGACCTCTACGGGGTGGGGAGTCCGGAGTACGCCGCGGTGGGCGCGGCATGGAGTGCGGTGAGCGTGGGGTGAGTTGAGGCTCGGAGGCGGCGGAATCATGCCGTGGCGTCGTCCGGGGCGTCACGGCACCGTCCTCGATGTCGGACCCATCGCCTCCTCACCCCTGGATACTTGACGTCATGGCTGATCAGCGCGAGGTTTCCATCGTCCGTCGACCGGGCCCGGCCCTCTCCGCCGAGGACGGGGTGGGGCCGTTGCTGGCGGCGTACCACCTGCGGACGGAGGCCGAGAAGGGGGTGCCCGTCGCCGAGGTGGACGGGCTGCCGGACCGGTACCGGGCGGAGATCTCGGACCCCCGGACCGCGTTCGTCGACGACGTCGTGCTCGTGGCCGTGAGCGGGGGCACCGCGGTGGGCTGTCTGGTGGTGACCGCCCCCGTCGACGGGCGGTCGGAGATCAAGCGGCTCTGGACGGAACCGGCGTTCCGGGGCCGGGGTGTCGCCTCGGATCTCCTCGGTGCGGCGCTCGCCCATGCGGCGGAGAGCGGTGCGGGCGCCGTGCGGTTGTCGGTGTGGAAGTGGCGGACCGGGGCGATCGCACTGTACGAACGGCTCGGCTTCACGGTCACCGCGTCATGGGACGACCGGGATCAACTGGTCTGCATGGAAAGGGCCTTGTGAGCCACGACGTGGCCGCACCGGTCACCGGTGATCGGGATCTCTTCGGGCATCGTCGAACTCCTTCTCGCTTACGGCCACTTGGGACGACCCCCCGCCGGACGCGGCGAGGCCGTCGCCCGCTGTGGGCGACGGCCTCGCGCTCCGTGTGAGGTGAGCCCGCCCGGGTCAGGCGGCCAACTCGCTTGCCGCCGGCTTCTCCTGGGCCTCGGTCATCGGCTTTCCCTTCCCGTCCCGCATCACCACAGCCGCCAGTACCGCCGCCGCCACGACCCCGACCGCGCTGACCATGAAGGTCGTTGACATGGCGTTGGTGAACGCCTCGCGAGCCGTCCGGATCAGCCCCGGGTCCCCGTGCGCCGCGGCCAGCGCCCCGCCGATCGAGTGGCGGGCCGTGTCGGACGTACCGGAGGGCATCTCGTCGGCGAAGCCGCTCGACAGGAGGGAGCCGAGGATCGCGATGCCCAGGGCCGTACCCGCCTGCTGGATCGTGTCGTTGAGCGCGGAGCCGACGCCCGCCTTGTCCTCCGGGATCGTGCCCATGAGCGCGCCCACCGCCGCCGGCATCGCGAGACCCGCGCCCAGGCCGAGGAGGCCGAGGGCGACCGCGGGGACGGTGAAGCCGGTGTCCGCGGTGACCGTCGTCAGCAGGACGAAGGAGGACGCCATCACCAGCATGCCCGCCAGGATGAGGTAGCGGTGGCCGTACTTCACCGTGAACTTGGCGCCCGCCGCGTTACCGGCCAGCGCGGTGACCGCCATCGGGACGAAGGCCAGGCCCGCCTTCACCGGTGAGTAGCCGAGGACGAACTGCAGGTACTGGGTGAGGACGAGCAGCAGCCCGCCGTTGCCGATCTGGACCAGGGTCAGGGAGAGCGAACCGCCGCTGAAATCACGGTGCTTGAAGAGGACCAGCGGGACCATCGGGGTCGGCGTGACGTTCTCCCAGATCACGAATCCGGCCAGGCCCACCACCGCCACCGCGAGGGTGACCAGGCCCCGGCCGCCGAACGCGCCGTGCTGCGGGATCTCGATGATCCACCAGATCAACGCCGTCATACCGACCGCCGACAGCACCGCACCCAGCGGGTCCGGCTTCTGCCAGGGCCCCTTGGACTCCGGCATCAGCGTCACACCGGCCACCAACGCGAGCGCCACGACCGGCACGTTGAGGAAGAAGATGGAGTGCCACGAGAAGTGGTCGATCAGGACGCCGCCGAGCACCGGGCTGCCGACCAGCGCGAGCATCGACACCGAACCCCAAGCCGCCATCGCCTTGCCGCGTTCCTCCGCGTCGAAGACGGTGATGAGGATCGAGAGCGTCGAGGGCATGATCAGCGACCCGCCCACCCCCATCGCCACCCGTACGGCGATCACCTCGCCGGGGTTCGTGCAGAACGTGGCCGCCAGTGACGCCGCCCCGAACAGCACCAGCCCGATCAGCATCACCTTCCGCCGGCCGAAGCGGTCACCGAGGCTGCCGGAGGTCAGCAGCAGGCCGGCGAAGACCAGGATGTAGGAGTCGAGGATCCACTGCGTGTCCTGGGCGCTCGCACCGAGGCTCTCGGTCATCGACGGCACCGCCACGGTCAGCGCCATGCTGTCGACCACCAGCACCAGCGAGCTGAGGCACAGCACGACGAGAATCCACCAGCGTCGCGGGTTTCGGGTTTCCATGGGGCTTCCCTTCAGATCACGCACATCGACCGGTCGTGCGTACACCGTTCCTTCGATGCGAACACTGTACGCACAGCGGAACAGTGTGCGCAATGCCTGCACTCTGTACGCTGGACGCGAACGACGTACGCACGACCCGCAACGCCCGCACAGCCCGCACGAAGGAGCCCCATGGCCGCCAGGACGAAGCCCATCCCCTCCGTGTGGGCCCGCGAGCAGCGCGCACCCGACCAGCCCGCGCTGAGCCGCGCCGCGATCGTCCGCGAGGCGATCGCGATGCTGGACGCGGACGGCATCGAGGCGCTGAGCATGCGCAAGCTCGGCGCCCGCCTCAACGCCGGCGCGACCTCCCTCTACCGGCATGTCGCGACCAAGGACGAGCTGATGGAGCTGGCCGTCGACGAGGTCGCCGCCGAGATCCACGTCCCGGCCGCGGACGCCGCCGACTGGCGCGCCGCCGTCACCGAGGCCGCGGCCTCCTTCCGTACGACCGCGCTACGGCACCGCTGGCTGTCCTCGGTGCTCGGGCAGGCCGGACTCGCCTACCTCGGCCCGAACCTCATGGCCTTCAGCGAGCGGCTCGCCGCGCTGTTCACGGCCGTCGGCTTCGCCGAGCCGAGCGGCGCGATCGACGCCGTGCTGTCGTACACCATCGGGATGAGCACGACCGAGGCCGCCTGGCTGACCACGGTCGCGCGGTCCGGGGAGAGCGAGGCGGAGTTCATCGCCCGCCTGATGCCGGCCGCGCAGCAGGCGGCGGCCGGTCACGCCCATCTCGCCAGTTCCTACGCCGAGTCGGCCGCCACGCCCACCGATCCGGTGGCCCTGCGCGACGCCAAGTTCGCCTACGGCCTCGATGTCGTCCTGGACGGGCTGTCGCTGCGGCTGACCCCTCGGAACCCCTAGGTCGTGTCCGCAAAGTCCCGTCGTCCGCCCGGAGGGCGGGCCTCGCGGCGTCCGGTGCGTGCGCTCGGTGTGCCGCCCGGAAGCCCCCGTACTGGACGTACTTGGGCTTCCGGGCGGTGCGGCGAGCGTGCGTGCCGGGCGTCGCGAGGCAGGCGGGACTTTGCGGACACGGCCTAGCTCCGCCCGTTCGGTCGGACGGCCGACGGACAGGTCGGCGGCGATGTCGTGACGGACGTACCGGATGCCCCTGGGGTGCGTGCGGATACCCCTGTACAGCGGTGCTTATGGCTCCTGGCAGGTTCACGTTCGGGTGAATCGGGGGGTGATTCACGTGGCGGCGGCGCGCCGGTACGGCGTTCTCAGTGATCGTTTGCGGTGTCGAACCGACCGGCGTGCTTGTTTTCCGGTGCGTCGTCCAGAGATCATTGGGAGTAGTCATGCGTATGCGTTCCGCCCTGACCGCGTCCGTCCTCACCGTCGGCATCCTGCTCGGCGGTGCCGGTGCCGCCCTCGCCCACGACGACGACGGGGTCGTCGCGGGCACCGGCTCGAAGGGCTACGGGCACACCGACAACACCATGTTCGCCGGTGTCATCGAGCACGTCGGCCCCGTCTACGCCTCGACCAGCAAGACGGACCACAAGTGGGACCGCGGCACGTTCCAGGGCATCTTCGGCGACTGACACGTCCGCCCGGCTCCGGCCGGGCAGCGCACCGAGCCATCAGTGACGGTGTGAAGGGGGCGGCCGCCCAGCGGCGGCCGCCCCCCCTTTTTTGTTTTGGCGAGATCAAACGCCCCCCCAGGCGCGCGGCCCCCCACCCCCCGCCCCCCCCCCCCCCAGGGT